>JAUSHJ010000022.1 GCA_030648615.1 Microcaldota archaeon | reverse complement strand
TGGCAGAATATATCAAGCCGCTTACCAAGGTGTTGAATATCGCATCTGAGGTGCATTGCGGCAGATTGGTTATGGCAGATGTCAAATCTCCTCCATTATTGCAGCTTTGTGAATTTACGCTTATATTGATCGAATCTGCGAGAACGCTTGAGAGTATCAATAACAAAAGAAGAGACGCCTTAAACAGCATAGAACAACCCCTTTGAGATTTTATAGAATACGAGCGTAGTCAATCCGGTGGAAGCTCCGGAAAGAATCCAGCTGGCTATGTCCGGAGTCTCGGGAAGTATCACAAATAGAGTTTCTGCGCTCTTTGTTTCAAGATCAGTGGTGAATTTTGCAGTTATGATGCTGTTCTCCTTTGCAAAAGGAAAAGTGACTTTTACTTTACCATCTGTATCTGTGATTGCAGTTTGATGTAGGTTGCCATAAGCAATATCTATTTCCTTACTTTCAAGAGCTGCATTTGTATGATTCTCAAAAAATGTTATTTCGACCTCAACAGATTCATTGGTTCTATTAGACAAAGAGATGTTTAGCACTGGTGTTTCATTGCTTATATCGCAAAAATCAGGGCGAACAAAAGTATCGAAATGGGACTGAAACGTCAAGCTGCAATTATTAGATGGGAAGATTGCATGAAATTTCCTGTAAATTATGGAGTTGTTTTCTGATTCATTATCAGCTAAAATCGAGACCCCATAAGGTAAAACAGTTGTTTCTTTTCTGATTGCCTCATAGCTAAGAGTATTATACGGTTCATGCTCGTATCTTAGTTTATAGTCGACACCTTTGATCGAGATAGAAGAGTTTCCGCTTCTGAATAGCATGCTGGCCAGATCATTGCTTGTATTAGTAGAAAACCAATAGTCAAGCAAGTTGTTGTTTTCGCCATCTACGATATATTTAGCATCATTAGTGAGATTGTATAAGTAGGCTTCCTCCGTATCGTTGATACTCAGCCGATCGATGAGAACATCGGTACTGTAGAGTTCGCAGATGCTATAACAGACAGCTGTGCCTTTGCTATTGGTGCTGCATCTCTGCTGCCATCTGAAATGCTGGATATCGTATTCGGATTGAATGCTTAATCTAGCTTCGAACGTATTATTGGTTTCCGTCAATGAGAAATTCGCCATTTTTCCGTTTTCAGAATTTATCTTGTTTCCGTTGTTATCAAGATCCAAGGCGTAGTCATATCCTTTTATGACGTAATTAGTCTGGCAGTCTTGCGAAAATGTTCTGTAAGGAACGACAAAACTGAAATTGGCTTCAGAGTATATCTTGCCAGTTCCATTGACCAGCGTATTATTATCCAGATAAACCGAAGGATTGATGTAAAGGATTTTCACCCATGCATCTCGGATAGCACCTGAACTAGAGATATTAGCATCGTTAGGGGCGTATTTCGTAAAAACGGTTTTTGTGTTCCAAGAATCAATGAAATCATAGTTGGGATAAGAAACATTTGGGTTCAGACCGTTCAGAATCAGGTTCTTCTTTTGGCTCACGCTAAGATTGCCAGTAGTATCACAGATTGCTTTGTCTACGAACTGGTAGCAATTGCCTAGCAGGTTGTCTGGGACTTGCACCGGGCTCCTGTAGTCACTTTGCCATACGAAGTCATGGTATTGATAGGCGAATGATATCGAAGTCAAAAACACAAGAAAAAACAGTTTGCTAAGGGCTACAGTAACCGCCTCCGGTAAAAGTCGTCGAAACTATAGGCGCCAGGAAGATAATGGAAATGCCGATCAGAACCCCAATAATTATCTCCTTCCATTCATTCCTAGTTGCCGGATTATTGTTAGTCATCAAGACGAATCCTGCATAGCTGATGATAATGACTGAAAAGAAAACAGCAATCAGTTTTATCGAATCAGCTATTGCAGTGAAATCGATCAAGAAGTCCACCCACAGACGCTTGACGATCCGACCAGATTGGTAACGACTATCGGGGCTATCCAGATGACGATAAGACCGATTATGACTCCGCCAAGCAGGGCCTTCGCGTTGTTTCTTTCAGTCATCTCGTGACTTGTCGCAAGATGGAAACCCGAATAGGCAGCCACAAGCACCCCTACCACTGTCCCGAAAAGCCTTATCAGACCGTACAAATTGCATATCGGCTGATCTGCCGGGATATTCAACGGCGCTGCAAAGCTCAGACCTAACAGAAACAGCGTTAACACTAGACTTTTCACATTCACAATACCACCTCGATTTTTGAGCACAATCATGAACGATCCGTCGTTCATGGTGTCCATTGTTGCAAAGCAACAATCGGATGGTGGTAATAATTAGTTCAACACGATTTAATCTTTCATGCAAGATGTTGTATGGAGGATACAACACTGAAAAAATTCCCTTTTTGTATGATCATAATTATCATTTTTGATAATTTCATTGAAACGAAATAGTTCTTTAGATGGGATCTGAGGAATTCACAGTTTTTATCATATTTACGTATGTCATATTTGAATATGATTAAAAGTATCGACGTAAAAATAGGAAAATACGGCTTAAAATTAGCTCTCAGTGTTAGCATATTTTGATATGATGAACTGGAATGTTAGCAGTTTTTTGTTATCACTTGTTAATCTTTTTTATATGCTTCTTTGATCTCAGCCCCATTCCGATGTTCTTGACTTAAGAGAATTATTGAGAGGGATTAAATAGTATGATATATGTATTTTATTATGTCAGATGAGTCTACAGATGAAAAAATAAAGAGAGTATTGGAAACGAATAATCAGAATAGGCTAGAGGTACTAACACTCCTAAAAGATGACATGAAATTCAAGGAGGAATGCCGAGTTGAGAGTGATAAACTTTTCGAAGATTTAATGAAAGCGTTGGAAGCTGAATCTAGTGACGAATTTTTTAAAATGTATAAACACTACTTTGATGCAGTTAACTTATTCTATGTAGACTTAATATATGGTGCTAGGATTAATCCGTTTCATCGCCCTTTCGACTTTAATGAAGCAGTCGTTAGACTTAGAAATACTACACAAAATGCTGAAAGAGTAGGAGAAAGGATAGATTGGTTACACAACATGTTCCATACAAGAACTTTATCATTAGATGATGTACGAAGTTTAATCGAGTTATATAGTCTTATGTACGAAGACATTTGTTATGTCGACTTAAGACCAATCGCTCAAAACCTTATAAAAAATCAGAAGATGACTCTATCTAGCCACTTGCAAAAATATCAAAGTATGGATGAGTTAAAGAAAATAAGCAATGGGGATGCCATCGATGCTCTAAGCAATTGCTACAAAAACGGCGCTTATAAAATGTTATTCGAAGTTCTTCGCAATACATTTAGAAATCCGGAAGGACACAAATCGTATGATTTGGACGCTAAAAACCTTTCGATTAATTTCATAAATAAAAATAAAATAGAAACTTGGAATTTCACAACATTTGCCTTGGAAGTTATCCGCTTATTTTTTCTGTACGCTGCGTTTGATGCAATTGGAACTCAGATTAAATTTAGATTAACAGAAAATTTGGAGAAAAATCGTAACAACATTTAAATACTTCCCATGCAATAATCCTACCAGAACATGCATGATCTTGTATGGATCGTGTAGGCTAACAACGACAGCATCTGAGAACGCTGGGGGCTTTTCGTTTCACTCAAATCCCCTTCCCTCGCAGATTTCATCTGCTCGGTCGCTGGGGGCTTCAGGTTTTATCATATTTAGATATGTCATATTTGAATATGATTAAAAGTATCGGATAGAAAACCGATAAAAGCGTAAATAAAAAGGTTTTTAAATTAATCATATCATAATATGATTATGGTATTCATCAATCGTGAAGAGGAGTTAAAATTCCTGGAAGAACGGTACGTCCAGAACAAGCCGCAATTCATTGTCATCTACGGAAGGAGAAGAGTGGGAAAAACCGAGCTCATAAAAGAGTTCATCGAGGAAAAAAATTCAATCTATTTTTTGGCAGAGAAAGGAAAAAACGGAGTAAACTTCGAAAGATTTTCTCAGAGGATAGCTGAAGCCTCAGGCCATGATGGTATTTCCTTTAAGGGATGGAAAGAAGCTTTTGAGTATCTCAAAAAACAGAACAAAAAGTGGATTATTGCAATAGACGAATTCCCATATCTTATCCAAAGCGATCCGACAATTACTTCTAAGTTTCAAACAATCGCTGATGAGATAATACATGACTCCAATATTTATCTCATCTTATGCGGATCTAGCATTTCAATGATGGAGGATGAAGTTTTAGCATATAAAAGTCCCCTCTACGGAAGGAGAACTGGACAATGGCAGCTTAATCCTCTTTCTTTCCAATATGCGAGATTATTCTTTTCTAGGTATGATATCGAAAAACAGATAGAGGCCTATGCAGTCGGAGGAGGAATTCCGCTTTATCTACAAGAATTCGATGATAAAATATCGGTAATGGAGAATATCAAAACAAAGATCCTTTCCAAAGGCTGCATCTTGTACGAAGAGCCTAAATTTGTCCTCAATCAGGAGTTTAACGACGCTAAAGTTTATTTTGCGATATTTGAAGCTTTGGCTAACGGAAAGACTACGATCAAGGAACTGAGTGATAGCATCGGAGTTGATTCTAGAAATCTTAACAAATATATGAATGCCTTGATGAGGCTCCATTACGTTTCGAAGGATTACCCTCTTTTCTATGAAAAAAACAAGAAACGGGCTAGGTATTCGATTAAGGATAATTTCTTTGATTTCTGGTTTAAGTTTGTAAACCCTAATTTTTCAGATCTGGAGATGGGAGATTTGGCTAAGATCGAGGAAAAACTTTCGCCTCTGTTTAATCCGTTTGTTGGTAAGAAATTCGAACAGGTTGCAGAGGAAACCTTGCAGATGCTTAATAGGAAAAAGAAACTGCCGTTTGAATTCGATAAGATAGCTAACTTCTGGGATAACACGAAGGATGGAAAAGTAGTTGAGATCGACAGAATAGCGATCAATACAAAAGAGAAAAAACTGCTGGTTGTTGAATGCAAATGGGAAACCGGAGTTTCAGCAAAGAAATTGCTGGCTGAAACACAGGAAAAGGTCAAATCCTCTTCGTTGTTTGAAAAGTATGAGGTTCACTATGCTTTCTTTGCCAGGAGCTTTAAGGATAAAGTTGATAGCTCGGCGTTGCTGTTTGATCTGAAGGAGATGGAAAAGGTTCTTTAAACAAGATAACAGCGATACTCATAACTTTCATCACTTGGAATTAGATTACATATTCTTGCTTTATTTTTTGTATATACTGCTCCGCATAATGCTCCATATGAGCTATACGATTCGTCAAAAACATTGCAAGATTTTATATCTTGACTTTTTTCTAAGAAGGTAGACATGCAATCAATTTTAGTACGGTAGCGCCTACCTTGAGTACACATACTAATATTGTTCTTGGTAATTGCCACATACGAAAGGCAAGCTGCATCGTCATAACGGCACGGACTATGGTCAGTTATATAAACGCATTCGTATGGTTGGGCGACATGATTGCAGAAGCTAGTATCATTTGTTGCTACATAAACACTATAGTAACAATCTCTTACGCTATACCTTTCAGCATAACCAGGTATCGACCAATCCATTGTTCTGGCAAGTCTAATCGGAAATGCAAATTGAAATGTATCACAGAGATTTGGATAAAATCTGGCCGGGTAATTCAACGTCTCATTTATAAAATCCCCTAAAAGTAAGTAGCCTACGATTACAATAAACAAAATTTTAACGTAATTGTTCGATTCGATTATTTTTCTAAATTTTAGAAATATCGCAGATATAAATCCGTATTTTGTTATTGTGATTACTAAAAGAAAAATACCGGTTACTAACATCATTGGATATACGCATATGTTTAGATATTCACTGCCCATTTTTTTACCTCAATATCTAATTATGTCCCCCCCCCCCATTTTTAAATATATAAGATGCATCCTGGTCTATAGCATAACTCAAAGAAGATAAATAGATCAATCCTAAAATTACAAATAAATATGAAATATTTTTCATAGATAAACTTGCTATGTGAAGATATAAATAGTTTTATGAGTTACCAGTTTTTAATTTTTAGTTAAAAGAATATAGATAAACTAATGCGCTCTAACCAATGGAATCAATTGTGGTTCTGTTGGTATTTCTATAGATTCTGATACACCAATGCAAATTGCTTTTTCCATTCCCTTTACATGATGATCAATAATCGCCTTAATTTTTTGTTCGTTAGGCAAATTTGTGCCTAATGTTTGGTGAATAAAGTCCGGATCTATAATCATCCATAATATGGAGGATTTGATTTGATTATGAGAACTTATATCCCCTATTGATGGAAAATAGGAACTGTCGCGTAAGTGCATCATAACGTGACTATGAAAAGCATCTTTTTCTTCTCCCAACTTTGCAAAAGGATAAACTGCAAAACCACTCATGTATCTAAAACTATCATATCCATCTGGAAAAATTTCTCTATCTTTAGGTTCTAGCATATTCCTCGAATGAGGACGACCACCATTTATAGATACAAACTCGTGGATTGATTGCCCAGTATCATCGTTGGGGTCAAAACCATATTTACTAATATAATCTGGCCAGATTTCGCAGCATCGAGCGTAATGCCTAGCCATGCCATTCTCTAAAAGGTTTTTCATTGCTTCGTACAAAACTTGATAAGCTTTGGTTAAAATAACAGAACCATCTGTTTGAAGTGCGAAACCTACTTCACCGATAGTTAAAAGAAGTTTTTCATCAATTGGCGTAAAGAAAAAAGTATGCGTATATAGTATTCTGTAGCCATCTCGTGTGATAGTCACCTCTCTTGGATCCTGAACTCTCCAGGACTTACCAATAGGATTTTGAAATAAAAGAAGTTCTTCTGGCTGGATAGGTCTAAATGGATTTGCTCTTAGGTCAGCTATCAATGATTTTTTTTGTGCTGTCTGATCTCTAGTAAGCCAATAGCATTTTGCAAGACCATGTTCTGCCACTGGCAATCTAACAGCAGAAAGTAATTGATTCATACCATACACTCAGCAGGTTATAATTATAGTCATAGTTATAGAAAGAGTTTAAGAATATTATTCATGTGTCAATTCGGCACGGAAACTCATAGTTTTAACCTTGGGAGGAAGTGCCGAATTTACACAACTTTGCCCTTCGGCCATAATGAAACCACAGCCTTTAGGCTGTGGTGGCCGAATGGGCAAATCATAAAGATAGGTTTTCTTTTCAGTACTTAGTAACACTCCTGAATAAATCCTCTGGCTGTCCGCATGGATTTGTTTTATATTGTCTTATCCGTCTAATGCGAATGTCCAGCTCTTTCGCATATTCTACTCTTAACAAAACTGAACCAGTTTCAAGCATGGCGTATTTTACAATTCGTGCATCTCTAACCATACCTCTAAGGATAATTCGATCTATAGGCCTAAATGAAACCATTAGTTATTTTCTAACGATTTAATATAAAAATATTTGTAACTAGATTTTCTTAAACTCGATTAGGTTCCAATATTATTACGTATTCGCAGAAGCTTACATTTTTATAAACCCTTTGAAACACCATTAGACCATGAATTATCCTGCTGATTACTGCCTAATGATGCAACGTCCAGTATTAACAGAAACTATAGAAATTAATGGCAAGAAAATAGAGGTTCTTTTTGAAATAGCCAAATTAGCATATGTCAGCTTCCAAACCGCAATCCTTGCAAGTGCTATAATAGATGGACAAAAAGAATTAGTCGGGTGGGTCGGATTTCATATAAGTATTCCAGGAAGATTATGGACTGTTCCACTGGACTTAATGGAATTGAGAGAAACAAAAGTAGATCCGTCTTTTTTTGGACATGGATTAGGGTCTCGATTAGTCCAAATAGCTCAGATATTTGCCAGAGAACAAGGTAAACTCCTTTATCTTAAACCAGAAAGACCAGGAGAAGGCATTGCAAAAGAAGCACGAGATGTAAAATTCCCACTTTCTACAGAACAACTAGATATATTTTACCGCAAGCACGGATTCAGAGAAATGACTCTTTCGGAAAGATTTGGATTTTCAAGGGATATACTTAGCCATGAGTTAACTACAGAATTATTAATGCATGGATTGGATCCCACTACGCTTGAATTCGGAGAAATAAAAAGTAGAGTCAATTTGAAAAACGAATTAACTATTGCGATAAATCTACTTCCAATAGCAGTAAGACTAAAACTTTTGCTAACACACTTTGAAAAAGAAAAAGCAGCCCGTTATAAAAATGATTATATGTACGACCCCGGTAATTTAGTAAAATCAAAAGTGAAAGAAGCAATAAAACAAACTAAAGGAATTTTATTGGCACGAGAGGATTTAGAACTCCCTAGATTCAAGCCAAGCTATAAGATATTACACCCTCCTAAGCCTCATCCTCCGATAGCTGCACGAGTTCGCATATAATTTCGCAGACAGCAACCTTTTAATATTCCGTTTAACACTATAATTACCATATGCTTTAGGCAATAAGCAATATGTAAAAATCTTAAAGATTAATGCATGTATTAAAGTATATTTTATAATCAAAATATAATTGGTTAGTCTACGGTCTAAGGCTTATAGCTTAAAGCATAAAGCTTATGGCCTACAGCTTACAGCAGTGATATCAATGGCAAAACCGGCACAGGCATTCGGAGGAGATGACGATTCATCAGGTCAGTTGCCGCCAGAACAGCCAAAAAAACTAGACTTGAAAAGATACGCGAGCAAACCAGATGCAAATATACGCGACATATTCTGGGAAATCATGGCTAGCTACGCAGCCAAAAAACCACCGACACAAGAAGACTTCAAACCATTCGAAAGCGAACGGCACGGATTAGTAAAAATAGGCTTGTCTGTGATAGAAAATCCAGAAAGCGGAGCATATTATGATATCGGTAAGAATTCCGTAGCACGTTTCACGCTAATGATGACAATTGATGGTAATTGGGATGACTCTTTTGACGAAGTTATTGTAAGCTCCTTTGATAAAAGAAAAGAACCAGATAAAACAATAACTGCTGCACTGAATAAAATATATGAGACCGACAATTACAAAGAGTATATTAAAGAAGCGTTTAAAATAATGATAAAGGAGCATAATACACTTGAAGCGGTTATTGCGTACATAAAAACTATGAAAAATAGAGATTTGATAGTGTATCTTAAGAAAGAATTATTGATAATTGCAAAGGGAGATGTTGAATCTAACCAATACAATGCAATGATTGCACTTGCAGATATAAAAAATGAAGACGAAGAGATAAAAAATGCGCTGATAGCGTTGGTTATGCATTGGGATGACGAAACCAGAAAAGTTGCTGCTATGTTGCTTAAAGGAGATAACGATCCAAAAATAAGCGAAACCGCTAAGAGGCAACTTACTATGGAGAGTAACGAAGAAGTAAAAAAACTACTAACAAAATTAATAAAAAAAGATGATGCAGAAAATATTAACAAAACGGATAAGGACAAATTGATGTGAAAATTTGTCCTGTTGTAAATTCGATAGAATTTACAGTGGAACGAAAAAATATAAGAAAGATGATAACCATTAATTGTCCGCTTGGACAAATATTTCAACAAGATTGTTGTGATGTACAACAATATGCCCATTGTTTTTATAACAAACAATTGGGAATCAGGTGATTTTTCAATGGAAATAATAAAAATACCGACCGATAGAGTTTCTGCTCTAGTAGGCAATAACGGCGAAATCAAAAAAATAATTGAAGCTAAATGCATTGTTAAGCTAAACATAGCAAGTGATGGCGAAGTTGAAATAGACGGGGAAACAGCAAATATATTTTTTGCAAAAGACGTTGTAAAAGCCATAGGCAGAGGTTTTAAGGTTCATGACGCATTAAAAATACTTGATGAAGACTTTAATTTTTTCCTGATAGATTTGGATCAGTACGTTAAAAGTGATAAAGCAATAATTAGAATAAGGGGGAGAATAATTGGCGAAGAAGGAACCATGAAAACTGAAATAGAAGCAGCCACGGATTCTTATCTTAGTATTTATGGAGATACGGTTGGAATTATCTCAAAGATAGATAGCATGGAATATGCTAAAGAAGCAGTATTCATGTTGATTGAAGGTGCACAGCACGCAAGTGTATTTGCTTATCTTGCAAAAGCAAAACAGCAGATAATTGGTGCCAGACTTAGAAATTAGCATAAAATCACCATCGCATTTATATATTTTTATTACAAATTAGTGGACACCAGATAAAAACTCCCAGTAGATAAGTAGCACAAAATTGATAAAAAATTTTGTGCACACCCAATTGTCTGACATATCAGACAATGGACATCTTGTTGCATTGCAACAAGCTTGTTGTAAATTTAGAATTTACAATACAATAAAAAAATACTAGATACGCAAGACTCTAGACTGGAAACAGGAAACACTTATGGCAGACGCACAAGATAAAATATTTTCCCAGTTCAAAGAACACTCTGTAGCTGAATTCTTTAAAAAGAACAGGCAGATGCTTGGTTTCTCAGGCAAAGTCCGATCACTGACTACCATAGTGCACGAACTAATTACAAATTCTTTGGATGCATGCGAAGAAGCAGCAATATTACCAGACATAAAAGTAGTAATAAGTGAATTAGGCAATGATCACTATCTAATAAGAGTAGAAGATAATGGTCCTGGTATCCCTAAAACTCATCTGGGCAAAGCATTAGGACAAATGCTTGCAGGAACTAAGTTCCACAGGTACGTCCAGCAACGAGGGCAACAAGGTATCGGAGCTGCCGGCTGTACCATGTATGCCTTACTTACAACAGGAAAACATCCACGAGCAGTTTCGTATCATAATGACAAAAAAATATCCTGCGAAATTTCCATAGATTTCAAAACTAATCATGCAGAATTACTAAATTTTGTTGAAGAACCTAACTCAGAAAACAAAAGCGGCCTTATTTACGAAGCTGAATTCAAGGACGTAAGATACGAAAAAAGCAATTACGGTGTTTATGAGTACCTAAGAAGAACTGCCCTGGCTAATCCACACGCACAACTAACCCTAATAGAACCAAACAAGGAATCTGTAGTGTTCCCAAGAGTAATACAGCAAAATCCAAAAAGACCAAGGGAAGTTCAACCTCATCCATTAGGGATAGGTGCACATGATCTGCTTGATTTGGCAAAAGCACAAAAAGAAAATAGAAAAATAGCTGCATTTTTACAAAATTCTTTAGCAAGAGTAAGTGCAAATAAGGTAAGCGAATTGAGAGATATTGTGAAAAATGTAGATTTTGATAAAAAACCAGACGATATGTCCTGGGAAGATGCTGAAGCAATTGTCCAAGGATTCAAACTGGTAAAATGGATTGCACCAGAAACAGATTCTATTGTACCCATAGGACGCGAACAGGTAGAAAAATCATTTATGAACATATTTAATCCAGAAGTTCTTGCTGTTACTGAACGCGCACCGAAAGTTTACCAGGGAGGAGTTCCTTTTATGATTGAGGCTGCAATTGCATTTGGTGGTGGCGTTTCCCAGGCAGGCAAAAAAGGAGAAATAATGCGTTTTGCCAATAGAGTCCCTTTACCATTTGACGCTGGCGGCTGTGGAATAACTGAGGCTGTTAAGAGCGTTGATTGGAACAGATACGGATTGAAAAAATTTGACGAAGAACCTATCGTAGTATTAGTTAATCTAGTGAGCGTCCATGTTCCTTATACAGGTGCAGGCAAACAGGCAATTTCACAGGAACAAGATGTAATGGATGAAATAAAAAATGCAGTTATGGAAGCTGCTAGAAATGTCCAGAAATATATAAGTGGAAAACGAAGAGCACATGAAGTAGCTACAAAGAAAAAACTCATTGAAGGATATGCATCACAACTTGCAAATGATCTTGCAGACTTGGCCGGACTAAAGATAAAAAAGGAACTACACGAAAAACTTAAACGAATAATAGAAAACAAATACGCAAATGCCAAAGATGAAGATGTCCTAGAAGATGATAAGGAAACTAGCGTGAAAGGAAATGAAGATGATGAAGAAACAGAAGAATAATGGTGTTCCTATGAGTGAAGAAAATGCAAAGAAAAAACTTGAAGACCTGGGCAAGCATATGGTTGCAGAGGTAAATAAAGGAGAAGGACCTACTTTTGAAACTGTTCTCCGTACTAAAAGCAATATTATTTATGATGAAGGAGTTGGCTGCCTCAGAACAGGAGATAAGAAAGAGTTAAGGAAATTTCTGAGCGTTTCCCAGGCAAGAACATTCATGCAAACCGTAGCTATAGGTGCAAAAACAAAAAAATTCGTTAATGAAGGTCTGCACACAAGCATCAGAGGTCTTTACTACCAGTTAAAATTTTCACTCGGAGAAAACCTGGATGAAGATTTATTTACTGAACAAAGTGAAAGCAACGCACTGGTGGAAGATTTGGAAGTTGCACTTGGGATTAAAAGAGAAGATTTGCATTTGACAACAGACAGGAAAGGAGTAGTTGCAGGTGCAATGACCATAGAGGATACTTTTGGCGGAGAAAAAACTACCATAGATTGCAGGAAACAGGGAAGAAGTGGCTGGATGATTCCGAGCGATGTTGATAACGGGATGAAATTTAGAGATATTGAAGCTGACTATGTCTTAGTTTGCGAAAAGGATGCCCTCTGGCAAAGATTGAACGAAGATAAATTCTGGAAAAAAGAAAACTGTTTATTAGTTACACCTAAAGGTCAGGCATCGCGTGGCACACGAAGACTATTGAGAAAATTAGCAGATGAAGGATTACCTATTTATTGTTTTATGGACTGTGATGCCTGGGGATGGTATATCTACTGGACAATTAAAACAGGAAGCATGAACCTTGCATATTTAGGTCGTGATTTTGCAGTTCCAGAATCAAGATTTCTTGGAGTGACCATGACAGATATAACAGAATTTGATTTTCTAGATAAATTGACAATAAAAGCCAAAGATGTTGACATTAAAAGAGCAGAAGAAATGCTCAGCTACCCCTGGATAAATATGCACAAACCATGGGTCGATAACCTGAAACTAGTTTTGAGTACGAAGAAAAAAATTGAACAGGACGCACTGCAAGGTCAGAGGCTAACGTTCGTAGGAGAGTATCTGAAGGATAAAATAGATAAGAAAAAATGGTTGCCCTAAAAGTTTTTTTCAGTCTAGAGTTTAGAGTCTCTGGTTTAGAATCTTGTTGGTTCACTATTTTATTTATTGTTTCTAAACTTAAGATCCCTAATCAGAACACTAGACTCAAACATCTAGATATAAGATTACATACACTAGACCCAGAACGCTAAACCCAAGACTAACTATGGCGGAATAACAGGAGTAGGATAGAGTGCTTCCATTTCATTGAATAATTTCTGGTCCGAGGGACATACTGCATTAGCACATTCATTTATCATCTTCTTGTACTTTGCCAAAACACAGGAACCGTAATCCTCAGTTAGAGGATCAATGTTGCATTGCTCGTTATTAATAGTACATTTTCTTCCGTATACTATGAAATCTTTCTCGCCCAGAGCATCACGGCATTTATCCTCAACCGGACCATAGAGCATGCCATCGTCTACTTCTTTTGAACAATAAAAACCATCCGGACGTGACTCGCAACTATTAATCAAGGTTTTAAGTGTATTAAAATTTTCAACTATCGCAGGTATGTTGACATAATTAACATCTTGACAATTTGGATCATTGGGATCATTTGGATTAGGACAATTTGGATTAGGCAGATTAAAATTAAAATCTCCATAGTATAAATGAAGTGCCAGATAAGCAGTATAGAGATTTGATTTATATGCATCAACTGTCCCATCAGGTTTTATGAGGTCTAATTTCTCTTGATAATCTGGATTGCCCGTTATTCTTGTTCTCACCTGATCGCTATAATCTTTTAACTTATAAGTACCAAGGCAGACAGATTGATCGAGATCAAATGGATTGTATTGTCCATCAACATCTAAGCAACCACTGTCAGTAATAATTTGTGGATTACCTGCTGTTCCATAAAGATAAGTTGGATATTCTATATTCTGCATTATTCCATAAGCACAGAACTTTTGAGTAGATGGATTGGTAAGATGAATTTGTGCAGCCTTTGCTTGGATTGCACCATCACATATACCAGCAGGATCGCTTAGACCGTTTGCACCTGCAATGTTTATATCATTAAGATTGCAACCTCGACTACTTAATGGAACAGAACTTATTGCACACTGTCCTCCTTTACCGATTGTATCAGTAAAAGTAGTTTCCTGCCAGATAACTGCACGGACAAGCGAACTATCAAGATCCCTGGCTTCACTATATTTCTTGATTATACTATCTAGTAATTCATTAGGGCTAGGCGGATCCTGTTCACACATCTTTAATATATCAAGAGCTCCTGAGTTCACACCATTAACACTTTGAATATCTGACCCTTGAGTTAAACAAGACTCGCAGGTAAAGCTTGCTTTAATTAAAGGTGGCTCTGCTGGCGGATTTTGAGGTTGTGAGAAATCCTGATTTTTATAAGTAACCCCCGTATATGCACCCAGATTAGTTGTTGAAAGACTACAGACGCCTCCAGAACCACCTGAAAATATCGTAGGATTTACACCAAATGAAATACTCGGTAAATTAGCGTCAGTTTTAATGTCAGTAGTACTATGATGATAGGCCTGGCACCAGCCAAACCATATATCGCGTTTCTCATCATCTGAAGCAATTGCACAATTATTACAATTAAGTGGATTTCCAAAAACAGTATTGAAACTATAGAGAGATGCACCTATAACTCCAGCATCTCTAAATGATGGAATTTGATTAGAAAAGAATGATGAATATGCATTAACCGTATTAGCATGATCCCAGGTACACGTATTACGAAGAGCTGGATTCAACGAAAGAGAATTTGCTCCGCCTTCATCTACCATTATATATGCAATTATAGATGGCTTTCCAAATTTATAATTAATCATTCTTGCAAATGGAAGAGCATCTGCTAAATAAATTTTATCCCCATTACAAACACTGGCATATCTGCTGTCTATTCCAAATGCAACCAAATCAATTGACTTACTTACTGCGGCATCATCTTTCAAGAACTTATTAAGAACTTCTTCACTTTCTCCCATTCTAGGTGCTAACGCAACAAGACATTTTGGACATGCTGCTTTCATAGCTAGGAGTTGTTGTTTAACTTTTGAAATTACTGCAGGGTCAGAACCATCAAAATTCATTTCTGCGGTTATTATTGCTGGACCAACATCAGCTTTACCAAGAGTAAGTGCATTTAGACTTGCAGCATCTACGTCAATATTTTTGCCATCGCTATATTGAATATACATTGGCATTATGTCCTTATCAAGAAAACAACCTGCACGGTCAGCGTCTGAAGATTTGTATACAGATTTGTCATCTCCGACCAGCCATTTCGTACTTAGTGTTAGTCTATTATTACAGTAACGATTTGCTTCTGAGAAATCTCCGAAGGATGCGCCTTGACCAATCATAAATTGCATAATCTGAGAATTTGCACCTGGTTTACCTGGAGTCAAATCGTTATAATCCTGATATTCCTTATCACCAAAATTATCAATGACCTCACAGGAACCGCCCTTAAGAGAATTGAATCCGCAACCACCCAGACGACCTAGTGCACCGCTATATTCGCAAAGAGTGCTCTCGGTATACTTACAGACAAAACCTTTGCATGTACCAATTTCACAGGCACCAAATGCTTCATAGTCAAAAATCCCTTTGTTTGGATCGTTAGCTCTCAGATGAAGTCCGTTCAAATAATCCTCGGCATAATCATCAGTATAATCTCTAAGAGAAGTAGAACAACCTGCGATGAGTAATGTGAATGCCACCAGAACGAATAGAATATGTTTGTTCATTGAATCAACTTTATTTCAAAATAGATTTCTCATGTTAAGTATTTAATAATCGCTTCCAGTTGTAAGATCACGGAACGAATTTACGACAGTTCATATTGCTACATTGAGTGCCATGGGCATTCATTCTTCCACAGCTCGAACATGGAACATTGTTTTTCAAACCGCTTATCTTTACAAAATTTCTAAGTCCACTGCCACCGCCACCAACAGTACTCCACAAGGATTTTCCAACTTCTTTCGCTGCTTCAGAACGTGCCTCTTTTACTGAGCCAGTATCTGCAAAAGTTTCTTTATGCGTATCTTTAGCCTTCTTATAAAGGCTTGAACCATGAGTTAAAAGTTCTTTAGGCGAAAGCTGAGGCAGGAATGGAATGAAACCGAGACCACTGTTCCAAAAGTAATGAACCGGAGAAGCAAATGCATTAGCCTGATTGGTAAACCATCCAAAGCTTCTCCTTGTTTCTTCACCATGGTACTGCCACATAAGTGGATCTACTTTCTTTCTAGTAGTATCGCGCATCGCAGCTTCTGAAGTAATATTATATTGCTTGAAGAATGCTCTTGATGGGTTTGCTTCGCCACCTACCATTGAACGATAGGATAACATCTGGGCTTGTAGTGGATCAAATTCATGAGTATATCTCATTGTGAGTATGGATGCACCTGGATTAACAGGACCAGTACGGAAATAAGCAAATAGACCAGGTCTTAGGAAAGATGCTTCCTGAGGAGTATGTCTTAATCCTTTACCTATCTCTATACCTGTACCAAATCGTTCCATTGGCACTCCGCCCATACCAAGTTTTTCCTGTATTTGCTTAATTCCTGGCAATTGGAAAGCGTGAGACGTAGTAGGACTTGCAAGAGACTGGAAGAAATTTCTGAGTCGTGGTTGGGTAGATATATATGGTTTAGTATAATGCTCTTGAATGTCAAATCTGGTTGGGCTTCCCTGAAGTTCTTCCTGGGCATTTCTAAACATAGAAGCATAGACATCGAACGCTGATCTTAAACCAGGTATTTTGAGTTTTCCCTTGGTGAATGGAATTTTTATATCATCCATCATCCACCCTCCTAGCAAATAGAAATTCATGTACTCTTGGGCAGACATTGTTGGACGAAGGTTCATTGAAACTGGATAGGTCATTCTTGGTCCATACTGGAAACCTGAAGAAAGTCTCTGCATGTAACCGTAATCTTTGAACATTTCCCATGGATTTCTGTCTATTGCCCACATCCATGCTGCATGATAACCAGTACCAACGAGAGCTAAATTATCCAAAGCCGATTCGGCTTTTTTCTTATTAATAGGATCCATTTGACCCAGAAGTTCCTTGAACTTACCAGTATGAACATCGTGCGACATACGCCAGAGATTTTGTTTATATATTTCAGAGGAACCAGTTATCTCCCAAGATGCTTCATGTACTGCACCTGCGGATGCAAATGAAACTCTGGAAATCCAATCTCCAACACCTAAAATTGCATTTCTAGCTCTTTGTGCAGTTTTAGATTTTGCTAATTCAGAATCAAAACCAAAGAATCTCCCCATTTGTGAAGAAAGTGGTACAACATCACGTTTAGGCATTATCCTCATATTACTGTGTTCCCAAAAACTCTGCTGGTCGCCAGTTATATCTCCATAACTCTTGACAAGAGCTGCAAATACTTTCTCATGCTGGAAACTTTGGTCTTTAGTAACTGCTCTGGCTTGTTCAATGAATTCTTTCCAGGATGTATGGAGTGGTTGACCTGTTGCAGGATCGACCATAGGTCTCTGTTTTCTATCAGATACTGACACCGGAGCTTCTGACTCAATTTGACCCTGCTGTCTTAGAGAAGCATATTGATTAAGTAATTGTTGAGAACCCAGTGCTGCTCTTATTTCAGCATCCCCAATATCTGAGAGGTCAACTCGTTCCCATCTATTCTTCGCTTTATTTTCTATGGCAACATAGCCACCTAGTGTTCTATCAAATGCAGATATAGGCATACCATGTAAGTATGGTACAAAACCTCCTTCGTACATCTGTACCCAGGTACTCTTTGATTTAGCCATATTATTGTAAGTAAGTGGCTTCGCCAGCAATGCATCGACTTTATCTTTGTGGTCAGTGTATAATTGTTTGAAATCTTTCATTTGTTTGCTATTGGTTATGTCAAGATGTTCGAGGGTACGGATAGTTTCAGCATTCTGACCTGGACGTTCTTCTGATTCTCTTAGGGCATGAGCGAGGAAAGCTGCAGCAGTTTTAGTCATGAACCTCATTTGTTCCTGACCGCCTTGATAGACACCATAACCGATGGTTGAATTCATAAATTCCTGAATATCTTTCATGAGAAGTTTTTCCAAATATGCTTTCTTGAGCATATTGTTCGCAGTTTCATTGGTCATCGAAGCTCTGTCTGGATGATTTTGCAATTGTCTTTCCATTTCTGAATCATGGAACGGAGTATTAGCACGAGTGAAACGATATTGTACATACTGACCAAGAGCGTATGCTTCCCTGCTATCTAGACCTTCAACATACAAACGTTGCTTGTCAGTCTTCCACCAATTTGGCCGTGTTGGAACTTCTTTATCATCTTCTAAATAGAACATTGCTTTTCTTTCACTCAATTTTGTTTTTTCTCCGGTTAGATTAGATTTTGTTTGAAGTGGAACTCCTTCGTACATCCAATGCTCATCTTTAACTCCCATTTCCTTTGCAAGTATCTTATGGCCTTGAAGAAGATTTGACATTTCTGCCATGGTCACCTTGGTTGGATCTAAATCATGACCATTCATTTGCCTAAATGCTTCTCTACCATCATCAGTAAGATGTCTCCCTAGAATCCCAAGAAGCTCTCCTTGAAGACTACTATAATTAGCGATTAATTCCCTTGCCATAAATTCAGGCATAGAAGTATTTCTAGGATCTTTTGGGTTTATTGGATCTTGAGTTGCACTATAGCTCTTATTCATCGGATTAAGCGAACTCGTCCTATTAAGCAAATCTATCCAAGATTGCTCTACTACCTCATGTATTCCTGCACCTTCCTTAAGATAACCATTTTCAATTTCCCAAATCATTCTTCGAACATTGTAGGCTTCCCATGCCTGACCTGATTTAAGATTATCGTGTGCAATCATGTATTGGAATTCATTCTCATGAGGCTGAGAATTTTTATTGGCATTATGATGATCCTGAAGATGTTCATAAATATCAATAAGTTTTATTTGATCATGATAGATACTGCCATCGCGATTATGAGTTGTATTATCAAGATTTAGTAAATAGTTTAATTCACCTCTTGCCTGAGCAGTAGATACACCATAGGAACTTCCAAGTGAAAGTATTTTTTCAGTTTTCTGATGTAAAGAAGTACTAGTATCTTTAAGAATCTCATGAAGTTTTGCCTCGAATGCAGCTACATTTCTAAGGCTTTCTTCTGTCATCCCCATTCTTTCAAGAAGATGCTTTGCACCATACTTGTAACCGTGCTCTGCTATTTCTTCAGCAGTGAGATTAAATGTCATACCGTTTTTCCTAAACGTTTCAGATATTGAATAACGCATTATATCTCTGTATGCTGCATCTCGCATCATTTGATATTGCTGTTTCATCTTATCATTTAAAGGATAAAGATAACCTAGGACAACTCTGTCAGGAGAAGCACCCGCAAGAGCAGAAGCAGTTCTTACCAAGAGGTTATCCTTGTTTTTAGCATTATCTGCAATTTCTCCCATCTTTTTGCTAAATGCGCCCCCTTGTAATGATTTTACATTTAATAGTTTACCTGCAAGATTTGCAGTACTATCTAAAGTTGCACCAGTAAGTGCACTACCAAATCTGGCAACTACAGGACCACTTCGTATCATAGAGTCTATGGCAGAATGAGGATAGGAGCTAAGATGGACAAATCTACTGGAACCTACAGTGGCACCTACTGCCGTATGAACCATCTGTACCCATTTACTTCTTTTACCTATGTCGGGATGACCAGTTAATGCTTCTAAACGTTTATACTGCTCCATACCCAGATAATAATTAGTCAATAATTGACCCAGTGATTTGGCACTGCCACCTTGTTTCTCCAATTTAGAAACCAATTCTCCAAATAATGCATGTTGGGGCTCCTTCCATTGGTACATGTGAGTATTAAGCAAAGAACGGAAATCTGATTGCATCACATCGTAACCAGCAGCTGCACCAGCAACACCTATCCCTTTAGCAAAATTTTTGCTTTTATCAATGTCAGATAATGCGAATTTTAAACCTGTCCCGGGACCAAGTATCAATTTATCTGCTAGGGTTGCAGAACGTGGAATTCCTTCTTCTACAGTTCTATTTATCGTATTCCATTTTGAACTTACAGCATTCATCCTCATGAAAGCAGGGAGAACTGCACTAATAGTACTCGCAGCAGCAGCAGTTGCTTTATTTGTATGAAGTTTCATTTCTGTATAACCAAAAGGACCTAGTATCTGACCGCCGGCTGCAATTCCTTTTGGAGAAGGAAGTTTAGGAGTATTTATATCTAGTAAACTAATTGGATTTTTACCACTGAAATACATCGATGCTAATAATAAACCAAGAAGGGCAAATGCGCCTAACCAAGAATAGAATTCTGGACTATTAGGTGAAGGTGGACTAAATGCACGCTTAAAATCATTTCCGAGAACATCTGAAGCTGAAATAATAGTATCACATATCTCTACTGGAGCTGATGGAGGTGCTTGTCTAAACCTAAGATTACTAGCTGAGTCTGGAGTGTGGGACGCCACAACAGTTATGCATGTTCCTTGAAATTCATTGTGCGGAATTACACAACTACCAAAAGTAGCTGGAACAGGAGTGGGAGGATCAGCGGTATCAAATGGACTATAAATTGGTTGAGAAAATTGTTGATTAGTTCGTATGTACGTGCTACCTTGTTGATTGATTCCTGTGTTACCCCCTGCACAACTAGAGGTAATATCCTTATAATGTCCATTAAGATCTACAACACTGACAGACACCTGGGTATCTAATACTCTAATAACAGGTTGTTCGTGATTTTGTTTAAAAATATCCTGTTTAAGTAAATCAAACAACGCATTAGAATCTGAATGGTATGTGCCAAGCTGTTCTTTCGCAGCATCCCTTGTCTGTAAATATGGCAATAGTGTCTTTGAATCCACCGCTAGAACGATTATGTCTAATTGATAATCGCCATTTTCCAGTTTGGTCTTAGACATCTGAACAATAGTTAAATTTTCTTCTACTATGCCACTACTTACTGACGGAGTTCCCATTGGATTTACTGGAGGGGGATCAGGTGCATAAATCACAGGGGCTAAAAGTAAAACTAGGAAAACTGCAAGAATACTTAGTTTGAGGTAATTTCTCCAGTCCATATCATACTCGCCACTTAAGTTATTTATAAAGGTGTTAGTTTGACAAGCGAGAGGAAACTACAAAAACGACAAATGATGTAGTTTTTTAAATGTTAGATGTGAAATCACCTTATGAAAAGCACTAATCCATTCGTACTAGGATTGCAAACAGAAGAACTTTTCGGAAGAAAGGAAGAAATGGAACTATTTTCTGCATATTTGGATGAGCATACGCCTATGAAAATTGCCATTGTAGGAGTTAAAGGAATAGGAAAAACCACTCTTATGAAAAAATTTAGACAAATTGCAGATAAAAACAAATTAGAAACTAAAACTCTCTATGCAGGCAGAATTAGCATATCGGAACTAAAAAAAGAAGTTGCAGATATCATATTTATAGAAGATGTAGACAGAAATTCTGAGGTACTAAAAAAACTAGAAAAATTGAATATAAACATTATCATTTCCTCAAAATCAGAAAAAAGAATAAACAAAAATGTTTTTCAAATAATTAAACTAAGACCTTTGAATCACATTGAAATAAAAGAATATATTGAAGAAAAGCTTAAAGATAAAGGAGTAAAGATAGCAAGTGGTGCGCTCGAAACAATCATTGGAGAAAGTGAGGGAAATCCGTTTGTACTTCTATTGGTACTCTGGAACATTTACGATAAATTACATGAGAATGAAAAGATAATTACAAATGGGAATTATATTGCTGCATTGCCATCTACATTAGAATTACTTGGGTATAAGTTTTTCGATGAACTTTACTTCCACTGTTCTGAAGGAGAAAGAGAGATATTGAAGGTAATTGTAAAAAGTAAGAATGAAACTTGCACTCCTTCTGATATTGCAAGCATTTGTAAAAAACCGTTGAATACGGTTACTACACTAATAATGAGACTTGTGGAAAAAGGAAATTTGGTTAAAATTTCGAGAGGGAAGTATAGGGTTTTCAATAAGCTTTATGTAAAATATGTTAGCTTACAAAACTAATTTCTCTCCCAGTCACCCTCAAAAACCTTTTCAAATTCCTGCACCGTATTTGCATCCTGCACAATGACACTTGCTTCCCTGTTCTTTTTCATGGCGGCGTTACTCCAATTGTGCGAACCAACAATTACTTTCTTGCCGTCTATAATCAAAAATTTACTATGTGTTAACTGAAAATCTTCCGATGCCCATTTTACATCTATGCCATAAGATAAAAGCTGGTTGAACGCATCACTATTATCATTTGCAATAACCCGCTTCTCAAGAATAATTCGAACCTTAACCCCTCGATCATATGCTTGCTTCAATGCAGATAATACCTCATCTGAAGTAATCAGATACATTTCGATATCTATGGACTTCTGAGCTTGATGAATTTCTGAAAGAATTAAATTAGAATTATCTGGTGAAAAAACTGGAGTAATTATAATTGGAAATAAAATAGAAGAGAGAAAATAATAAATCCCAAATCCAGCTAGGAGACCAAGAATAAAGAAAAGAAGTTTTTGGTTTTTACTTTCCAATAAACCATCTGCTGTCGCGAAGCGACTTGCTAAAGCACTTCCATCTTACCAAATTTACCCAGAGTTAATTGTATTTTACCCTGCCATTCGTTAACGTAGCCATTTTCGATTTTTATTTTTCCGCCTTTCTTTACTTGATCAATTTGATCGTTCCATAGGGAAAGCTGAATCGAGCCGGAATCATCACTTATTGTAGCGTTTGCTAACCTTAACTCTCGTCCGTATTTGTTCATAGTTTTTGGCTCTTCAACATCATCTACTGCTGCTTCGATATTTACTCCGCCCATTTTTGCTTTTAATTCGCTAATTTTCATATTTTAAACACCTTAATAATCCATGATTATTACTTCATGGTTTTAAATTATATTATTCAGTACTCAAGATCTCGTAACCTGCTGGTCACAATCTCCAATTTTTCCAAACTTGGAAAAATGGACCACAAATTCATTGAATTTGTAGGTCTTGACTACTTCCTCATTACATTCGTCAGTACTCAAGATCATAATCACAGCACACGATTTCTCATGTACTCATAGGTATTGCATTGTCATCATTATGGATATACATAGAAAGGAATAATTTAAATAAGAATTAGCCGTAGCCAAGCAACGCTTTTAAGCCATCAAAAAATCCTTTTTTTAATTTATAACCACATGCTACACATATTAGATTTGCTTCTTTATTTTTTGCGTGACAACTAGAACATATGATAAGATCGTATTTATTGATATTTGTAACGGTCTTGGTAGATGTAACTATGGAATCAGAATTTTTGATATTTTCTAAAAACAAGAAATCATCATTTACGTTTTGGAGTGTACTTAAAAAATCTTGTTTTGTTCCGCATTTAGTACATTGAGAATTGTTAATTTCGTTCATCTCGTTGCATTTTTCACAGCTAACTTGTCTACTTTGGTAGTTTATTTTAGTTTCTATTAAATTATATTGTCCAATAGAAGAAGAAATTTTAGTCAGCTTAAAAGGCATTTCCCAGTTCTCAGCATACTTTTGTTTACAGATTCTAAGAAGAGCTTCGTCAAAATCTTCGCCAGGTTGTTGGGCTTCCTTTGCAAGTTTTTCTAACTCTTTTCCGTTTATATCCATGTATTTTAATATGGAGGAAATAGTTTAAAATAATAAGTAAAACGTAGAAAAATAGATAATGCATCATCCTATCTGAGAGTACTTCTCAGCATAATTCCCAATAATTGGAAGTTTATAAGATTCTTTTTTGTATGCTTTGTACATGAGAAATATTTTTATTGCGAGGAATATGAATACTAATACAAAAATAAACATGAATACGAAAAATCCGAAAATACCTAATGCAAGAAATGAAAATAAGACGAAAATATAAAAGAGAAAAATGATGACCGTATAGGAAACACCGAACAGAATACTCTGCATCGCATGGAATCGAACAAACTTGTTATCTTTCTGAGTGAGGTAAATTACAGCACCAATGATAAAGCTGAGATAGGATAGAGCAGCAAAGATATTACTGTTATCTTGTGCTTTCTGCTCAACTCCTACCTTCTGCTCAACCGTATCTATCTTTTTTAGTGCCATTTTCAATTACCTAGAGATTGATCTTAAGTCCTAGTTCTTTCTTCAATTCCCTGTATCGGTTTCTGATCGTAACTTCTGTTACTCCAGCAACATCTGCAACCTCTTTCTGTGTTCGCTTCTCTCCAAACATTGCACTTGCAATGTAAAGAGCAGCTGCGGCAACACCAGTTGGACCTCTTCCTGAGATCAAACCTTTCTTGAGGGATTTTCTTATGAGCTTTATTGCTTCCTCTTGAACTTGACCGCCAAGTCTCAGAGCAGTTGCAAACTTCGGCACATATTGTGAAGGATCGGTAAGCGGAACCTCAACGTGCAATTCAGCCTTAAGGAACCTGTATGCTCTTCCGATTTCCTTCTTTTCTATACCGCTTGTCTTGGATATTTCATCAAGAGTTCTTGGTATCAGCTGTATTCTGCATATTGCATAGATAACTGCAGAAACTACGCTTTCAATTAATCTTCCTCTGATTAATTCTGCTTTCACTGCCTTTCTGTAAAGCAATGCTGCACTTTCCTTAATGTTTTCTGGAAGACCTAGAGAACTGGCAACACGATCTAGTTCTGCCAATGCAATAACCAGGTTTCTTTCCATAGACGTAGCAATGGACACTCTCTTGTGCCATTTTCTCATTCTATAGAGTTGTGCCTGTTTCTTTGGCGAAATCTTACCGCCTCTAATATCACGATTATACTGATCAATTTCAGTTACAAGACCTTTGTTTGGTCTCATGTACTTGATAGGAGCTCCGCCTCTTGCTCTCTTACCTTTTTGTTCGGCATCAAATGCTCTCCATTCTGGACCTAGATCTTCAATATTTTCAGCAATTATAAGCCCGCATGCACCGCAGATTAACTCTCCCTTCTCGTAATCTTTTATAATTCTTTTTTCACCACATTCTGGGCATTTAGTTGTTACAGTCGACATAAAATTCCTCCACATTATCAGATAAATCGCAGAAAAAAGCGATTTATTACTGACAATCCACACATTAACAAACATTCAAAAAAATCCTCACTGAGAGAGATTTTTCGTGGATTGTCATAAGTAGTCTTTTAAATGTTCGTAAAATATTTATGATAATAGGTATTTATAAATGTTTGCCTTTTTTGAGTGTTTAACTATGGCGATTGACGTATAGGATAGGAAGAATTTGATTGATAATTGGACTAACCCATACGATCCATAGCTTTACGAATTAACCAGTCTCTAAACATATATTCTGCATCATCATAATTTGTAGAATGAAGTTGTGCAACTAAATCCTGTTGCGCGCGTATATAACGTTCTGGACCTTCCGGGTGTGTAACTAGATCAGTAATACGGGGCAATTTAGCAGTGTATACAATGGCACGGCCAGCCCATAAACGAGCAGTGGCTAGATCTGGAATCTTTCCCAGCTTAAGCATATTCATAATTACACCTAACGGATCAAACAAAAATCTTGGTAGAATACCCCGAGTAATAGGATCTATTTCTACGTCGCTACCATAATGCATTCGTAGAAAGTGTGCAATAGAATTATGACCAGCAGCACCTGCCTGAATAACAACGTCACCTTCTAAGTGATCCAGATTATTCATGAGAGCTGCAAAACGATAATTATCTTCATACTGAGTACAAACCGCAGTAAGCTGAACAAAAACAAGCCAAGCCTGAACTGCCATCTCCCATTGACCACTCGATATGGCAGTTACAAAATCCAATTTTGCTATCTTTGCAACAGACTCTATTCTAGCATACACCGAATCAACAATTGGATTATCACAATATGCGTTAGTAATTGAATTATCACGCAAATAAGCAAGAGCAGAGAGTCTAGAAATACTAAAAGCCAAAGAACGACAATGATCTTCTGCAGCCTTAGGGTCAGACACCGTAGTTTTCAGATCTGGGATATGACCTTCTAACATTACATGTCTTGGTTTGTTGTGTAATCTTTCAAGCCTGTTACGGAAAGGAACGTTGTGATCATCCAGAATTACGGTAATTCTTCTAGTTGCCATAAATATACTTTTGTTCCAACTCATTTAAAAGCATGTTGTAAATGATGATAAAATGATTAAGAATAGATCGCAATAGATATCAACTATGAACTCTAGAATAATCTCACGCATAAAAACTCCTACAAGAGATAATATAGCTACGCATTTAGACGGATTCCTACTTCCAGCAGATAGACATGCACCTTCAGCGGCACTGACACTTGAAAATAATCACTTTTCTTTTACTGCAAGAAGCGTGAAATCCACTGATAAACGACGAATAGAGAAAGGTACACCTTGCCAGGATGCTACATTTGGAGTTGTGAGAAACGGCTACCTTTTGGCAGGAGTCGCTGATGGTTTCTATAAACACGGGCATGTTTATTCAGAACGAATAGCAAAAAAATTAATTGAACATGATTTTACTAATGAGGTATCAGAAAATGAAAGTGGGAAAAACACATCACTTGATGACATATTACAAAGTGCAGTAAAAACTGCCATTGATGTATTTCTCAGTGAAATAAGTGCAGAACGCCAGATTGGAACAAACCTTAATGTAGATGCTCTTGACGCGTATAACAACGGTGGCACAACACTCACCGTAATGATCTTACTGCCAGACAGAAGATACGGAATAGCAAAGATTGGAGATTCTGAAGCATATTTAATTTCACCAGAAGGACAGGTAAGAGTTATATTAGAAAGTCCAGCGCCACCTTATGATGAAGACCTTGATGAATACCTTGAAACCAGAAACTTGCTAAATGTTGCAGTCTCCCCGTATTCCCCCATGACACTATCGACTTGTGGTGGAATCCTTAACACTGGAGAACTTGCATTGATAGCATCAGATGGCATAGGAAAAAACCTCAATATAACTGTAAACCCTAGTAAAGTTCCAATTTGCGTGAATGGATGCGAAGATCTTACAACAATCGTACGATCATTAGGTACGGAAGCAGCACATTTGGAAGATATTAGTCTAGGAGTTGTGAATATCATACTAGAACGAATACGAACTCATGGGGAAAACAGAATGCGAATTCCGAGAGAAGATGGAAATATAGATTTTTTAGTCCCCAATGACGATGACATTAGTTTAGCAATGATTGGAATTAAGGATTAGACGTACCGTATTCTGAAACCTTCCATTCGCCAACTACTTTTGATCTTTCAATCACGCTGGCCATCACAATACTAGTTGACTTTGGATTTGTACGATTAGTTATATCACTACGACTAATAATCGCAGTACTGGTTTCACGTATTTCCTCTACCATGGCAGCTGCTAATGCCCACTTGCGAATAGTTGGCAGAAACAAATCTCTAGATTCTATTACGCACCCCATAACCTCAGTACAATATTCAATGGAAAATAATACAGGTAAAGAATCAGCGTGAAGTAACTTACCCCAGCTAGATACGCCTAAAGTGTTGTGATGTCCGAATTTATCAACTAATGAAAACGGATCAGGATAACCTAAAAGCTCGTGTGGCATATCCAAACAATCAAACTCAGCCAATGCTTCTCTTACCTTATCTCGCGGAACTTTTCGATTCAAAAGTGAAGAAAGAATGGGCATAATGATTAAAGGATCGTATATCCACAGTTCGAACTCTTTTTCTAATGGTTTACCAAAAAGAATATTTGGTATGACAAAAAATTCAATACCCGTATCCTGAAACATTCTGATACCGTAGCGATTAAGAAAGATATCTACTTGATCAGACTCTACAATTGTAAGTGGTTTAAGGCCAAGAATAGTAAATGCCACTTCGATATCAAAAACTCTAGATAAATAGGAAGCTAATCTTTCGTCTAATGGTGTCTCTTGAGTATCTCGGTATTTTATCGGATGTCTAAAACGAAATGGAATGATATAACTGCTGGGATGATTCATTAGGGGCAATGCTCTAACGAGGTCGTAGGATTCGCTGAAGTAACGGACAAAACGATCTTTTGCGTGTGGAAAATGAGGAAGAATTCGATCCCTAAATATTGCCCTGCACTTTTCATGATATACTGCCATAAATAGATATCTATCAACTCATTTAAATATATGTGGTAAAAATTGATAAGATATTTAAATTAGTGATTACATAGATATAACTATGACCACACAATCAAGAATTGGTTTAACTGTACATAAACCAAATGAAAGAAATGTTACCAGGCACTTAGGCGGGTTTCTACTGCCATCTGATAGAAGCAAAGATAGTGCGTCATATACTTTCGAACAGGGTAAATTTTCAGTTTTTATGATGAATATTCCATCTGGAATAAGAGAACGCAGATACCAGGACAGTGCATTTGTAAGCATAAGAGAAAGACATGTATTATTGGGTGTATGCGATGGTCTTGGGGAGCATGGCCAGTTATTTTCAGATTTAGTAGCTAGAAAATTTCTTGACCCTCAGTTAAAAACTAAAACAAAATTTCCTTTGAAAAACCCGGCTGCAGTAGCCGAATCACTTACTTCTATGGTTATGAATGTGAGTGCAATGATAAATAATGAATTGCCAAACTTGAATGACGGAACAACAGTAACTCTTGCAGTTGTTATTGAAAACGGAGAATATTTCATAGCAAAAGTAGGGGATTCTGAACCTTATATTATAAATTCGGATGGAGTAGTTAGAAAAGCGTTTACTGGACCTAATTTCATTATCGTACCAGAATTGAGATTTAGAAGTCCCATCGGCATGAACTTAGATGACTACATAAAATACAGAGCAGTAGTTGATGCAATAATATCTAGCACGGAACCACGATTGAGAACAGAACAAGTTAAAATAACTGGAGGGAAATTAGGTAGCGGAGAAATACTTGCACTGACAACAGACGGAGTAACTAAAAATCTTAGGATAAAAGTTAAAGATGAAAAAATAGTTGATAGTGACGAATGTCCAGATTTCTCAAGACTAGTGAAAGACTTGCTTGTTGCAACTCCTATAGACATTGCAGGAGCACAACTAATTCATAGTATTCAAACTAGAGCTAGATTGAACACGATAAATTATGAACCTACTAATTTCGGAAACGCAAATGTATTTGCAAGCGAAGATGATGATATTAGTTTAGCAATGATTGGAATACTAGGTTAGTATTTTTCTACATTCTTAAATGCAATCATTGTTTGAGTTTGAGAAACCTCATCGAAAGTTCTCAGAAATTTTAATGTGAAGAGATTTAACTCATCAACATCTTTCACTCTTATTTTTATTATTAAATCAAATTCCCCAGTAATAGCAGAACCATCTTCTGCTAACTCATGCTTAATTATCTTTTCAAGAAGCCCTATGTGATCAGATTTAGGAGTTGCTTTTATCAGAACGTAGGCAGACATTGCTCTGCCTAGTTTTGCCTTATTAATTTTTATCGTGTATTTTTCAATTACACCTTCACTTCTCAATTTTTTTATTCTATTGTGAACTGTAACTGGTGGAATTCCTGTTCTTTTTGCTATTTTCTGGATGGATGAATGAGAATCCTCTTTCAACGCTTCGAGGATTAATGTATCTTTTTCATCTATGTTTATTGACATAATGGAATATATGTTCCATAATCTTTAAATATCTATCTAATTTTAGTATACTTATACGTATTTTTGTGGAATACTTTTATATATGAGTTTTAACACCTTTCTTGCTGTCTGAAAAAGGCGGAGTTGAGAAACATGAGAAAAGTGAGATATGGAGAACACAGGCTGAAGTCTGGCGTAACCGTGATATACAGACCATTCGTACAAGGCGACAGCAGGAGAGTCTCTGAAATACTGCTCGACAACTTCAGGCCATTAGAAAAAGAAATGGGACCGACCTGGTGGAAAGAAGTAATCGAAGAGGTCTACCGAGAGGAAAACATACCAAAACTCGATAGAGAACGAGATTATCGAGTGGTCACCATGAGAGGCGAGGTCGTAGGCTTAGGCGGATTCATCCCTTACACTGATACTTCGGGTGAGATGTCAAACCTTTCTGTGAATCCGAAATTTCACGGAATGAGTATTGGCAAATTCCTTGTTCTGCTAAGGTTAGGCGAGAAAATAGAGCATGGAATAACAAAATTTTATGCATATACCGGAAAGCAATCAGGTAGAATATACCAACAGCTTGGATTCGTAGAAGAACCCATGCCCGAAAGCCCGTATGGAAAG
>JAUSHJ010000024.1 GCA_030648615.1 Microcaldota archaeon | reverse complement strand
GGAAGCTTTATTGGAATTATAAGAGATAGCAGTACAATCATTACTAGAAGCACAAAACTTTCCGTCTGGACTTATACTTACACCATCTGACTGAGTTGTCACATACCACATGGGACGGTTATGGGTTGAATTTGCAACACCAGCAACACGTGGTGCAGCTTCCTCAAGAACACATTTTACACCTTTACAGATATAAGTATCCCTGCATTTGAAAATAGAACTGCCTTCGCTGCATTCAGAACAGAACTCAACTGAAATATTATAATATGAAATGCTTGAAAGATAGGTCTTACCACTTTTACACCCTATGCAAGGTTGACTGCAGGGTGGTTTTGGATAACTACTTTTTATATCATCAACTTTCGCACATGCCTTTGCAACACATAACTCATCAACCTTATTGCAATCATTATTAGAACTACATATTTTGCCTTCAGTAGATAACTCTGATTCCTTAACTACACTATCACTTATATTATTGTTATTCGTAACTCCAGAATTATCTGGTAGAGTTATTGTGCATTCTGGTCCGTTCAACTCATTGCCGAAGTTACCGTGTTTCCAATTATTAAGAAGTTGAACTACTTTGCTGTTTTCAAAATTACACGAAACACTTAAACCGACAGTTGCCTTCGCAAATTCATTAGCTTGTGTTTCTTGTTCTTTGATCTTATCATCACTTAAACCACTGGAACGCATTTGTTTTTTTGTATCTTCACTGAAAGTCATCACTTGCTTCTCTGTTCTTTGGTAATAATTGCATTTGCCATTAGCAGGTTTAATCTCCATATAATTGGTCGTATCTGCTACCAAACCTCCAAGATCTACCTTGAAATTCCAGGTAACGTTTGATGATTTGCAGGTATTTGCAGCAGTAATAAAACAATCTATATCCTGACCGCAGCCTAAATTCCCAGGAGAATTAGTCTTGATTTCCAATGAATCGTTTTTGGTAATAGGAAGTTTATCTTTTATATTCTGAAACTGATCAAGCTGTGTACAACCTGCAACCAAAACAATCAAAACCAATCCGATTATAAGCAGATTTTTAGAGAACATGATTTAGATTATAAGATAAAATTAATATATACTTGTTTTTGATTTCTTTCGGTAAATCTGAACATCGATTATGCTACTTATATCAAGTTTAGAAGGAAATTGAAGATTTAGTATTTGTTTTAAAAACTATCCAATGCAAATAACTAATATCATACTTTGGGCCTGTAGCTCAGCTCGGTTAGAGCGACGGTCTTATATGACGTCTTCTAATATATCTAATGAATATTAGAACATGAGTCTGAGTTAGCCGTAGAAACCAGTCTTGAGTCATCTGTCTCGAGTCTAGGTGTTGCGGAAGCCTTGAGTTCAAAATCCTAAGAATGACAAAACAATGGCCGGCACGAAGTGCCTGGAATTCCGTCTTAGAGAAATGTATAAGACTAGGAAGGCTATCTCACATATGTTATTCCTAGGCTGAGATTCTCAACAGGCCCAATTTATTTTTTTGTTTCTAATTTTAATTTTACAACAAGCAAATAGGTTTTTAAGCGTTAATTTAGTATACAAAATCATGAAATTTAAAAAAGTGCTTCTGATTTCTTTATTTTTGTGTTCTGCCCTATTTGCAATAGACTGGGGTGCGATCGGAGCTGCTGCGGATAATTTAGATGGAGATTATACTACTTCACAGCTTAGCCAAGGAAACAGTTTTGATATTGAAAATGCGCACTTTACTGTTGATTCGCTCGTACCAATGGCAACACCTGATGGATACGGAAGGTGTATAGGTACTGGAACTAATGCAACGATTAGACGTTCAGGTCAAGGCGGAACAGTAAATTATTTATTAAGAACCCAGATATTGCAAACTACTACACCCAGAATTTTTGATGTCCTGGAAAATAACACCAATCAGCCAATTACAGTAGAGCTAAAGATCGAACGTACAAATGCAACATTTTCAGTAGTTGGAAGAGGTAGCGATGCACGATGCGTTGTTAATTCAGGAGCTAAAGTATCATTAAATATCGTAATTGACCCGTCAACTCTCTATTGTATAGATACTGACGGATCAGATATAACAAGAATGTCATCTAGAAAAAATGGTGAAATTTACTCGCGTTTTACTACTGCTTCTAATAGTGTAACTCTATTGACACGAAGTGAAGCAACTGCTAATGATAGCTGTGTAAGCAGTACAACACTAAATGAAAAGATTTGTGAAGGAACGACCGCTACAACTAGGAATTATAATTGCGCCGCCAGTGGAAAAATCTGCAGTAATGGTGCATGCGTAACTCCAGCAGTTGTTGAAACGCTAACTTGTACAGACAGCGATGGAGATGACAGATATATCATAGGAACTGTAACGCTCAGACATTATAGAAATGGAATTCTTAGTAGTACCGAAACGATGACTGACAGCTGTGGAAGTATCTCAACTGTAAAAGAACAAATGTGCACTGGTCCAACTGGAACTGTTATTCCGGGTGATCGTATTTGTGATGGCGGGCGTATCTGCCGTGATGGAAGATGCATGATAGAAGTAGCAGCTCCGGTAAATGAAACGCTTGCTCCGGGAACAGAAGTATTTTGTATTGAACCATCTTCAAGCAGCTCACTGGACTTAACTACTAGAAGAGAGGTAAGAGATGGTACTAGATATATTGGTGCTGAAGAAATTTCAAGTAATACTATGACAGATATTTGTATTAATGAAAATATGGTAAGAAAATATTTCTGTGATGGAGGAATGAACCCAGATCATGGTGATTACGCTTGTCCTGAAGGAACAATGTGTTCTAACGGTGCATGCATAATAAGAACAGCAAATGAGGTTGTAAACGAAACTGAGAGAGATATAGATGATAGTGAAGAAATTATAGATCGAACTGAAGAAATTGTAAACAGAACTAGTGAAGACGTAGATAGAAATAGGGAAAGCTTGAACCGAACTATAAATGATACTCCAGCAGTAAACGTCGCAATCATCGATAGAACAACGGAAGCCGTAACTGGTGAAATTTCTCTTACCATAAACATTGAAAAAGGCTGGAATCTGATTTCTATTCCGATAGCTGCCCCTCGAGTCACTTCAAATTGTAATGAATTTGAGAGCACAAGAAGAAGATGGAATTATGTTACTGCTAAAAGAGTATGGGGACACCAATCAAGTTTCGATGCTGGTAGAGGATATTGGTTTAAGGCAGATAATGATTGTAGAATAGTAGCATCTGGATTACCTCTAAGAGTTGATAAAATAAGAGGGACCAAGTTGCTGTCAGGATGGAATATGTTGGGTGCTCCTGAAATCCAAACTTCAGTAATGGATTTACTTCCGAGATGTAATTTAGTAAATGGAGTGTGGAGTTATAATACTGAATTGGAAAGATATGAAAAAGCTGAAATACTCTTACCAGGTAAAGGATATGTAGCTAAGGTAACCGAAGATTGTAGTTTAGGAAATTAATTGGAGGAATGAATATATGCCAAACAATAATGTAATGTACAAATATGTCGCAGCAGCACTAGGCATAGTATTGATTATGGTAATATTTGGCATAATTATAGCTCTTGTACTCACAGTGGCACATCCATTTGACAAATTGATTGACAATAAGAATGTAAGCAGCAGTGAGGCAGATATAATTGAAACAAATGAAGCAGATACTGCAAATGGAGAAGTAAGTGAAGCTGTTGTTAACGATAAAGGCACAGGTAATGGAGATACGACTACTAAAAACAATGATACGATAACTACGACCCCAACAAGCACAACTAGTACACCTGATGAGTTGCCTCCGGCATTCCCAGAATAGACATTTAAAACTATTTTTTAGATTTTTTTAATATAGAGTATATTTTTAATGGTTAATTTTGAATATAAGTTATGCAATACTCTAGAATATTATTAATTTTATTATTTTTAACAGGATTTTTATTTACAACTAATTATGATATGGGGCCGTATAGTGAAGGAAATACATTTTATGTAGAAAATAATGCAGTGCAGGTAAAAACATTAGTGATACAGCCAGTATATTCTTCCCAAATGCATGCGTGTGGATATGACACTGAACAAACATACGTAGAACT
>JAUSHJ010000008.1 GCA_030648615.1 Microcaldota archaeon | reverse complement strand
ATCTGCGCCTAGTTTTATCAATTCTCTGGCAAGTTCTCTTAATGTCTCACGCACAGTTTTACTAACTGGACCTCGTTCAACTGCGTCATCAATAACTTCAGCAAGTACGGAATCGGCTTGAATACGAGTCTCTTTGAGAACATCTTCCTCGTATCTGTCCTTTCCACGTTTAAGAATAACTTCTTTTAGCAATGACACTGCAGTTTCCACAGGCATAGTACGTAAACGGGATAGTTTTTCTGACCAAGCAGCAACGTTTGCTCCAAAAGATTCCATTAGATGTGCATCGCCTAATACGGGGTTCATTCTGGTAAATACGTTAGGTCTGTGATTTCGTTTAGCAGCTGGATGTATGATTAATGGATCTGAATCTAATTTGGGACGGAAATCTAAAACTATGCGAGTCAAAGTACCACCAATTATATTCCAACAATCCGAGTATTTAAACCTTTCCGTTCCACCACTTTTACCAACAATATAACTAGCTATTTACAAATCGTTTAGGCCAGCTCCTGCATCTAAAGATATTGAAAGATTAGTTTTAACGACGAAGAAAAAACACTAAATAATGCCTAACTAAAACTATCTTAGAAATTCTAAGATTTATTTCTCTTGAATGAATTCGACGCCATCTAATTTTTCAAATGCAGGATCACAAGTAACAAATTTCATATTATTTTCTAAAGCGTATTGGTAACCAATTGCATCAACATAAGAAACATTGAAAGCCTTTCCATTTATTCTTTTTCCATAAAGTTCTAATCTTTTTTTCATGGCATTTTTCAAAGTTTTTTCCGGAACAATTACTTCATAATGTGCAAACGCTTCATAATATTTTTCAGCCTGCTCCTGATTATGTTCTCTAAGGGATATGTAGTATAGTTCCATTAGTTGATATCTGGTAACAAAAAAAGGTTTACCACTTTCTATGATACGCACATATTTGGGATCCTTCTCGAAATAACCAATCATGATACAAGTATCTAAAAAATACATTAGTCACACCCTTCATCAATTTCTTTCATTAACTCTAGCATGGACTTTTTTGTTTTAAATGTACCTTTAAGTTCTTCTAATTCAGGAATTACCATTATATCAACATGGAACATTTTATTTTCAGTAATTTTTAATTCATCTGCTTTATCTTTTGGAATAAGTATGGCCCATGAATTTCCTACTCTTCTTGCGCGCGTATGAATGTCGATCATTATATCACCAGTATAATTATACAGTAGGTTAAATTTATAAATATATTGTTGTACTTGGTAAGACCAATAAATTTTTATATCTAATTTACAAACTAAAATCATGGATTTCAAAAATATAAATTTTAAAAAAATATTTGAAATTGTTAAAATACCAGTAACAATTTTAATAGCACTTACTTGCGTTGGAATAATAATTAATTTTTTCAATAATCTCATTCTGATTGGATTATGGTGGACAGGAGTTTTACTTATTTGTACAGTTTGTTCTGGATGGGCAGGATTTAAATCAGCAAAAAATAATCTTTCAACTATTGAATCCGGAGTTGCAGGAACAGTAACCTGGATTGTCCCTGGCGCAGTTGGTTTAACTATCGGAGGATTAACTTCTTTTCTGAATGCACTTTTATGGGGTGCAGTAGAAGGTTATGAAGCGATTGCATTTATTGGAGGTGCAGTAGTAATTCTTATTCTTTTAACTACAGGGGCGGTTATTTCATTTATTATTGGAATGATTGGGGGACATTTAGGGAAGAATAAGAGCTAACAGGATTAATAATAAAACTATTTTAGAAATTCTAAGACTATTCTACTTATCTAATTCTTTAAACGGATTAATGATTTTAATCCACGGAACTTTTTTAAAATCCTTTTCATTTTCTGTAATGATTTTAAAAATGTTATTTTCTTGCATAGTAGCTGCCAGTAGTGCATCGTAAAAATGAATGTTGTATTCCCTTGAAACATTATTTGCCGCTTTTATAGTTTCTATATTAAAAAAAATCATGTTGAAAGTTGTTTGGTAATTTGTTATTATCTCATTGATAGAACTATGGCTTAAGTTACTTTTTTTAAGCATATTATTAGAAAATTCATTTATGTTTTGAATACTAAGAAATAGATCGTATTCTAATTTCATTTTTTCCAAAGTTTCTATAGCGATTTCATGCTTTTTTTCTTCATCTGAGGTTTCTATGTAAATCAAAACATTTGTATCTACCATAATTTTATCTTTCATATAATTCATCTCTAGAAGTATATGCCATTCCATCTTTGTTTAATATGCCTAATTTCTTTGCATGTTTGGCTCGTTCTATCATTCTTTTGAACGATATCTCATTATCATATTCTTTTTTAAAATGCGAGATATAATCTGCAATAGCTGCCCAAACAAATTCACTCAATGAGCCTTTTTTCCCACCATATATCTCCTGAGCATACTTACGTATCTCTCGCTCATTATCATCATTTACAGAAATCATTATATTGCCCATAATTAATCACATCTATAGATATCTATAGAAGTATTTATATATCTATTTATATAAAATTAGTTCATGTACTTTGACGTAATCTCCGAACTCGATAAACGCGTCAGCGAACATCTAATTTCAAAGAACATAAAGGGAGATCTTGCAATCTACTGCTATACACCAAAGTGTGTTTATGACAGAAGATGGGACAACTATACGAAAATGGCACGCGGATTAATTATTAACATTAAAACTGGAGAAATACTAGCAAAACCTTTCCCTAAATTCTTTAATTTAAACGAAACAGAAGAAACAAAGCTTGAGAATCTCCCTATAGAAGAACCAGAAATTACTGAAAAACTAGACGGTTCACTTGGTATACTATACTACTATGATGGTAAATATTTCATAACGACAAAGGGAACACTTTACTCTGAACAGGGACAGTGGGCGACAGAACATTTTAGAAAGTGCTTTGGAAACATAAACTTACCAGAAGGACTTACTTTGCTCTTTGAAATAATATATCCGGAAAACCGAATAGTTATCGATTATGGAGGACTAAACGAACTTTTTCTTATAGGTGCTATTGAAATAAAAACTGGAAAGGATTACAATTATACTGAACTAGAAGTACTTGCAAAAAAATATGAATTTACTCTTGTACCAAGAAAACCGCTCACAATAAAACAAATCCGTGAAATTATCGATAAATTACCTGCAAACGAAGAAGGATTTGTTGCAAGATATTCTAATGGATTACGCCTTAAGGTTAAGGGAAAAGAATATCTGCATATTCATAGGATACTCTCAAACCTTTCTCTTATTAGTATTTGGGAAACGCTGAGAGATGACAAATTTGGACCTGAATTTATAGGAAAGATACCGGAGGAATTTCGAGAGTGGACAGAGAAAACTGCAGATATTTTATTAAAAACAAAAGAACGGATTGAGAATGAAATCAAGAAGTTGTATAAAAAACGACCTAATAGTAAGGAAAGGAAAGAATTTGCACTTTGGGTACAGAAACAGCATAAAGAATATCAAAGCACGTTATTTTGTATTCATGACAATGATAAAAAACGTGTTCACGATTTAATTTTTAAGATGATTCGACCAGATGCCAACCGTTACCAGCCAATTCATAACGTAAAGCCAGAAGATAAAGGAGAAGAAAGACTAGAGAGAATTAGAGATGAAAATCTATAATTTATTATATATAATTATAAATCTAAGATATAGTTAGAAATTCTAAGATAATAATAGAATCAACCTGAAGTTACTCCTCTAGGTCGTCTTGAAGTTCCTGTAGCACTACTTGTTCCATTTCTACCAGGCAACACAGTAACTGCTTGTTCGCCAATGCCAACACGCTCTCTTAGAAGCTTAACTATCTCCTGACCACACCTTAGTTGTGCAGCTTTTGTTGCTGATGCGATATGCGGAGTCATAAAGACATTAGGGATATTAGATAGAGAACCGCATTTGTATGGTTCTTCTGCAAAAACATCCAAACCAGCACCTCTCAATTTACCAATAAATAAAGCAGCAGCAAGATCCGTTTCAACAATAACTCTTCCTCTTCCAGTATTTACTAGAATAGCACCATCTTTCATTTTTGCAATCGTACTTACATTGATAATTCCACGCGTAGCATCATTTTCAGGAAGATGTAAACTAACTACGTCGGAAACTCGTAAAAGACTTTCTAAAGTATCTGCACGTTTCGCATATTTCATAGTTTTGGGAAATTTCACTTCGATTGTTTTGTCAGTATCAAAGAAAATAATGTTCATACCTAATGTTTTAGCCAGGTAAGCCAATCTTCTACCTATTCTTCCGAAACCAACCAAACCCAACGTAGCTCCGTATAATTCCATTGGTTTAGATGTTTTCTTTGGCCATTCACCTGCTGCAGTTCTTTCATGAACCTTTCCATTTACTTTAGCAACTGCAAGCATAAGATAAAGTGCGTGTTCAGCGACGTTTATAGCATGAGCATCAGGCGTATTTAATACCTCTATTCCAAGAGTTCTACATTCGTCCATTACTTTAATATTGTCAAGTCCAACACCAGATCGAGCAATAATTTTAAGTTTTGGCGCAGCAGTAATTAATTCAAAATCAACTATTGTTTCACTTCTAACTACGAGTACAGTTGCGCCTTCTCTAAGTTCTTTTTTTACTCTTACTCGTTTCTCGTCTGCAACCTTAATATCTCCAAAATAGGAGACTGTTCCAAATTCTTTTAAAGCACCTAAAATCTCTGGTTCCATCTGATCTGCTACGACAATTTTCATCTGGCCACCTCGTATTGTAACTAAGTTGTAAAATTGATGAAATATTATATGAACAAATAGTTTATATTTACTGTTGCTGAAATAAAATAGGTGGTCATAATGACAGTATTAATATGTTCAGATAATTGTGGATCTAAAGTAGAATCAAACAGATGCTGTGGAACACCTATGGATTTAAACGGTGCAAAATTAAACTGTAAAAGCTGCAAGAAAGAAGTTAGTGCAAATAACTGTTGCGGTAAATCTATGAAGAGTATGTAGGGAAGATAGGTTTATTTAATTTGTATCTAATTTATAGATTGATGAACAGTCAGGATCTCTGGAAAAGACCAGTTGAAGAGGTATTTGCTGAACTCAAGACGTCAGGAGAGGGATTAACAACAAAAGAAGTGAATGAACGATTAATTCAGTTTGGCCCAAATGTAATTCAAGAAAAAGACAAAAAGACAGCAGTAGATTTAGCAATCTCTCAATTTACCAATCCACTCGTAATTATTCTTATTGTTGCATCTATTATTTCTGGTTATCTAGGAGATGTTTTTGACACTGTGATTATTTTAACTGTAGTTGTACTCAGTGCAGCCTTTGGTTTTATTCAGGAGTATAAATCAGAAAAAGTTCTTTCTGAACTTAAGAAATATTTCTCTCATTATGCCATCGCTTTACGTGATGGACAAAAAGTTCAGATAGACAGTAAACTACTTATACCAGGAGATATAATTTACGTAAGATTAGGTGACATATTACCTGCTGACGTAAGAATTATTGAAACTGAAGGAATTTTTGTAGATGAAAGCATACTTACTGGAGAATCTGCTAATGTTGAAAAGAAACCTAGCGAAATCACTTCTGCAGCTACACCTCAGGACATAACCAATGGATTATTCATGGGAACTACGGTGACAGAAGGATATGCAAAAGTATTGGTAATTGATACCGGAGAAAGAACATTTTTCGGAAAAACCGCAGCAGTATTCAGTTCAAAAATACCAGAATCAGATTTCCAATTAGGTATAAGGAAATTTGGGAATTTACTCATTCGAGTAATTGTGATAATAACGACGGTTATCTTCATAGTAAATTATGCCCAAAATCATGGTGAAAAAGACCCACTAGTTGATTCTGCATTATTTGCTTTGGCTATAGCAATAGGAATAGCACCTGAAGCACTACCTGCCGTAATTACAATTACACTTTCTAACGGAAGTTTAGCATTGGCCAAAAAGAAGGTAGTAACAAAAAAACTTGCAGCCATAGAAGATTTAGGCAATATGGATGTACTATGTACAGATAAAACTGGGACTCTTACTGAAGAACTAAAAGTAGAAAAATATGTAGATTTAGATAAACATGATAATCGAGACATATTAGAGTACGCAGTTCTTTGTAATGCTGCCGTAGGAACGACGCATTTTAGAGGCAATAGCGTTGATGTTGCAATAAAAAGACATGCAAAAAAGAACGGAGTAGACATTTCTAGATTTACTAAATTAGAAGAAATTCCATTTGATTTTACCAGAAGAAGGATGGGACAAATAGTAAAAGAAGGTAAAAAAACACTGTTAATCGTAAAGGGATCTACAGAATCTTTGCTAACTGTTTGTAGTCAAATTCAGATGGATACAAAATCTTATCCGATAAAAGAAAAAATAGATGAAATAAAAGAGATATCTAAGGAATATGGGCTTAGTGGCTATACCACAATAGGGATAGCAGCCAAAGAGATAAAACCTAAAAAATCTTATTCTAAAGAAGATGAAATTGAATTAACGTTTCTTGGTTTCCTGCTTCTTGGTAACCCTCCAAAACAAAGTGTTAGACACACGTTAGATAGATTAAAAAAATTAAATGTAAAATTAAAAATACTCACAGGCGATGATCAATTAGTCACAAAACATCTTTGTGAAAGCATTGGATTTATACCATCAGAAAATAAAATAATGACTGGGACTGAACTTGGAAATATTGATGATACTAAGATATCCGAAATCGTCGAAC
>JAUSHJ010000068.1 GCA_030648615.1 Microcaldota archaeon | reverse complement strand
AATTGCCAATCTCTCCTTAGATGTTCTGGAAGATGCCGCAACTGCCAGTTAAATTCTTTAGAAAGTTTAACATCAGAATTAGCAACAACTTTAAGAGCATAATAAGCAGCACCGAAAGCGTGCTGAGGAACATGGGCAGTTGCCACCGCTTGGCCAGCTGCACGCGCGGCAAAACAAGCAACGTTATTTTCTTTAGCTTCACGGGCGGCAGCATGGGCATCTAGGGAAGCTTTTCTTATGTCAGCCATCTTAAACACACCTGTGCGAACCCATTTCCTACATGCTGCTATAGCTTTGCGAGGTCGATCATCTGGATATGCATTCTCAAAAAAAGGAAGTACTCGTTTGGCACAATCCGCAGCCCAGGTTGCAAGCAGCCTCTGATCCTTTTTACTGTATTTTTTCATCAGTTAGTTTATTGATTTCTAGTTTATAATATTTTTCTTAGCAAACCAACCAAATAACAACCTTTATATATGTGTTAATGTGTATATATAAGTGTTACTTATGACTCAAGATTATTATTCTATACTAGGTATTCCCAGAACTGCCGATGCTAAGGCAATTAAGGCAGCCTATAGAAGGCTAGCACTTGAATATCACCCTGATAGACACAATGGCAAATCAACACAATCAGGAACTGAAGAGCAGTTCAAACGCGTAAGTGAAGCCTATGAAGTTTTGAGTGATCCTGCCAAAAAAGCTAATTATGATAGATATGGAACTGTAACTCCTCCGGTAGCAAGGACTCGGGCAGATCCGTTTGCTGATCTGTTTGGCTCCAGTCATTTCGCAGATATATTCGATTTTGGAAGACAATCGCAACAGACATTAAGCGAATACGAACTAGTGCAAATGGCAACTGAAGGAAACCTAGAGGGACTTTTGCAGGTATGTGCTAAACCACGTCAGCCAGAGGAAATAAGATTATCAGCAGGAAATAAATTATTGGAAAGAGTTAGTGATGTAGATACTCTTATCCAAATACTTCAACGACCATGTTTACACGAAGGCATAGGAACAAAAGTAAAAGATAAATTATTAGGAATTATAGAAAAAATAGAAGATGCTGACAGACTTGTGAAGATATCATATACATATTACAATGGAGCCATGGGAAATAGTCGTCTACCTAAAGAAATTAAAACAGCTGCTGAAGATAAGCTTACTGAACTTATAGGTAAAAATAATTACAATAGTGAATGGCTAATTGCTGTTGCTGCAGATTGGCATTTTGAAGATTCCTTTAGAATTGCGGCAGGTATGAAAGCCATTGAACAAGCTGGAGAAGATATCGGTAAACTTACGAAGATTAAAGATGCACCAACTGGTAGTGTTGGCTCACCAGGTATTCTTAGAGAAGTTGAGGAAGCTGTTGAAAGTAAACTCATAGAAATAAAAGAAAGAAAAGATAATTCCGGTATGGCTGCAGTGAAAGCAGCAAATACAATCGAGGCAATTTTTGAAATTCTTGGAAAACCATCATTACGTTTAGAAGTACACACTGCAGCAGATAATAAACTCTTGGAACTTCTAAAAAATCCAGATACGAAAGTTAGTCTGGATGTTCTAATAGGCTTAGCACTTAGTCCTTTAAATGGAAATACGTGTGTTGCAGCAGGAATGAGAGCATTAGATCAGGCAAATACTGAAGCTGATATTACAAGAATAACTACGGTAAAAGGATTCGAGTATAAACCAAACCTTCATCTTGTAAGAGAAGCAGCCGAAAATAAATTAGCTCAGTTAAGAAGAACTGATACTGCACCAATGACTAACCCAAGATTAGAAAACAGGCCAGTTGGTGGTGGGCCAACTATGGGATCAGTTAAGGCGAGAAATAAATAAATACATTGATCCTAAAATTTCTTCCTAAACAACACCAAACCTAAAAGTGGCAATAAAACAAATGTAATTGCACATGGATTAGGCGGCGTTGGATAAACATACGTGCACAACCCATCTTTACATTGTAGATCGTTACCGCAATCAAGATCAGAAACACATGCAACACCTTCAAGAGAAGGAGGTTGAACTTCAGATAACTCAATAGTACTAGTGTAAACACCAATTGGAACAGAAGGATCAATGCGATCGTAAAGTTCTTTGGTAGTAATAACAAATGATTCACTTGCTTGATTAGAAGTATCGGACTGGAATGCAGTTACGGATATCGTCGCATTGTAACTCTCAGGAACAATGGGTAGGTATATGGAATTATTGTAAACTAGAATATTATAACTATAGGACGATCTTTCATTTGGCGCATCGAACGTAACAGTAACCGTGGCATAAAGATCACTTGCAATGTTGCCATTCTGGTCAACTACAGAAAGAACTAATTCCGTACCAGGAACATATGGTGGACTGCTTCGAACTCGGTCTAGACGTCCAGTATATCCTATTGATTCGTTCGAATCCCAGATAGTATTATTATTCTCATCTTGAAAACCAAGATGCCGTATGAAAATCTGATCTAAATTAGTGTACTTGCTTCCTTGAATATACTCCTCGTGAAGTTGAGTATTGTTTGCAGTAACCGCATTTAGGGCAGTGTAGAATTCACTAAGTGTATACGGGTGATGATAACCATCAACAAAATTTCTTTTCTCAGAATATGCCTTATAAATTTCAGATAGTGGCAAAGAGACGTGATCATCATCCGCACCATTATAATCAGAAGGAGAATCGCGCAAATCCAGAAATATTCCTGCAATGGCAAATTCCTCGTTGGCGCTTGCATCTTTCTGATATTTGGCATTGTACAAACCTAAATTTTTCTTCTGTTCAAAATCAACAAATTCCGAAGTAATAGTAAATCCTTTTCCCCGTATGGGATAGTCAGCTTCAATGTTCACAAGACTTGTTCTACCAACTGCAATAAAACCATATGGTGCTGTGCCGTAGTATTTGTTCATCTCGCTACTGCAGAACTCTGCCCAGGCTTCTATCATGCCCCATTCAGTATTATTATTAGTAAAATAACCCCCATGATTTTCACCTGTGGGAAGTCTGGTTGGCAATATTTCTTCTGGTCCGAATTCGGATTGTATGTGATGACAGTACTCATGGAACTGAGTATCTGGAGTATCAAGATAGCAGGACGTGTAGCCCTTACCAACTCTCAACCCGGTGGGACCGTCATTCCAAGTTCCATCGGTGAATGCTTCTGATAGATGTGAATCAGTGGCTGGTAAAAATGCCTGTTTGCCTAATTTAGCTGCCCAGGCGTAGCCATCCCATTCTACAATGACACGCTCCTTTGCTGATGAATACTGTTTGAACACTTTTTCCTTGAAGCGAATTGCTTTCTGGACATCGGAATATATGCGAACGTAATTATCAATGGCCTCCTCTGCATTTGATGGTTTTTTTGATTTTGGAGTTAGATCTATCTGGAGAGTTTTCAGTGTTGGATCAGAAGCATCCAGACCAGTTAGTACGGGCAGACAAACTGCATCTTTCAGTGCATCTTGTTTCACCAAAAATAATTTGTTATTTTTATCCTCGAAACAGATGAGAATATCGATTTTGTTTCCTGAAGCAAGTACAGTACTACTAGAGAACGTAAATTTACCATTGGAATCAGTCCATACGAAATCATTTGGATCAGAATATTTGTTACCTTCTGAGTCAGTATATTCGAATTTCAGTTTTATGCTGTCAGTGCCAACTAAATTACCACCAGTCTTTCTGCCGCCCAGGACATTGCAACTCTCATAATATACTTGACCAGAAAGTTCCTTATTTTCTTCTGCTATTTTACAATTTTTATCATCTGCACATTCACCGCTAGGACAGTAAGTTATCGTTGCAGTACATTTTCCATTACTACAGACACCGGTTTGTTTCTCTCCATAGCTGCACATTGTATTTGCTGAACAATCATAGTCGCCAGTGCATTCAGGCTTCTGGAGGTTTGGTTTAGGTTCACATACACCCCATATTCCCATGCTCATGTCGCAACGCATGTCTGGAGGACATTGTGCATCGGAATTACAAGATGCAAAAGAAACAGAAGGAAGAACTACTGCAAGAATTATAACTATCAGAAAAATATGTGAAAAGTATTTCATATGATATAGATTTGTTTGAAGATTTAAAAGGATTTGTACTTTAGAAAATTAGCTGAGATATTTTTCCTTCAAACTCATCGCGACCTTATTATAAGTACCAAAACTTTTCCACTTACCATCCTGAAACATGTAAAGATCATCATCAGACATTACTAACCAGGCACTGTTTATTCCTGTTTCACAATACATTTCACCATTGGAACATAGATGAAGATCTTGGCCAATTTTACCTTTATAGAAGCCGTTCTGAGGCTCAAATAGCAATGAGGAGTCTAACAAAGGGAGATCAGAAATATTCGTAACATTAGCATTAGAAATTGTTACGATGCAATGACCCTCAAAAAGATTAGAAGTGTAGGTAGTAGTATAGCAGATGACATATGGATTTGCATTACCAAGCACACCTATACTCTGTGGTTTAGAATTTGGATAATACCAGTACCCATCACCATCAACAGTTGTCATAAATGTATAGCTGCCACCTGAAGAAGAAGGAGTTACAGTTTCAAGAGAAAGTTCCTGATTTTTGAATTCTGATTTGTAATCATTTATCAATGCCTTAAAGAAAAGAGAGTAGTCTTCACAATCTCCCCCACCACCTTGGATACTTTCAACCAATGAAGATAATTTATCATCAGATTCACTTAGATAAGCATAGGGAATGTTTCTTGCCATCAGATAGCTGATGCATGGTAGCTTTACCACTCCGTCCACGATGCATTTATGTTTTGCATCGTTTAGGAAAGCGGAATATTGAAGACCTCTTATGCTGTCAGAAAAATATGATGGACTTGGCATGTTTGCATTATTTTTTAGCCAATTAATTCTGTCACTTAGTGAACTGGTCATATCAGTTAATTCGGTCTTAAGTTCTGCAGAAGTCTTTTTTGTTTGTTCTAAACTTGCAGCAGTTTGATTTAATTCACCTGAAACGTTTTGGAGTTGTTCTCTGGTATTTTCCAGTTTTGCCTGACTTTCTTCTAATTCTTTTCCTATTTGTGCTAGTTCTTCTTGAGTTGCTTTCAACTGAGCAGATTTAGATTCTGCAAGTTCCATGGATGCTCTTAGGCTTCTGTTTAGATTTGTGTTTTCTACTTCTTTTTGTACTAGAGCTGATTTTGTTGATGATAACTCTTTGGAAAGTGAAGCATTGGTAAAGAGTAGATAGATGCTAGCAATGAATAGTAATAGTATGACAAATGAGGAGAAAATCAGCAATAGATTTTTCTTGTTCTTTAGATTCATGATCATAAATAACCAAGTGTATTAGTACCAATTTCATTTTTTAAGTTTATCACATATAGTTTAACAGCGAAACTATATTGATGATTTTATATAAATATACCTGATTTAATTTGGCTATGGGACTAAATTAAGCTCCACCTACCAAAAATAAATTATATCGCAAGCCTAAATAAAAGCAACCTATTTATTTTCGTTATATTACAATAATATATATGCAAAACCAAAAATTATCTGTACTTCTAATTTTCTTAATATTCAGTAATGTTATTTTTTCAGATAACTTATTCAGTCGTCTTTATCTTTCAGCAACCAATCAGAAACTTACTTCTCTTGAAAACGTCTCGTTTTTTATAGAATGTGAAAGTGAAAAATGGCCCCCACCAATATTTCCAACGCACGGAAAAAGTTTCTTATGTAGTTCTGATGAAACTGGAATTTGCTTTCCTGAAATATGCTACGGATGCCCGGCAAATTCAATTGTTAAAATATCTGCAAAATACTATTCCGAAGATCAAAACCAGATGATCGAAAAGTGGACTGGCTATACCTATGCAGGACCGCTTAATGGAGAATGTCTTTACTTCCGATCTCCACCTTCTAACGAACTTCAGTCATTCACATTCACTACATATAATCTTAAAATAAAAGTGATCGATGAAACAAACAAATCCTTAGATAATGTAACTGCTATAATAAATTCTCCGCCATATTTATACAAAAAATGTAAAACGAATATGGATGGAGAGTGTTATGTTAAAAACCTACCAACAGGAACTTACGGCATACATGTTATCCTTAATGAAAGTGAAAATGAAACTATCACCGTAATAGATAACGATAAAACAATTGAACTGACACTGGTCAGAAATATAGAGTCATTACAAAATATTACTATTGAATGGAACAATACCAAGATTCCGGTTATTGAAAATCATACTATACAAAACATCTCAATACCGCAACCAGTAGAAAATAACTCGATGAATTGGTTTATGTACATTATGAATAAAACAGATGAATTGATAGGTAAAGAAAAGAAAAAGACGCCAAAACTAAAATTAGTTTTTGTACCGATTAATTGGAATTCTACTGATTCGATAAGCTTCAACAATTCCGTAGAAGAACAAACTAACGTTTTCTTTGACAGATATCCAATAGGGAGCTGTAGAGAAAAAGTTAAAATCATAAAAATTGGTCAGAATTGTCCTATAGTAAATTGGACTTGTGGAAGAGACCATTGTAGTGTTGATGGGGTTACGACAGATATGGATGCTATCAGAAAATGCGCATTGAATGCCCTTGGCACGGATAGCATAGAAGATAACATGTATATTATAGGTTTAACTCATGATGATGTTTGTAGTGGAATTTCAGGCCAAAGTTGCAGACAAAAAGTTATGTGGTCTCAAACTGATGATCTTTTAGTTACTTCACACGAATTGGGACATGAATTTTATCTGACGGAAGAGTATAATAGTTTAAGAAATGGACCACCAAATAAATTAACTGCAAATTATGGCTGTGATCCGACTAATGCCACTTGTTGCTTTGACACGTGTGTATCTGACCCACCAAACGTTTGTTGTTATGGAAATTTAAATTCAGAAGGAGGAAGATGTATTATGAGCTATAGTGGCGCAGATGAACCCAGATACTTTGATCCGGGCGACATGGTGTTCTTCAATACTGGGAATCTAGATACCTATCCTCGATTATCTCAAATTAGGTGTTAAATGTGAAAATAAAGAGTTTGCTATTTGTTTTAACATTTTTTTCTATGATTTATGCACAATCGTTATATGTTCAATTAGATGTATGTAGAAATGATAGCACTACATTGAAAACTACAATTATAAACCAGACTTCAGAGTTACCTTCAAGTTCCACAGCAGGACTCTATAGATTAGTTCTTC
>JAUSHJ010000067.1 GCA_030648615.1 Microcaldota archaeon | reverse complement strand
TGTGCCAAACGAGTACTTCCTTTTTTTGAGAATGCATATCCAGATGATCGACCTCGTAAAGCTATAGCAGTATGTAGAAAATGGGTTCGCACAGGAGTGTTTAAGATGGCTGAAGTACGAAAAGCTTCCCTTGATGCTCATGCTGCCGCCCGTGAAGCTAAAGAAAATAACGTTGCTTGTTTTGCCGCTCGTGCAGCTGGTCAAGCGGTGGCAACTGCCCATGTTCCTCAGCATGCTTTCGGTGCTGCTTACTACGCTCTGAAACTTGTTGGTTCTGATGCTAACCTTTCCAAAGAATTTAACTGGCAGTTGCGGCATCTTCCAGAACATCTAAGGAGAGATTGGCAATTGAAGTATCTTCCAAAAAATCTAAAGAAAAAGTTAGACTGAACTATGAGGGACGTTATGTGTGGGTTGCTACTACTTCCCATCTCTTGCCGTTTCGTAAGCATGTACTAGTTTCTTCCAGAGCTTGAATGATTTATTCTTTATTTTTTTAACTTCAATTTGGCATTTCTTGCAATTATTTTGCATTGTGAATATTTGCACCTGACTTTTATCATAACTCTTAACCTTATGTTCATCACATAAAATCCAAGCAACTATCAGATCCTCGAAAGCATTAAGTTCAGGATCAGTTATTTCGATACTTTCTACCCTTACCATTAAATCAACACCTTATGTCCGTAGCAAATCTTTCAGTAAACCAGAGACGCTTTCAATGTCTTCAGAATCTAATTCACCTATCTTCTTGATGAGTCTTTCCTTATCTATGGACGTTATCTGAAATACCAGTGCTACGCTGTCTTGACTAAACCCATTCTTCAAACTAGGAGAAATAATGTGGGTGTGTGGGAATTTGCTTCTTTCCAATTTGCTTGTGCAAGGTATTGCTATGGCCAATCGTACGTGGTCAAGGTCTCTCCAGATTATCGCTGGTCTTTCATTCTTCTGTTCGTGTCCTCGTGAACCACTGAATGTCGTAAGCCATATCTCTGCTCTGTGAATATCTGTCATTGTCTCATCTCGGATCCATCCGAAATCGTTGCATCTTCAATTTCCTTGAATTCTGTTAGCATATCTTTCATTTCTTTCTCCGTTGGTTTGAAGAACAATTGTTTTGCCCTGGAAATGCCAATGGCTATTCTTCCATCAGAATAGAAAGATTTGAGTTTTTTCAGATCTTTTATTGCCTGTTTTTCATCTTTATTTAGTTCTTTGACCAGAAACATATACGTTGCCATGATCTCTAGCATGGATGGTTCTAGATTGTTGCTTAATTCAGAAATGAGGTTGAGCTGACGCTTCTCATTTTCTTTTGGTACGTAGTCTGTTACGCACTTGTTAACATCTGCTCTATGGGCGTATAAATCCATTGTCAGACCAGGTGAATATGGCCCTCTTACATACAATGAAAATGAATATCCTAGATCGTTGCCCAGCATTTCCAACAGGCAGGCAGTTTTTTGAATGACTAATTTATCCTGGAAATTTTCCACGTTCGGTTTAACTTTCAGTTCTTTCAGATATGCTAAAAGTTTATTCAGATTTCCCATTCCATCACCCATTTCTTGAACCATGAACGTAATAATACAAGTGCTTCTTTACCTTCATTGGTTATTGCGTACGAAGTCAGCTTCTTGTTTTCCACGGTTACATCCTTACTTTTGATATATCTCATCTCTTCCAAGACCTTGAGATTGGAAAAAAGAACTCCATCATCCAGATTAAGCCCTGCCTTCAGTTCCCGATAGCTTGAACCATCCTGACCTAGATCTTCGAGAGCGGTAAGTACCAGGATTCTTGGTAGCGAAACCATCTTTCCGTTCAGCGCCTGGGCTTCCTTGACCAGGAGGAGTATTTTGTCTGTTTCTGTCATTATTGAGTTTAGGAGTTAGAGTTTAAATGCTTTTTGTTATTAAGTGGGTGCATTTAAAAGTTTAAAGTATTTTGTTAAAGCGGGCAAGTTCGAGACGCGGGACTGGAAACAGGGAACTGACTGGGGACGGAGGGTTAAATATTTCTTACATTCTCTAAAACCTGCGTTGCCACAACTTCGTAGTCTATTATATTTACTGTTAATGTGGAAATTTCCTTTTTCCATATCTTTCCAAGTTCTTTTATTTTATCTTCGAATTTATTATATTCAAATTTTACTCCATAATAATCTAGCTTCTTCTGAATCATAATTTTATCTAACTCTATTTTCTGTCTTAGCAGGAAATACAGATCAAACAAATCTCTTGCAGATCTTCTGGTCATCACTGCCCTTATTTTTTCTGCAACTATTTCTTTTTTATCCATAACCTTTACCTGATAAGGCAGAATATCTGGATATGGGGAATTTATCATAGTTGGGTTTGGAGTTATCAATGTTTTTTCTCGTTTGCTAAAATCCAGGCTTATCGTTCCCTCGCTCATGAGTTTTCCGCTGTATAATGGACCTCTAAATCTCATCTTTACTGATTTCGAAACCTCATTCTCTTCTTTCTTGAAACCTATTCCAGAGAATCCTGCTGCCGAAAGAAATGCTGCCAATGCTTCTAAATCCAGTTCTCCTGCATCATTTAATGTAAAATCAAGATCTTCAGAATATCTTGGCAAGTTAAATGCCTTTTGAAGACAGGTTCCACCTTTGAATACTCCTTCGAATCCTGCTTGTGAAACGTAAGATAGCACCCAGTGCTGCACATAATCTTTTTCTTTCTGTCCCAGATTAAATCCTGGTGGGCCATACTTATCCAATTCGGTTCTGTTTAGCATACTTCATCAGCCTCGTTAAACGTTTTTCTGCTATCCTGGTTATCATTGTCTTTATTTTATTTATATCTACTTTGTCCAATGCTTCTATCAGTATTATGTCTGGACATGCTCTTGGTATTAGTAAACAATCTGCAAATGCTTTTTCAGCAGTTGCAAGAAGTATATTATCTTTTCTGTAAAAACTGTTGAACTGTTTTACCTTGTATTCCTTGGCTTCCATTCCAAATATTTTGTATTTTTTTGCGTTTCTTAATACTGCAATTTGGACAGTTCTAGGTGATTGTGTCGTAAGTCCATGGAGAGCCAGTGCGGAATGGAATGATATATAGCAAGGTTTTGACATTTCACATGCTATAGCTTCTGGCATCGCGTCAGGGAAAGCCCACCATCCATTTCTTACTGGAGTTATCTCTCCTTTTTCCTTTGACCTGTGGAGCACTAATCTTGCGTATGTTTTTTTCCCTAGGAGTGCAGCATACTCTCTAGTTCTGAATGCTGCCTTTCCCAAGTTTTTCATTGCTGTTAGTATTTCATCCATTTAGTTCACTTTGTTATCAATTATGATAACAAAATATATAAAAAGGTATCATTTTAGGGCTTTGTTCGATAAGACAAACTGATCGAGGTCGGGGGATTTGTCCATGAGACAAATAGATTGAAGGGAGGTGGGCGAGGTTCGAGACGTTTGGGAGTTATGTGTGGGTTTTGGGAAAGGTTAAAAAGAGAAAAAAAAAGAAATACTTTTTAATTTATACAACCTAGCTCTTACGTGTCAAGTGATAAATTATCTAAAGAAAAATTATATTTCGAAAGACTCACTGAAATTCATATAAAATCATTACCAGAATTTCGCTGCACCGAGAAGGAATTGGAAAAATTCCTTGTTGAAGATGCTTGGATTAATCAGCAACAAGGCATTTCAGTTACCTATCTTTGGTTCCTTAAAGATGCAAAACAACTAGTTGGCTACGTTACTCTTTTGACTGATTCTATAAATCTTAATGCTGATCTCAAAAACTTTTTCAGGGAGAAAGATATTCATTACAAATCCCTGCCAGCTTTGAAAATAGGCAGGATGGCAGTAAGTGAATCCATGATGCGTAAAGGTATAGGTTCAATGCTCATTCGTTTTTCCATAGCCATCGCACTGAAGGTATATTCTGAATTTGCAGGTTGTCGTTTCGTAATTCTTGAAGCTAAGAGGGGCAATAATCTGAACGATCCCATTCACTTTTACAAGGCAATGGGTTTCAATATTCTTACAGAAAGAGAAAAAGGAACTATTCCCATGTACCTAGATGTTTGGATTAAAGGTACTGGCGGAAGTATTTGAATTCTTCTAATGCTTTATTTATAGTATCCACTCTGGCTTTGGAAGGATACTTGGATTCCTTGATCATGTTTTTAACGAAATTTATAGCGTCTCCGCCTCTTAGTGTTGGAGTTGCTCCTATAGGTTTTGCCATAAATTTTCACCTAAATTTATTATCTCGAAATTCCTTAAATTTCTCGATGCCATATTTTAGTTACGAATCAGGACTTTTTAAGAGTTCGCTTTTTCGGGATTTTGCGGAGCTACTGATCGAAGGGAGGCGAACTCGAGACGCTGGACTGAGGACAGGGGACTTAGGGGCTGACTGAGGGGGAAGGGTTAAATCTCCATCGTCTTTCCCTTCTCTGGAATCTTCACATTGACATGAAAACCTTTGAAGTCCTCTGCTCTCTGTGTATGGATCGGAATCAGTATCTTAGGATTTATTGTTTTTACTATATGTTCAAGATCCTTCCTGCTGGCATGGCCTGAACAGTGTGCCTTGTGGAACTTAACTCCAAAATGCTTCATCCAGTTCTCTAATACTGTTCGTTCAGCTTCATTTTCTTCTCCTTCAAGGAAATGCTCAGATGATGAGTAGATATAATCAGCATCTTTAGGTTGAATATATACAAGCTCCATAAGTTTGTTGAAACCCATGTGCATTACAATATTTCTTTGATTAGCTTCAACTTCATCATGGGTTATTATTTTTGGCATAAATTTCCTTTCATATACTTTATAGTCTTTTTCTTGATATTCTCCACTTTTACCGATTCTAAAGTATACGGAAATGTTCTTATCAGTCATAACATCAGGAAGAACCGGAATTTTGTCTTTCAAATTATCAAGTATATACGCGAATTTAGTATCTATTACAAGTTTTTTCTTGTTCTTCACTGAAGCACGGTAAAATGACATAAATCTGTCAATATTGGACATTGAAAAATAGGCAAAAACAATCCCTTTAGATTCTTTAATGATTTTTTCAACCTTTTCTTCTACCTCTTCTTCAGTATGATTATGCTCGCTTTCACTTCCCATTCTTGTTCCTTCCATGAGCAGTGCATATGGTTTTGCCTTTGCGGCAGCTTCTACGAATTCATCAGTCATTTTGCTTTGCGGGCCATGAAGTCTAAGATCACCACTATAAACAATTGCACCCTTGCTTGTATGAACAATAAATCCGTATGCTCCAGGTATGGAATGTTCTACGTGGATAGGTTCTATGATCAAGTGTTTTATTTTGATCTTATCTCCCGATTTGAAGAGATTCATAGTTTTGTGTTCACCGATATCAACTAAAGTCGGATATAATTTATGGTAAATTTCAAGTATTCTTTGTGTTCCATGACCAATATACACTGGTATTGATTCATCGATGAAAGAAAGGTGGTTTACGTGATCAGAATGAGAGTGGGAAATAAAAACTGCATCAATGTCTGGTTTTTCATATTTAAGTTCAGTGAGCTTGACCATTTTTTCACTATATAACTTTTGTACTTTTGGCATGAGATTGAATTCAAAATACACTTCAAGACCATTCGCATTTCTAGGCTGGAGGTATTCATAGAAAAAGTCTTCTCCGAAGTCGAAACTTTCACCAAAGTCTAGGTAAATCCTAGCGTCTTTGTCTTCAAGGAGGATTTTATTTCCGCCTATTTCGTTTGCTCCGCCGTAGAATGTTAGGGATACCATGGTGATCACATATCGATATTCAAAACTAATGGATTATGGTCGCTCAATTTATCTATCTTTTCGTCATACAGCACTTCACATTTAGCAGTCCATTTTTTACTGATAAATAGATAATCGTCTGGATATTTTGGTTCTAATTTTCTATGATGGCGATATGTTTGCTGCTCAGTTTCTGGATACATATTCAATCCATATGATTTCATACGTTCGATCAAATCTCCATTATTTGTCCTGCCAGATAGTTTGTCAAAAAATATTCCCATATTCAAGTCGCCACCAATAATCAGGTGCTCTTTATTCTTGGTTATGAACGGTTCTAGATAATCAAGAACATTATTCATCCATTTGGTGTAATAGCCTTCTACATGCTGAGCGTGAATATTCACTAAGCATACTTCTTCTTCCTTTTCTAAGCGCACTTTTCCGATAGTCACTCTTCCAAGAAAATTTTCGATTTCATAATTTATCGGCTTGTTATTTCTCGCAGCTATGACAGTATCCCAATATGCTGGTTTTCCATCAATCGAACGATGAATAATTTCTATTTGATTTGATCTTCCGTTATCTGTTTTTTCATGATACTCCTGAAACATAAAAATATCTGGGGAAAACTCTTTTTCGTGTAGATAATCCCAAATGCCGTTGCTGCGATTGACATTCCAGCTTAAGATTTTCATCCCAACACCTTCAACAAATCCTCAAACTTATCTATTTCGTAATCTGCCTTAGGTTCTGCTGCTCTGTGCCACAACCCATATTTAGCAAGACAAGTTTGCATACCTAATTCCTTCGCTCCTTTGATGTCCCTTTCTGGGTTATCTCCTACAAACAAACATGCAGGTGCAAGTAGATTAAGCTTCTGCAATGCAAGATAAAAAGGTGAAGGATGAGGCTTCTTTAACATGGTGTCATCAAGTGTAATTACAAGATCAAATTCGTTTTCCAAACCTGCGAGAACTAGCCTTTGCCATGCCTTGTTTCTTGGTGCGTCTGTTACTATTCCTAGTTTCAATCCTTTTTCTCTTAGTCTTGCTAGCGTAGGCCTGACCATGGGATAAGGCTTCAAAACATCAAACTTCTTTTGCAAGTAAGCGGTGATGGCTGCTTGCTGTATTTTTTCTGCTAGGTTCATTTCAAGATTAAATGGTTTTAGCACATCGGAAAATGTTTTCTGGTATTCTATACCCTTTTCATCATAAACAGAGAAGATTTTTCCATATACTTCGGTTTCTGTGCAAGGCAAACCCTGTTTGACCATTGCCTTGGCTGCTGCCTTGGCAGTTTCCTTCTTGAACGTGAGAAAATCTATCAGGGTGTTGTCCAGGTCGAAGAGGATTGCTTTAAACATGATTATCATTTCTCAAATTCTGTTCATTAATTGTTGCTATAACGACTATATGGTTGTTATAACCTAAGTTATGTTTTGTTGCATTAGTATAGTTTATTTCTATACACTACTATTTAAAAGCTTAACTCACTAAATCTAGTTTATGCCTGAAACAGTCCTGATTGCGACTTTCTATTCTTTTCAACCGTTCGTTGCCGCCGCACATGCATTTTCTCCTTCCAAGATGTTTATTTTGGTAGCTGAAGATAGCCTAAAGAATTCAAAAGTGGGCGACGACTTGGGAAAAGTAAAAGATGTTTACGGGAAAGTGGCTGTGATTGACATCGTGAAAGTCCCAGGTTCTGATCTTCTTGGTATTGCTTCTAACACTGTCGAACTGATCGAAGCGAATAAGGATAATCGAGTGATCGTAAATGTTTCCGGTGGCTGGAAACTTCTTGCTCAAGGTGTTTTGTACGGGTGCTATGCAAGAAAAGACTTCATAGATAAGATAGTTTGTAATAATCTTGAAGATAATTCTGTTGTTGAATTGCCTAAATTGACTTTCGGGCTAAGCTCCACTAAACGCGAGTTGCTTGAACAGATAGCCAATAGAAAAGGAAAATCAATAGCTGATATTGCCGAGAAACTAGATAGGACAAGAGGTATGCTTTATCAGCACCTCAAGGAATTAAGGGAAGCTGGCTACGTAGACGATAAATTTGAGATAACGTTGTCGGGAAGGATGGCGTTATTATGACATTGACAAAAGACAAACCTAGTTTTTTTACTTTGGTTTAGGACATCAAAAAACTAATCAAAACTGCAAGGTACAATGTAGTCCGTACTCTTAACTCAGAAATGCTTAAGGCATATTATGGGATAGGTGAAAAGATTGTAGAACAAGAGCAAAAAGGTAGTACAAGAGCGGAATATGGTAAAAATTTAATTGAAACCATCTCCAAAGAACTGATTAAAGAATTTGGAAAAGGTTTTGATCGGACTAATCTTCTTAGAATGAGGCGTTTTTATCTCACCTACCAAAAATGGGAGACAGTGTCTCCCAAATTGACATGGTCTCACTACTGTGAACTAATCAAGATAGATGATGAAATAAAACGGAGATATTTTGAGAAATATGCTATAACTGAAGGTTTAAGCGTCCGAGATTTCAAACGACAGATATATTCTTTGCATTACGAACGTCTTTTATTGAGCAAAGACAAAAATGCTCTTATCGAATATGAGAAAAAGGGCAATTCACCTGCAAAATCTGATGAGATTATCAAAGATCCGTACATTTTAGAGTTTCTAGGGTTGGATGAAAAGGCGGAATATACCGAAAAAGAACTTGAAACAAGGATATTGGATTACTTACAGAAATTTTTATTGGAACTCGGACAAGGATTTAGTTTTGTTGCTAGGCAGAAACGTTTCACACTAGATGATGATCATTTCTATATCGATCTTCTATTTTATAACATTTATTTAAGATGTTACGTAGTAATCGAGTTGAAAACTACAAAATTCAAGCATGAAGATGCAGGGCAGTTGAATTTCTATCTCAATTATGTAAAAAAAGAAATAAATAAGGAAGACGATTCTGATCCGATAGGGATAATTTTATGCACTCAAAAAGATAAAGTGCAAGTTGAATTTGCAACTACAGGTATTTCCAATAAGATATTTGTATCAAAGTACAAATTATATCTTCCAAGTAAAGAAGAGTTGGAAAAAGAAGTTATGAGGTTGTTATGATGCTTGAGGGATACTCCAGCCACTGGTTGGAGAAATCCAAAAGTCCAGCAGGTTGTTGGAGAAATTCAAAACTCGCACCACTGGTCGCGGAAACTATGATTATAAAAATAATGATTAAAAAAATAATCATTTGAGAAACGAGGTGTAATAGTAAAAATTGTTGCAGACAATAAACGAAGTTGTTGATTATGAAAATAATCATTCAAAACGAAGAGAAAGTGAAACAAGAGGTCAGGATTTAAAAGATTGAAAGGATTGGATTTAAGGTGTGAAAAATGATAAACAATCCATTAGTACTAAGTACAGATAAAATCAAAAGCAGAATTTATACTATAAGAGACGTACAGATAATGCTTGATGTTGATCTTGCAGAACTTTATGGCGTTGAGACAAAAGTATTAAATCAAGCTGTAAAGAGAAATCGTGGACGATTTCCTGAAAATTTCATGTTTCAATTATCAAAAGATGAGCTTGAGATCTTGAAGTCACAAA
>JAUSHJ010000055.1 GCA_030648615.1 Microcaldota archaeon | reverse complement strand
CTCTTCGCAGCGTCTCTGACTGCCTCTGCTATCCTGCCTTTATGTTTCTGCGAAACTTTATTTGATTTGTAGTATTTTTCAAGAGTTTTAACTGCTTTCTTTGCTGTTGAGACCGTGTTCAAATTTAATATTGCACCTGCTATTTCTGCGATGCTTCTGGTATTGAAATATCCTTTCTTCACTTCTTCGAGAGTTGCTAAGTTAGCAATCCAATAGGTTCTTTCATTTTGTGGGTTTCCTAAATATTTTATTTCATAATCTAGTATCGAACGCACTCTTTCAAAAGTTATTGGGCCTCCTAGAATCCTATTATGCAATACTTTATCTATATTGTTGTGTGCATGGCCCAATCCTTTTCCAGCTTCTCTAATTGCTTCTGTCAAAACAGAATATCCTCTGTTATCATATATTTCTTTAACCGTTTTTATAGGACGAAACAATTCAGTTGCTAATTCAGAATCGTTGTTTTGTAAGAATTCTATTATCGCATCTGGTCCTTTTCCTGGAACTGTTAGCTCTGAGTTTTCGAACACGAAGTTTACAGCTAGTTTTACCATTTCAGCCGGTTCCCTGGGATTCATTGCAATTTTAGTTGCCTCTTCAATCATTTCTCCCTTTTTCCTGTGCTGTAAAAGATTCTCAAATATGTGCGCAGCTTCTTCGTTGGTTAATATAGGTCTAATTGGTTTAGTTGCAGTAATCCTTTCTATTATTTCAGTACAGATAGATTCCTTTTCCGGTTGTCTACTTGCTATCTGTGCGAGCGTTTGAGTTGTAACTGCTAATATTACCTCTAATCTTTGTTTGTCCCTTTCAGTATTACTTGAAGTGGCAATATTTGTGACTAATTCTATTAATTCACTTGCATAGGGTCTTCCTTCATCCTCTACACTTCTTTTTATCTGATCTAGTTTTACAACAACTCCAAGTATCTGACCAGCATCAGTGAGTGCAGTTTCCAATTCTTTATCAGTATCTCGTTTCTCAGGATATCGTGAGCGTATTGCTGTTAGTACTGAGTTTTCATAGCCAGCAACTATTGCTGGTTTATTTGCAAGAAGATTACAATCTTCAATTACTTCTTCTTTACTTCCGATCTTTATTCTTTCTTCAAGAACTATTGCAGTAAGCAATGCTTTTGCGTCTGTCTTATAAACCCTCAATTGATCTGCTACTGCAATTGTTTTCTCTCGTCTCGTAAGTAGGTTATCTTCATTGTTAATTCTAAGATTCATGCGTATTGCCATAGTTGTTGCTAAGTTAATGAATGTTTGATTAGTCAAAGGATCATTGTTTATTCTTCTTGCTAGTTCTGGATCGGTTTCTACCATTTCAGCTATAAATGTTACTGCTAATTCATGTGAATTTTTGGTTTGTCTTTCTCTTAGTCTATCTAATGCAGAAATAGCTTCCTGTCGCAATAGTGAAGGAGCAGTAAATTCCGTTTGATATGCTTCTCCTGTAATTGCCATAAGTGCTTCTTCATTCTCATATTGTTCTAATCTATATATTGCCATTCTGACTTCATCTTCACTGGTGGAAGTCATTGCAGTTCTAATGTCCCTGGCAATATCTGCATTAGTCCTAACCTCTCTTTCAACGTCTTTATCTGTTCTATCTCTAGTTGATCTATCTTTTCTCTCTTCTAATCTTGTTGCTGGTGCTAATGCTGGAACATGTAGTTTAACTTTTTTATGTCCTACTTCTATTTCATCTCCATCTGATAGCAAAGTTCTACCAGTAATTTTGGTACCATTAACAAAAGTACCATTCTTTGATCCCAAATCATATATCCATATTCCTTCACTATCTCTTGTTATTTTTACATGTAATTTAGATACTTGTTTATCCGTAATAACTATGTTAGCGGTACTTTTTCTACCTATTATAATTTCATCGCCTGTAAATGTTTCGGAACCAACAAGTCCTTCATGTTCATCAAATACGTCAAGTGTTATCGGAGCATTTACTGGTGCTGTAACATGAGTTCGTTCCTGTACTAGAACTGATCCAGCTCCAGGCATTCTTTCTTCTGCTTTTTTAGCTACAATCATGGCGGTTACAATATCTAATCTGTGTCCGTGTTTTGACGATTCGGCTCCTACAAATGCTTCCATATCTGGTTTTTCCCCTATGAACTCGTTAAACTTCTTTGCAACAAATGCAACGCTTTCTGCGTCTCTCTGGTTTTTGAAAGCATTAAGATAAACTGCTATTCTTGGTTCGTATTGATCAGGATAAGCTGCAGAAACTGCCAATGCAAAACCCCTCATACTTAAACTAATTAATTCGGATTTTCTATCTTCAGCCAAGTTAACAATTCTGCAGGCCTGCATCATGTCTGTTGCAGTTTCTATTGCTTGTCTATTTAGTAATGTTCTGTTTGCAGGAGTTATACCTGGTGTATTAAGAATTGTTTCAATAACTCCATTTTCACTTCCAACAAGATCCATTGCCATAAATGCTAATTTTTCATTGCCAACTGCACGTGTCAGTATACTTGTTATTCCCATAAAGCAATCTTCTGCCTTACTAGGCTGAGCTATGGCAATATTTGTTAATTTTTTAGTTACATCTATCAATCTATTTTGAACTACGCGTTCCATTTCTCTGCCGGTTATTTCACTACCAAAGAAAACTTCACCATCAGCGATTATTTTTTCTATTTCAGTTTTAATTTCTTCAGTTCTTCTTGATGCAAAGTATAAATTTTCTTCCATGCTGACGCTTCTATTTGCTAAAACTAATCTATTGCGGAACTCGGGGGTATCCTGTGATCGTTTTTCACTATGCCTGTTAGAAAGTGCATTTACAATTCTGCTATTATCGATATTCTGAGGTGGTCTTTCTATGAGCATATCTAGACTTCTATCGCACATTTCACTGTCTCCTCTCTGAATAATTTCACAGTGAGTAGCTACCAGCAAAACATTTTCCAATTCTTTTTCAGAAGGTGTGGAGTCTAACATTCTTCTAAGTCGTCTTATATTCTCCAATCCTTCTTTTGTTCCCGGATCTACAGTGGTATCTATGGCCATGTACCTTGCAGCAGCTATTAATACGTAGCTGCTTAGGTTTTCATTTGGTCCTGCCAGAACTACTAAATCACTTGAACCATATCTAGTTTGAGCTGCAGAAATCAATGCATCTATTTTTGCAGTTGTAGTTCCTATAATTTCGTAATGTAAACTTGCTCTTAATTGTAGTAATTTAATTGTTGCATATCGTTTTGCTGTAGACTCTCTAGTTAGTGTTTCGTGTTTAATTTCTCCTGCAACTATTTCAAGTTCGTGTTCTCTTTGGTCATTGAAAAAATTGTCCACCGCTTCAACTGCTGTTGTTTCGTTTCCAGTCATTGCTGTTACAAGTTTTGCTTCATGTTCTTCTTCTACCTCGAGTCTTATGCCTGCATTTATTATTGCAGCTCTTACTTCTGTAGTAGAAGCATCAAATTCCGGTGTTACGTCTAACTGCTCTAATGCAGTTCTTAACGCATCTGCATTTTTTCGTTTTGCTAGTTCTGCCACTGCAGCTAATCTTTTTGGAACATCAAAGGAATTTGTGATTACATGTTTAACTAATTCAACATCTGAAACTAAATTTACAGGATCCACTACAGAACTTCCTACATTTGCATTATCCACCGGGTATTCTATTCCGATATCCCCCAAATTTAGTTCTGTTGTATTGCCGGTAATACCTGGTGCAGTTACTACAGGAAATTCCCCAATTTGTTCTGCCCAGGATCTTTCTTCGTCATTAGCTGCTCTTCCTCTAGTTTCTTCAACTGAAATAAGGTTGTCTGAAGCAGAATCTATTGCATCTAATTTTTCTCTAACGTATGTAGCCAATTCCTGATCAAATGTTGGTTCACTGTGTTCGTTTTCTAATCTTTCCATTGCTGCTGAATCATTCAATTCAAATATTCTGTCAACTGCCATCTTTTTAGTATCTAAATCGAGAATTTCATTATCAAGTACCATGAATAATACTTGTGGTCTGTTTTCTCCGTCTTCCAGATGTTTTCTTTCTAATCTGTTATATGCTTCTTTTGCAAGGGTTATTACTTCCTGGCCATCTTTTTCTACGTTGTTATCTCTGGCAACTCCTTCCAATTCACTTGTACATCTGATTAATATGCCAAAGTTGCCCGTAGCTAGACCCGTCAGAGCATCTTTCTCTAAACGTTTGATTATTGCTTTTTTAGTTTCTGAATTAGGATTATAACCTACGATTATTCGTCTTATTTCATACCAATCCATTGCTGCTACTTGGTCTTCAACTGTTCCGCTGGTCGAAGTAGTTGCCGAAGGTGCCACTGGAGGTGTTACTAATCCAGCAGCTAGTTCAGGTTCTTTTGCAGTTTGAAGTTTTTCCAAATCAGTAATAGCCCAGCGGACTTTGTTTGGAACTTCTCCGTGCAATTCCTGGAATTTTTTATGATCTCGAATCTCTATAAAAATTGTTAATGCAACTTCTGGTTTTAAACTTTTGAGTGCTTCTATAGCAGCCAGAGCAATCTCTCTGCTTCTTGGTTTTATTTTTCCTAAAATTATATTTCCAAGTTCTGCCGCTTCTCCACTTGCTTTTGCACGTTCAACATCTTCAGTTTTGTATCCGTTTCTCAAATTGATGTTGTCTATTGCATTTTTTGTTTTAGTTATAACTTCTGTAGCATGTCCTCTTTTTGAAAGGGTCGCTATAGAACCTAGGATTCGTTCTAACCTATTTACTGCAATTTCAGCATCTCCATATTGTTTTTCTGCAATGCCAAGATCCATAAGCCCGGTTATTGCTTCCAGTGCTTCTTCTCTAATAGCATCTTCCTTTAAAACAACTATTCTAAATAGCGTATCAAAATCTCTGTCAGCTACTGCTTTTCTTACGGATTCGTGTTGATATACTGCTGCTGGTAAAGCTTGAGGTTTTGTTTCTTCGAGTTTAGTTTTAATATAGTTTCCGAGTTCTTCCCCCACTTCTTCTAATCCTACTGCTACTACCAGTTTACTTAATCGTTTATTTATTTCAGGAGTATTTAAACTAACTAATTTGTCAACTGCGAGTTTTCTTGTTTCTAGCGAATACACGAATTCAGTGTTAGATCTGTCTACATGTAAGATTATTTTGAAAAGTTTTTCACTATCTAGTTTTTTTATTATTCTTGGGATAGCTTGTTTAGCTGCGTTAACTATATTAGGGCTGTTTGCGCCTCTATTGTACCTTAAGGCTAAATCTAATTGGAATACATCTTCTAGTTGTTCTAAACCAGCTATGGCTGCAAGCTTGTGCTGTTCTGAAATATGTCCGTTATCTAAAACATCTTGCTTTAATCTCCAACCCTCTTTTGAGTCTATCATTTTTGGTATTTCTTCAACTGTTTTTCTTGCCCTTATTTTTATTAGAGCGTTTACTATGGCTGTTATAACTGCCTTAACATCATCTTCTGATTTTCCATACAGTTTTTTATTAAGTGCTTCGTTTAACGATTTTGTTTCATCTAGTTCTTCAAGTACTTCTACTGTACGTAGTTTTTCTTCTTTGGTATAAATTTTACCTTCGTCCAGAATAACTGTATTAACAAGAAACGCAAAATCCTTGTCTCTTTTAGCCCGCTCAATTCTTTCCATTACTGTTGGTTCTCTTGCAAGTGTTAATGGTTCTGTGACTGTTGCGCTAGGTTGAGGTGCTGAAGTTGTTACTATAGCCTCAGCTGCATGTGCTGGAGCTGATGGCAAAATATCTGATAATGATTTCGGACGTCCTATTCCTTGAGTAAGAGATGTTGCTTGGACTGGAGGTTGAGCTGTAGCTGCTTTTAGTTGCGCTACTCTAGCTTTTGCTGCATCGGATGGTTTTGGCATTTAATTAACCTCGTCTCCTTTCTATTTCTATACCTTCAGTTCCTTCGTATCTTTCTATGCCTTCTCTACCTTCGAATTTGTCGACACCTTCAACTGCAGTGACAGGCGCAACTAGTAATTCACGAATCAAATTTTCGTATTTTCCACTGCTTAATTTATCTGCTTGTTTGAGTGCTGTCATAATTGTAGTTGCAAATTCAGTTTTTAGATGTGCAGAGTACGTTATTCCAAGGTCAGTTATTCCGACATACTGGGCAAGCAGAGCATCAAATTCTTCCTGTGGCACTTCGGTTCCTGCCTTTTCCCATTTTAGTTTAATCGGTCTAACAAAATTTATTGCTATATCTAAGTTTTCTGTAGCTTCTAATGATTCCAATAGTTCAGTTACTGTTTTGCCGTTTATTGGTGCCGTTGTGATTGGGGTCGATGGTTTAGAGTCTTGAGTTTCGCGACCTGGTCCTAGATCTTCTGCTAAACTTCCTGCATCTCCAGTACCTACAAGTAATCTAGTAAATTCATCGTTATCTCCAGGTTCACTTCCCCAAACGTATGGTTTTACTTCGTGACCAAAAAGTTTAATTTCTTGTACTCGTCTAGTACCTTCAGCGTCTGGATATATTAGAAGATCAGCTGCGTTAGCTGGAGGGGCATTTACAGTTACTGTTGCTTCAACATCTCCATGTTGTCTACCATCTGTAGCTATCCCTACGCTAGCATCTACAGGTGTAAATCCGCCAGAGTCCTGGTGTCCTGCGTCTGGGTATACATTTCCTGCATCACTATAATCCGGGCCACTATCATGAGTATTCTCTCCAGCGTCTTGATATAGTAGAAAACCTCCATCATCATGAATTGGTGCTTCAATAACGGGTTCATTGATGCTTTCCATCTCAGGAATTTCAAGAGATGGCATATTCAATCCTAATCTAGTAACTTTCGTATTTAATTCAACAGCTGACTTAGTAAGTAATACAAATGTATCTCCATTCATATTCT
>JAUSHJ010000045.1 GCA_030648615.1 Microcaldota archaeon | reverse complement strand
TATTGAAGCAAATAGTTTAGGTTCAGCAATAGAGAGCTACGAATCGATATTGAAATTAGTTGAGCCTGAAAAATCATTGCCTTATCATTTAAAGCTTGGTGAACTTTGCGTTAAACTTGGAAATTCGCCATTGGCACATGTAAGTTACAAAAAAGCATCAGAACTATCAGAAACAAAAGAACAAAAGTTTGATTATTCTCTAAAGGCAGCGGAAGCTGTACTTGGTAGTTATGATATAGATCCTATGTATATAAATCTGAGCACTGTCCACGATGCATATAACTCCGTTCTTGAAAATTGTGAAGAAACAAAAAAAGCAGAAGTAAAGAAAGAGGCTAGTATAAAAATAGTCGAAAGGGCAGATAAACTTATGGAGAATAACCGATACATATCAGCGTTAAATCTTTTTTCACTCGCAACCGGATTCGAAACTGAAGAATTGGTAAATGCATCGTTGAAGGAAAAAGAAATTGTTTGTGAATTATTTTTGGGACGCGCGCTATTACCTACTTCTGAAGAGACACTAAAAACATCCTCTCCAAAATTATATACATTGCTCACAGAATCAGGAGAAAAAGATTTCGATAAGTTCTTCTTAACTAATATCCAAACCAGTATGGTATTATCCCAACTTACTAGAGTCATGGGAGCTTTCGAAGCAGTAAAACAAGAGGTTGGGGTAAATCCTGCAAGGCGACAAAGTGCAGTTGAACTCTTAACCATTGGAGTAAGAAACTGGAAAAAATCAGGCTTCAAAGAAGCAGAAGGAATCCCGGATTATTTCCTGTTTCAGACATTGGCAGTTGCAAAAGATTCCGAGCAAATGACTGCACTTAAAAGACTGCTCGAAACAAAAACGCTTAGAAGTTCAAAAGATGCACGAAAAACAGTAATGTGGTATCTGGAAGATAACAAGACTAATGAAAAATTCATGAAACTTTTCTTCAAAGTTGCAGAAGTTTCATCAGAGAATACTGTATTGAAGAATATAGCAACCTTGGGGATAATTCATCTCATTAATCCAGAATTTGAGATTGGAGAAATAAAATCATCTGAAGAATTGAAGGGAAAAATAACTGTAGAGATAACTATTTCTGAAAAATTGAAGGCAAAACTGAATAAGGAAGTAATGCAGTTTATGGAAAAGAGAACAACAAACGAATTAGTAAAACAAAAATTCCTGGAAAGAAGTGAAGAACTTTACGGAAATGGTATGCTGCCAGCAGTAGTTACACTTTATTCAAAATATTCTGAGTATAAGAATGTTCTTCCTTTGGTTGACATTGCATTTGCAGCCATGGTGATGGGGGATTTTGATAAAGTAAAGTTCCCGACAGTAAATGGAGTAGCTACCATGGTTTATCTTTCAGAAGAGCAGAGGAAATTGCTGCTTGGTGCCACCAGTCAGTTAGATCTACTAGAACCAGCTAAACAAAAACAGTGGCAGGGAAAAACAGAAATGACTATGCTTCCACGGGATTTCATGGATAAAATAGCATCAGCACGTGCAGATTTCAAAGGCAAAATAGAAGATATGAAATTCCATTTCAAAAGTCACATGGAAGGCAAGAAAGGCGAGGTGGAAGAAACATTTGCATTTACTTCAGAATACTTTGCGAATATTGAAGGAAGAATAAGTACAGTTCAAAAAGGTTCTAAGGAATTTATAAAACTGCAAAACATCAGGAAATTGTTGCTGTCAATGCAGGAAATAGAAAAAATAGATCCAACAAAAGCAAAGGAAAGTGAAGGCCAGATAAAGAAAACGCTTAATGACATGGCACTTGCAACGAAAAATCTCTTCACCAAATTTTATGGTCTGGATGCGGAACATCTTGAGAGTCTCCAAGCAAAGCTTGATATTGGATTAGTAAGGACTATGCTGCTTGAGCCAAAAGAAGAATTAACAGTTAAGAGTCTCAGGGCATATGATAGTGCAGACTTTAATCATTTAATTCTTGCAGGAAAAGATCCTGATAATTCTGGTTCCTGCCAAAGGTACGACGGTACTCCGGGCCTTATGATTGGACTGTCCGGTTATCTCCTCAATTCTGCTGTAAAAATAATTAGAGTGGAAAATCAGGATGGTATTGTAGTTGGACGTGCTATGTTGAAAGTAATTGAGGCAGATGGAAAACCAGTTCTATTCATGGAAAGAGCATATTATCGAAACAATGCAAGTGATGGTAATATCGACAACGCAATCATAGCTTTGGCGAAGAAGAAAGCAAAAGCCATGGGACTGGAACTGATGACAACATGGAAAATGACAGATCAGCAACGAGAAGTTCATTTAGTAAGAAAAGGAGGGTTTTCACCATATGAATATACAGATGCTCTTGGAGGAGAACATACACGAACAGAACACGATACTACAATCACTGTAAGTATTTTATCTGGCAAATCCGTTGTTACTGGAACCACTTCAATGGAATATGCTACTGCTGCATGATTTTATAGTTTCCAACTAGTTAGAAAAATCAAAATCGGATTAATGCTGAATATTATATTTAAAATAAGCCAAATTAATGCTATTTTTATTTTATAATGGAAAAGACTTATTGTAGAGTATGCTGCTACCAATAACCCACCTGCACCTAAAAATAATCCGAACCAGAGCGGAGATAAATTTGCGTTAGTTGCAAATCCAAATGCGATGCATATAAGTCCTACGCTACCAAGCCAACCCCAGTTATCTTCTTTGAAATATTTTATTTTAATCAGATAAAATAAAGCTATTGCGGTTCCACCTATCATTAAGCCGTACCTCACGGCATCTGATAAATTTGGAAAGAATGCAATTAGTGCCCCCAAGCTTGCTATCACCTGAAGCGTAGTGAACATTTTTTGTTTATCGACGTATGCGGTTATTCCAAGAATCGGTGCACCAATCAGAAAAAGAAATTTTTGCAAGAGGGATCCGCTTTCCGACAGAGTTCCTGCAACAAGAAGTATCATTGCAAAAACTCCAATGAACAAAGACCACTTTTCTGAAATTTTCATATGTAACTAATTTTCAGAGTAATATTATAACTCTTGTCCCGTGTTTACAATTCCTTCGCAATCCTCATCAAAAACTCATTCAACTTATCCTTTTGAATGCTTGCACCTGCGGCAATCGCATGACCGCCACCTATGCCAATTCCTTCACAAGATTTCTTCAAAACGTTGCTTAGATTAAGTCCATCTTCTACCAGTTGCTTAGTTCCACGCATGGAAATTTTTAGAGTATTATTCTCTCCATCGGCTAATCCAAGAATTGGTTTTTTTCCTTTGGATTGGAGTGCCATGCCGCATATTACTCCTATAATTCCTTCATCTATTAGTCCTCGTCCATCTACAAGATAAACCTTTCCAAGGTCAATCATGTTTGTATTTGCAAATTCTATTCCTTCCCGAAGTTTTTTTCTGTGTAGCTGTAATAATGCAACAGCTTTTTCATAAGCACCATCTTCTTTCAGGCAAAGTGCAACTCCGACTTCATCAGCATCATGCCTGCCGCAGGCATTGAGTACCGTTGAAAACTCATTTGCTTCGTAGGTTTCATTTTTTTCATTTTTAGGAAAAACATAGCATTCCCCTATCAGATTTTTGGCTTTATTTTGCATATTAAATTTTATCATAATCTCCGCTATGGCGCTTATTAGTTTTTTCTTTTCATTTTCGTTGAGCTCAGAATAAGTTCTCCAGCGTTCCCCTTCTTTCAATTCTATCCCAAGTGAACCCAATAGTTGTACTACTCTCGTATCTCTATAGGACATTGTAGGTATGTATGGGTCATCACTATAGGCAAGAAACTGTACCAGTGATCGTGTGTGCCTTCCGTAAAATCCAAGATCGTTTTCCAAGATTATTTCTTTTTCTTCTATTCCTTTTTCAAGTACCCACCGATTCATTCCTTCTAAAGGAGTTTGCATGTCTCCAACTGCACCGGTTATTGCTAAATCTACACGTTCCTGAAAAACACAAAAGGCAGTACTTGCTGCGCTTAACTCATTTCCGCCGTCTACTCCAAAAAGCATTGGATTTACGTGGAACTTGTTTTCTTTTGCGTTTATTCTGTATTTTAGCTCTTCAACAGGTTGATGATGATCTATAATAAGGACTTTTTTCAATTCGTTTACTCTAGGGTTTCCGGAACCAAGATCAACAAAAATAATTTCTTGTTCATTTGCATCTTTCAATCCATCAATAACTTTGTCATCTAGTTTTTTTATGCACATTCTTCTAAACTTTTTATTTTCTTTTTTTAATGCAGAACAAACCAATGCTCCTGAACTTAGTCCATCTGCGTCGTAATGATGTACAACTAAAGGCTCACCCATCTCAAGTGCGAATGTTCTGCCTTGTTTGCAGTGTTCTAAGAATTCGATTTGGTTTGGTAGAAGTTGCATAAAATCAGAATCCGAAACTGAGAACTCAAGACACAAAACTTCTTATGCCCCCAACTGTTTCCTTAGTACTTCCTTATCTATAGGTAAATCTATCCCAAGTACCTGATGTATAAATATAAACATCTCAATAACTTTTTCTTTATCCTTGGTGATTCTATCGGCCATTTGTTTCAAAGTCATTTCTTTGCTTATGAGTTCGTAGAGTAACAAACCTTCTCTCCCATACTTCTTGTAAACTGCAAATCCATCGTCACCATATTTCTTTTTGACATCTGTTCTGCTGAGTGGACTTAGCATTATTGCTCCAGTCCCCATGATAAATCTTAGAATTTCATAGAGTTCATATAATGGAACATTAAGTGCCAATGCTAAATCAAGAACATCTTTTTTGCCATCTATTTCAGTCATTACTTTAGCTCCCCTATCTCCGAATTTGATTAGTATTTTTGCTTTCAATTGTACACTTTTGATTATGTCGCTGGGCATTCTTATTGGTAATTCAACAGGGCTGGAATCTTTTCTGACATCTGCATTTTCATCTTCGCCTTCTAACATTGGTACGAATCCTTCTTTTATCGATTCAACTTTTTCTTCCTCTGTTAGCTTCTGTTTTTGTTTATCTTTAGGATACTCAAGTTTGATTATTCCTTGTTCATCCATGAAATCGAGAACTTCAACAAGCTTTGATTCTGTTAATCCAGTTTCTTTCATTATTTCTTCAGCAGTGCGTTGTCCATCTATTAAATGATAAACTGTTATGCCTACGTCTCCGTATTTGTTTTTTATTATTCTTTCCACCGGACTGAGTTCATCTCCTTCTTCAGCTTTATGTTCTTCCGGTTCCAGTTGTCCAAGATCAATCTCTTCGTTTTCATCTTTTGGGGGTTCTTCATTTGTTTTTTCAGGTTCTTCAATTGGCTGTTCTTCCTCAGCAATTTCTTTTTTACTTTCATCAGATTTTTCTTTTTCTTCTGTTCTTTCTTCACTTTCCATTTCTATTGGTATGATTTCAGTTTCAAGTGGAGTTATCTCTTGCTCTTCAAGTTCATCATCTTTATTTTCTTCTTTAGGTTTTTCGTTTTCTTCTATTTTAGCCGGTTTAATTTTTTCTTCTACTACCTCTTCTTTCTCTTCTTTTGGAGCTTCTATTTCTCCTTTTGAAACTAATTCTATCATTCCAGCTTCTTTCATATAATCTAGAATTTTGAAAAACATATCTTCTTCGATATCTAAGTCTTTCCTAAGTTCGTTGGCAGTTCTCTTACCTGTTATAACCTTGTACATCTGGAGGCCAACTTCTCCAAATTTTTTAAGAAGAAGATTCTGGTTCTTGAATCTCTGCAGAGGTCCTTTTTCTAGTTTGGTTATTTTGTAATCTGGTTTAGTATCTGGCATATTATCAACTTTAATTATTCATATTCACTATCTTTAATAGTACATCCATCATATCTCTCTAAGAAAATATTTATTAATTGTGTCTAATTAATAATTCCATGGAATTTGATGAACTTCTTATCACTACCGGCGTGGATGCACTAGTACGTTTGGTAAAAGAGAAACAAAAGATAGAATTAGATGTAGCATCTAAGCTTCTTAATATAGATACCACTAAAATTGAAGATTGGGCGAGAATATTAGAAGAAGAAGGAATACTGCGCATTGAATATAGGCTTACAAAGGTATATCTGCTTTGGACTAATCCTAGTGAAGAAGACGTGAAAAAAGAAACCAGTTCTTTCTATGAAGAAAAGAATGGACTAGTAACCGAACTGGAAGGAATTAAATCAAGAGTAGGTGATCAGACTGAAAGTCTTCACGATATAAAAAAATCCTTTTCCGAATTATACGATAAGCTCTCTCCGCAGTTCAAATCATTGGAAAGTGAACTAGCTTCACTGGCCTCTGCTGGAAAAATAGATGTTGGTCAGATGAAGACAAAATCTGAACAAGTAGAAAAAATAAATATTAAGTTAGACGATGTCGCACGTTCCGTTTCTTCATTAAAATCTATCATTGATTCATTAAAGGATAGTAACAAAGAGAAAATTGAAATTCCAGAAACCACGGATCATACGGCTTTGAAGAGAGGGCTTGCAGATTTATCAGATCAGCTTGCAGTTTTGGATAAGAAAATCGCTTCAGTTTCAAAATCATATCCAGAAGAAGCTCCATCTTCATCTGAACTTAGAAAGAAATTCGATCTTCTTAAAAAAGAATTTGGTGATATGAAACAGGCGAACGGACGTTTGCGCGAAGATCTCATAGGTCTTCATGAAAGTTCTGATATAATTATTACGGTTGCCGAGTCATCCAAGAAATACGGAGGGACTATAACCGATATCAAATCTCAGCTTAGCGAATTGCTAAAGGAAGTTGAAAATATAAATATAAAATCGTCTGCAATGTCTGTTAAGATAAAAGACGATATCGAAGCCATGGTGCATTTTTCCGATTCCATAAATGTTGCCAACGGAATCCTCTCTCGTTTTCCTTCGCAGGATAAAGTGCTGAAACAATTGAATGCTACTGCTGAAAAGGAAATTGAAATTGATTCTAAATTAGCCGTATTGGACAAAGTTTTGAGTTCATTTTCCATGCCAAAGAATGTTTTAGAAGAACTTACAAGGATACGAGATGACATAGAAACAAAAAGAGATAATCTTTCAGAAGAAGCAGATACTGTTTTCAAAGCCATGGAAGATCAAAGTACTACATATGCGACATTTCAGAAAATAAAAGAGAAGACATTGGTTTCGCTGGAAGCCTATGAAACTCAGCTTGTAACTGTGGAAGAAGCATTGGAGAAGCTAAGAACAGATGCAGTGGACATTGACAAGGCACTTTCTCTGCAAGCTGGCAAATTCAAGGATAAAATAAAAAGTGAAAATCTTGATTCGCTTATAAAATCTGCAACTGAATTACAAACTAAGAAAGAGCAGCTCGATTCAATAAACAAATCGATAAATGACCTTTCAAATACTTCTGATAATCTTACCAAGAGAATAAATTTGCTTACAAAGCAGGCGGAACTTCTTGAGCTGCGAACTTCAACTGTTGCAACTTTAGCGCCTAGAGAAAAAGAGGCAAGAGCTGCAAAGGAAGAAGAAGTAAGGAGCGAAGTGAAGCTTACTCGAGATGAAGAAGCAGATTTTAATAGGAAGCGTGAAGAACTGAGAGAATTGATAAAGAAACTTTGGGAGCAGAGCTAGTGCGTTTTTTTCTAAAGGATTAAATTTGGAACACGCCGAAAATAACTAGCAACGTTTTTAAACCTCCAGTACGATATAAAATTGATTATTATGCCGTACCAATAGAAATTCGGCACAACTATACAAAATCGTCCGTATAATATTTCGGATGGTTAAAGCGAGTTGGTTTTGCACATGCCTTCAAAAGATGACGATATTAGGGAAAAGATAAGAGAAAAACTAAGGGAGAATTCCAAAGCGAAGAAAAACGTGGCAAAATCATCAGACAAATCATCCGAAGAACCTATAGAAATGCCCATACAAAAGCCCGAACAAATATTGCCCGTTCCAGAACCAGAACTAAAACCTCAGGAAACTAAATTCGAAATGGAAGAGGTTAAACCTCCAGAAGTTACTGAAGTTTTGCCACCAATTCCAGAATCAAAAGTTGAAATGGAAGAACCAGAAAAAAGAAAATCAAAGGTTGCACTACTTTCAAGTTATTCTTTTTATAGCGAAGGTATTCCAGTAGAAGTCAAAATCCTTAAGCGAAGTGATTTTGTACCAAAATATGAACTTAGTATTCCAGGAATTGCAGAAGGTACTAAGTTGATTCTTGAAACAAAATTAAAAGGAGAATTAATTACAGAAGTTAAACTTGATATAAGCGAAATTCTTGATCCAAAAAGATTTGAAGAAGTTAAAATAAAATTTCTTGCAGCAGCAAACCGCATAGTGGATAGAAATTTCCCTAATCTTCCTTCAGACAAGAAGAATATTCTTGCGGTATTTTTATTACAAAATACTTTAGGCTTAGGTGAATTGGAAAGTCTACTTAATGATAGTCAACTTGAAGAAGTAGCAATAAATAATTCACGTGAGCCAGTTTGGATTTATCATAAAAAATTCGGCTGGTGCAAAACTAATCTTCGTATAAAGAATGAAGAAGTGATTTATGATTATTCTTCAATGATTGCAAGAAAAATTGGAAGACAGATAAATGTTCTTACCCCTATGCTGGATGCTCATTTACCTACAGGGGACAGAGTAAATTCTACTTTATTCCCAATATCTAATTTTGGTAATACACTTACTATAAGAAAATTCTCAAGAAATCCATGGACTATGACTACTTTCTTGAAGACTAAAACAATTTCTCCGGAAGTTGCAGCACTGGTATGGCTTTGCATGCAGAATGAGCTTTCATTGCTGGTTGCAGGTGGTACAGGAAGTGGTAAAACATCTTTCCTCAATGCAATGTCTGCTCTTATACCAGCTAATCAGAGAATAATTAGTATAGAAGATACGAGAGAACTTACATTGCCTAGTTTCCTTCATTGGATACCAATGGTTGTAAGAGAAGCAAATCCAGAAGGGAAAGGAGAAGTTACCATGCTTGACCTGATGGTGAATGCACTTCGTCAGAGACCGGATAGGATATTAGTAGGAGAAATTAGAAGACAGAGAGAAGCAGAAATACTTTTCGAAGCTATGCATACTGGTCATAGCGTCTATGCAACATTGCACGCAGACAATAGCGATCAGACGATTTCAAGGCTAACAAATCCTCCAATAAATGTACCTACACAAATGCTTGATGCACTTTCTGGCATAGTAGTTACATTTAGACATAGACGTTTCAACATAAGGCGCGTATTAGAGTTTTCAGAAGTTCTAAAAAATGGAAAAGTCAATACTGTTTACAGATGGGATGTTAAGTCAGATAAAACAAAACAAATTTCCAAGCTTGATCGTCTTGACGAGTTACTTTCGTTATATGCTGGTATGACTGAAAAAGAAATTGCTGAAAATGTTGCCGAAAAGGTTGACGTACTCAATTGGATGGTACGACACGATTACTCGGACGTAGATCAGGTTGGAAAAATTGTTTCAAGTTACTATCAGGATCCTGACAATATTCTTGAAACTGTTAAGAAGAATGCCAAGTGGGAATTTGAATTTTAGGTGATGCACTCCAATGGAAGATTTTTATGCAGTTGCGGAAACTGCAAAGAAAATAGAAAAAAATGCACTCCCCCATGTCGATTTTAATCAAAAAGTTGAAGTAATAAAAGATATCGATTTTTCTCCTGCTGAATTTGCGGAATTAACCTATCCAGATCTTATAAATATCTATGAAAGAACCGGAAAGATTATTTCAGCATCAAAGATGCAAATTTTTGCCGGTGCAATAACCGATATTCCCAGGGTAGCTCCAACTGAACTTGAGACAAGAGTAAGAGGCATAACTTCAGACTCACTTGAACATGCAGAAGAGATGAGTAAGGAAATTGAATTTAAATCAGAACCTCCAATTGTAACCGTTTCAGAACCACAGAAATTAGTGGAAGAAAAGAAAACTACTTCTGTATCATCATTTGATGAAATTTCACTACTTGATTTTGAGAAGCACATAGAACACGGAGAGGGGCCAAAAGAAATAATTTCTCCAAAGGAAGAACGAAAAATAACTGCAGAAGATCTACTCCCTTCACTTCCAAAGACAAATTCTGAATTAGAGTTTGATCTGAAACCAGAAGTGAAGAGACCTCAGAAAAAAGAAGAAATTGAACGAATTCCCAGGGATTTTGAAGAAAAGAAAAAAATGCCAGAAGTGGAAATTCCAAAAGCAGAGTCAGTACAACCGTTGTTACCAACAGTACTTCAGCAGGCTGCCGATCAGGCTGCAACTGAAAAATTTGCAGAAGTTGAAGAACATTTTAGTAGAGAATGGGGCGGAGCTGTTGATGAACTCAAGGTAAAGAAAAAAATGCTTGAACTTACAAAAGAATTATTCAAAGAAAAATCAGTTAATCGGCGTGAGAAGATTAAACTGGAAATATCTGTTTTAAAGAATATGCTTACTGGATTAAAGACTGGCATTATAAAGAAAAAATCTGTCAAAGAAGATGATAACTACTATGCAAAATTATTTAGTACTGTTGTAGACACTCAAAAAAGCGAACGTTCTTCTAATAAGGATAGTGTTGTACACTCTTATGGCCAGCAAATTGATTCCATACGACAAAAATTTACGAACGTTCTTCTTTCGCTTCCTGAAGATGATGGCGCATCTAGAAAAGTCGCATTTGAAAAATTCGTATTTGAGCTTACTTCGATTTCTGAACAATTGCCAGATGCAATAGCAAAAAATATGGAATTTGTAGTGCAGAAACATAGAAGTGAACTTATGAAGCTTCTCTCTTCGGAAGATATTGATAAAAAATCTGCTAAAGATATTCAAGAATATTTAAATGAATTAGAATCTACTTACTCAAAAGAATTTCAGAATGTTCAGAGTATACTAGAAAAGAATATTGATACGCTTATTCATACCTTAGCTCGTCATGCACTGTCAAAAGATATCGAACCGAACGAAAAAGAAGAAAAAATTGAAGATATTGTTTCTGAAATAAATCAGACCGATGAGGGTAGTCTTCTATATTATCTGCATTCTAAGGATCCCGATGCCTATAAGAAATATGAGCGTAATCATATATCAAAGCATGAATCGTTGCAGTTGGCAAAAATTATGATTGCCAAAGACAAAGGTTTAAGTGATGTTTCCATCACTAAATACTTTGGAGACTTTAGAGGTTAGATTACCATGGGTTTAAGGCAAGAAAAAAGAATAAAAGAACCACAACGGAATCCGTTTACCTCGATTGCAGAGTTATTACTTCCCTATTTTCCTGACCTTAGAAAAAAGCTTTTTCTGGCGGATTTAACAATTGCACCTCCTGAATTTATTGGCAACGTTGTCACTTCAACAATATTTGGTTCTCTTGCGCTTTTGTTACTCACATTTATATTTTTCAATCAAAATAGCATTGAATTGATTTATCTTTTCGTATTTTTGGTAATCTATCCAGTTATTTTATTTTTCTATTTGATGCTCTATCCAGATGCACTAATATCAAAGAGACAGAAAGAACTAGACTACGAAGTTCTTTTTGCAGGCAGGCACCTGGTCATTTCCTTAAAATCTGGGGCTCCACTATTCGATTCACTGGTTGGTGTAAGTAGGGGTGATTACGGTCCCGTATCAAAGGAATTTGCAAAAATAGTCGAACACGTTAGTCTCGGGGTTCCGCTTTCCCAGGCAGTTAGGGAAAGTGCACAGCTCAATCCTTCTAAATATTTAGTTCGGTTGCTAGTTCAGATGTCTAGTTCTATATCTTCAGGTGCAGATGTTGGTGATTCTATTGATGCTGTACTAGATCAGATTTCTAAGGAACAAATAATTAAACTAAAATCTTACGGACAGCAGCTTACTCCAATTGTAATGTTTTTTATGATATTCGGTATAATTTTGCCTTCTTTGGGTATCGTTCTTTCCATAGTTTTATTCTCCGTAATTAGTGGAGGTAAACTCGGGCTTACTTCAGGCATACTTGTGCTAGTTTTTGCACTGATTGCAATAATTCAATTCATTTTCCTAGGAGTTATAGAAACTTCCAGACCTAAATATTTACTATAATATGTGGTGTAATTACATATGGCTGAAACTTCATTTTTAGAAATAATTGGCAGGGTGTTCTTTTCAAGGGCTCACATAAGAAAATTCGAAAATCAGATAACTGCCGCAGGCTTTACCTATTCAGCAGAAGCATTTGCAGGGTGGATGTTCCTGTCATCTTTGATCTTGGCAATTCTTGCAACTGTTGTAGCATTCGGTTTCTCAGGTCTAGGTGTTAAGGTAGCTTCATTTATTCTCTCAATACTTCCGTTTCTTCCACAGATATTGCTTCCAATTCTTGCATTTGTAATATTCCTTGTTGCGTTCTACATTCTGATTACTTTGTTGGTAAGTTCACTGTTGCTTCTTCATGTTGATGCCAGAAGAAATGCACTGGAGTCCGTATTGCCAGACTTTCTTTTATTAGTGGCAGCGAATATAAAAGCCGGGTTGGCTCTAGATCAGGCAATGTGGTATTCTGCAAAACCAGAATTTGGTCTGTTGTCTCATGAAGTTAAAATCGTAATAAAAGATTCATTTAGTGGAGAATCACTCGAAAAGTCATTGGACAAACTTGCTTCAAGATTTGATTCTAAAGTTTTTCAACGCACCATGGCATTGATAAAACAATCCTCTGCCTCAGGTGGTGAAATTGCAGCTGTACTTACTCGTACTTCTGAAGATGTACGTTCAACAGGAATAACAAAAAAGGAAGTGGCATCATCACTTATTTTATATGAGATATTCATTCTATTTGCAAGTACTTTCGGTACGCCATTCCTATTTGCAGTTGCCGGAAAGCTCGTAGAAGTATTTGAAAAGTATAGATTGGCAATACCAAGTGTTTCTTCTGTTAATACTGGTGTTTTCGGAAGTATTTCTACTGTTGGGTTACAAACACCTATAATAACTTCTGGAGAATTTTTCTACTTTAGTCTTGCAATCATATTCCTCACTTCTCTATTTTCATCATTTATAGTTGGTGTTATCAAAACTGGTTCAAGGAATGAAGGACTTAAATATTTCCCGTTTGTTTGTAGCATAGCATATGTAGTTTATTTCCTGGTGAATGCTTTCTTTGCAGCATTTTTCTTTTCATTAACTTAGTGTAGGTGATTTGTGTATGTATAGTAATAAAATAAAGAAAAACAATTCTTTGCGCGGGCAAGCTGCCATTAGTTTGAACGACAATTCGTTCAAAGCTCGCCACCTGAAAGGACAGGCGGCGATGGAATACCTCATGACCTATGGTTGGGCAATCTTAGTCATAGTAATTGTATTGGCCGCATTGTGGTTCCTATCTGGACAATTCTTTAAGCCACCTGAAAACTGCTTGTTCTCACAACCGGGTTTGAGCTGTGGTGACACTAAGCCAACGATATTCAATGAAGGCGGAGTAGTTAAAGTTTCCATTCAAATGTTTAATCAACAAGGCCAGAATGTTAAAGTACATCAGGTTCTTTGTACTAATGCAGCTATTGGAGATGTAAAAAGGAATTGGGGAACAAAATTCGTATCTGACTTAAATGTACCTGCAGGTGGAAGCGTCAAATTTTTGACTGGTTCCGATTCTCCAACTGTTGATTGTATTTCTAAACCAGGTACTCCATCAACTCCTGTTTCAATTGCAGTGGGTGGAGATTTCCGAGGCCAATTTGTGGTTTGGTACAATTTTGACAACGATGTTGATCAAAGTGTATGGAGACAAGCAAGTGCAGCCATAACTGGTTCAGTCAGGGAGAAGTAATTCTCTCGTTTTTTTATTTTTTTCCCTTTTTTTCTTTATTTTTATCGTTTTCTTTCCAAGCATTTTTAATAATTAGTTAACTTCCGTATTTTTCTGCTTTTTCAATTATATCCAAAATTAGTGGCATCACATTTTTTCCCCTAATATGCCCTATGCCACCTTTCATACATGCAATTTCATCGAAAGTAGTTCCACCATCTACCCTCTCCCCCTTAGCCCAGATTAGAATTGGTACTTCATGGCCAGAATGTGCTTTTCTTATGCACGGCGTTGAATGATCTCCTGTAATTATTATTGCTGCCCCGCTCTCACGTAGAATTGGAAGTAATTCAGCATCAATTCTTTTCAGCATATTTGTTTTGCCTTCGAAATCTCCATCGTGTCCGAAGCTGTCGCACGCTTTTACATGTAGAAATACAAAATCATGGTTTTTGAGTACAGTTACTGCTGCGTTACCTTTTGCAGTAAGGCTAGTGTTTTTATCTCCGGTAGCACCATCTACTTCAATTACGTCTATGCTCAGGTATTTCGCAATTCCTTTGTAGAGTGCACCACCTGCGATACACGCTGCGGTTAATTTGAACTGTTCCTGAAACTTTGGAACTTGCATTGCAATTCCAGCACTTCTAAGGAGAATTACATTGGCTGGTTTCTCTCTTCCTTTATTGACTTCATGATTATTTAGTTTCTTATATACTTCAGAAGTAAATTTGTTGATTAGTTTTGCAGTTTTTGCAGATTTTTTATCTAATGATTTACAAATAGGTGTTTCGTTATCGTGGTGTGGATCGCTATCCGTAATGTTTGCAGAAAGTCCTTTTCCTCGCATTACTAATGCACCGCGATGTTCTGTTGTTGCTTTGAAAATAAATTGCACACCATCTATTTTCATGTTGATGGTGCTTTCAAGTTTTTTTGCACTTGCGCTATCTATCCTTCCTGCGCGTCTATCAGTGATTTTTCCACCAGTAAGTGTTGCGAAGTTTGCTCGGAATGCAACATCCCCTTTCTTTAATTCCATGTTAGCTCCATAGGCTTCCAACGGTCCACGTCCAGGATAAAATTCTTTAGGGTCGTAACCAAGTATCTGAAGATGTGAAACATCGCTGCCTGGCACTACTCCGTTAGAAATAGTACTCATTAATCCAGTGGAACCTTCTTTTGCCATTCTCTCAAAATTCAAAAGTCTTGCAGTCTGCAACGGTGTTTTACCAGTTTCAGGATGCGGAAGATCTCCTAGTCCATCTATAATGAATAAAATTGCTTTTTTCATATTTTTTGTTTTCAAGATAAATTTATTAAACCCTTGTCATCTAATAGTATTCCACTTCTTCTCCTTTCTAGATGATATTATGGAAAAACTGGATCTGACTCCTTTGATAAGTTCGTTCAACGAATTCTTTACATCAATTTATAAAAAACATATTGATGGTTTGCTTCTAGTCTATCCTAAAAAAAGGAGTATATTCATAGACTATTCTGATCTAGAACGTTTTGATCCAGATTTAGCAGATAAGCTGATGAAAGAGCCTGATTTAGTAATAGCAGCTGCAGAAGAATCAATAAAACTGATGAATTTTTCCCTTGCAAGTGGAGGTATTTTTGCTCCACATATTCGTTTTCATAATTTTCCAGGTACAGATATTCTAATAGAGCAACTGGGGGCCAAGGATCTTAACGAACTTGTTTCTTTCAAGGGTGTTATAACAAAACGTGCAGAAACAATGCATAAGGTAAAAATTGCTGTGTTCAAGTGTGATGTGTGCGATAGTACTATGAGGGAAATAGTAACTAAAAACTTTATCCCTCCAAAAAAATGCGAAACTTGTAAAAAATTTGCTTTAAAACAAATGGATGAAGAAAGTAAATTTACTGATATTCAGAAGGCAGAAGCACAGGAGCTTCTTGAACGTGTGCGTGGCAGTGCACCTGCAGCTCACATTGAGCTTTTAATGGAAGACGATTTCATAAATACTATTTCTCCAGGTGACAATGTTGAAGTTGTTGGTGTACTAAGATTAAAACAACCGATAAAAACAAAGCAGAAACAAGAAATGCTTTATGGCCGATTTTTAGATGTAGTATATGTGAAAAGTTTGAAAAAAGATTTTGAAGAAATAGAAATAGATAAGGAAGAGGAGAAACGCATATTGGAATTTTCTAGAGATTCTAACATTGAGCAGATTTTGGTCGATTCCATTGCACCTGGTATTTATGGTCATCAGGAAGTTAAACGCGCATTGATACTTCAGTTATTTGGAGGTACACGGGGTAAAACTATGCCTGGTGGTTTGCCCATAAGAGACGATATACATGTTTTGCTTATAGGGGATCCGGGACTTGCTAAATCCCGTTTTTTGCATAGTGTTTCAGATATAGCTCCAAAAAGTATTTTTGTTAGTGGTAAATCAACGAGTGGTGTGGGATTAACGGTGAGCGCCGAAAAGGACGAATTAGGAGAGGGTGGATGGACACTGAAAGCAGGTGCATTGGTACTTGCAAGCGGTGGTACTGCTCAATTAGATGAGTTCGATAAAATCGAAGAAGAAGATCGTTCTGCACTTCACGAAGTTATGGAATCCCAGCAGATAAGTATTGCAAAAGCTGGTATGGTCGCCACATTCAAAACAAAAACTGCGATTCTTGCTGCAGCAAATCCTAAATATGGCAGATTTGATCAGAATAAAAATTTAGGCGATCAATTTGACGTGCCACCAACACTTTTGTCGAGATTCGATTTAATATTTCCAATAGTAGACGTATTAGACGAAGAGAAAGACCTGAAATTGGCACAGCAGATACTTGCAGCGCATAAGGGAGATGCACCGCGTGAAGATAAACGCTTAGTAGAAAAGGATTTTCTAAGGAAATACATTGCCTATGCTAGAAGAAATATCAGACCTTTACTTACAAATGAAGCAGTAGATAAAATAAAAGATTTCTATGTTGATTTGAGAAGAAGAAGCAAGGATGCAGGTGCAATTGCAATTACTCCTCGTTATTTGGAAGGTTTGGTGAGATTAGCAGAAGCAAATGCAAAAATTCGACTTAATCCACTGGTAGAACAACGTGATGCTGAAATGGCAGTTTCACTTATGAATCATGTCATGAAACAAATTATGACTGATAAAGCTACCGGGGTATTAGATGTTGATGTGGTAGCCACTGGCAAGCCTAAGAGTGAACGCGAGAAGCTCCAAAAAGTAGATACTATAATTGACATCATAAAAGATCTTCTTCGTAATAATGATAGTGCTGAGTTGGATAAGATAATTCAGATGGCAATAAGTTCCGGTATAGATGAGCAGACGACAAGAAGAATTCTTACAGAACTTCTAAGAAAAGGAGAAATATATGAGAAAGAGCATGGTCATGTGAAGCTGGTCGGGGAGAAGTAATACTTCTCTGGAGGCGTTTATCTATGGGTATTGCAGCAGTTCAAAGAACAGAAGTTCGAAGAATTAGAGGTCCTAATTTAGCAGTATTAATACCTAGATATGCAGGTGTTCCTTTCGATAAAGTTTTGCCAGAAGTAGATGCACAAGGTTTAGTTAAAGCTTCTAATAAAAGATTAGATCGAGCATTAGTTGGAAGCGAAGAATGGAGAACCATAGCAGATGCATTTCCTTGTCGGTCTGGTACAATTACTGCCTATGTAGAGCCAGGTAAAAAACTAGGCAAACAAATTGAATATATTGATCCTAAAACAAAAATCAAATGGGTATTTACTGTTCCAGATGTTTATAGAAATGAAGGAAATGCTATTCTAGTTGCAGAACACCCTGATTATACTTTAGAAATAGATGGAAATAACCGGATAGTTCATGCAAGTGCAGTTGATTTGGTTTCGGAGTTTCCAGGAAAAACTGGGTGTTATTTGCTAGATTCAAAACATGGTATACCAGCAGGAGATCAGGTTCACTTTTCAAATCCTAATGCTAGGTATTTATGGAGAACTGCTAAACTAGTCGGTCCCATTGTTCGTGGTCTCATCTTCACTTTTTGCAATTTCAACGTCGACCCTAAACAATATGTAGTTCTAAATGGCCAGTCCGATTCTTTTGGGGTGGTAGTTGAGACTTTTTAATCTTTTGGTTTTAGTTTATTGAAGGTTTTTATTATGACATTTGCAATCGTTCAACATAAAGTTCAAGAAAGAATCAGAGGTTCTAATATTGCTACCTTTATAACTAGAGCAAATGGAGTTCCATTCGAAGAGGGTTTAGCAAGAGCGAATGTAGAGGATAGAATTGTAACCTCTAATATAAGACTAACTCGAGCATTAGTTGGAAGTGAAGAATGGAGAACTATTGCAGATGCATTTAGATGCTGGTCAGCTACAATGATTGCCCATGCAAAACCAGGTAAAAAACTAGGAAAACAAATTGAATGTATTGATTCTAAAACAAAAATCAAATGGGTATTTACTGTTCCAGATGTTTATAGAAATGAACGAAATGCTATTCTAGTTGCAGAACACCCTGATTATACTTTAGAAATAGATGGAAATAACCGGATAGTTCATGCAAGTGCAGTTGATATCGTCTCAGCATTTCCCATAAGAGATGGTTGGTATTTAGCTGATCCTATTCATGGAATTCCAACTGGAGAGCAAGTAGCATTTTCTGAGCAAGCCAGGCATTTATCCAGAATTGATAAGAAAGTTGGCCCTGTTGCTCGTGGTTACGACGTTTTGTTTGGTGGTGATGTCGGACAGAACGTTGTTCTTGGTGACGAACCATCCCTTTGTTACGGCATGGCAGTAGAAAGCTTATAATATTTTGTCAAATAGCTTAATTATAAATTACGCCTTCTAAATGGATTATATGAAACTCATATTCAATCTGCTAGTATTATTCATAGTTGCCCAGTTAATGGGCATTTATACAGGAATAATAATTCTGAACGATACATTAGCAAATCCCTACGTAGCTTCTTTTGCAGTTAATGAAGATATAAATGAACCGATAAACGCATTGTATTATTTTGGTTTCATCCTAATAGGTGCAGTTTTTATAATAATCATGATCAGGTTTTTCAAAACTCACGAAATATTATTTAGACTTCTTGAATTTTTTATGATTTCAACTTCGTCATCAATTGTTTTCTATGCAATCTCACGCATTTTTCTTGACTATGGTTATGCGACTACCTTTGGAATTGCTGCCGGGCTTGCATTTGCAGCCATAAAATTTGTTTTACCAAAAGCAAAGAATGCAGCAGCCGTATTAGCTACGGCAGGGGTAGGTGCAATATTTGGTATATCGTTTGGTCTCGTTCCTGCAGTCTTGTTTTTGGTCTTGCTTTCACTATATGATTTTGTGGCAGTATTCACCACAAAACACATGGTGGAGATGGCCGAATTTATTATAAAAAAAGATCTTGCTTTTACAATCACTGCACAAACGGCTGAAGGTACTCCAAGGTTTGTTGAAGGAAAACGACACAGAATAGATTTAGGTACTGGGGATATAATTGCTCCGATAATGCTTGAGGTTTCGGTTTTGCCATTTGGTTTCAATGCAGTCATTATGGTTTTTCTAGGTGCAACCGTTTCACTTTTAGTTTTTCTTCACTTGTTCTTAAATAAAAAATTAGTTCTGCCTGCGTTGCCACCGCTTGTTCTTGGAATGTTATTGTTTTTCCTGATTGGATTGCTGGCTGGAATCTATTGATTTTTTTTCCTAACTACGAAATCAACACAAATCTGATCTAGCCTAGGTGCGTAGGGTCTTACAATGTGATGACCAGTTATATTTACAGATGCATTATTTTCTTTTGCTACCTTGTGGATCAGTTCTTCTGCATTCTCAAAATCACCTATGTGGTATAGGTGTATCATCGCACCGTTTTTCGCAGCTTTGAATGCAACATCTAGGAATTCATTAGAAGTTTTTGGCAGTGGCATAACTACTCTGTCTGCCCAATTTAAAAATCTTTCAGGTATAACGTCTTTAACATCTCCACAAATATTTTCTATATTATAAAATTTATTTAACTTGACATTTTCATTTGCATATTGCACTGCCACTTCGTTTAATTCTATACATACTATCTTTGTGTGCGGTTTTCTTTTTGCGATCACCAGTGCAAATGGTGCAACACCAGAGAACATAACTAGTACGTTTTCACCTTCTCTAACTAAAGTTGCAATTCTCATTCTTTCTGTGCTTAATCTTACGGAGAAATACGCTCTTGCAACATCTACTTTCATTAGGCAGTCATTTTCTCGGTGTATCGTTTCTGTGCGATTCTCCCCATAAATTACTTTCATCGGTCTTACGCGAAATTCTCCAGACATCGCACCAAGTTTCTTCGCAACGACTTTAATATTGGGGTGTATCGCAATTACTGCTTCTGCAACTTTGCTGTCAAAATGTGCCAGTCGTTCAGGTAATTCTACTATCGCAATGTCTCCTACAATATCAAATGACTTTGTAAGTTGTTGTGTAGTAGTTTTCCCGTATTTCTCTTCAAGATATTCAACGACACTTTTTGGTTTTTTCTTTTGAGGTTCAACAACTATGGTTATGTAATGTACTCCATGTAAATTTATTTTTCGTGTTACTGGGAAATAGACAAAATGATTATCTGTTTTTACTTTATAATTAGCTGAAAGAACTTCTCTGTGCAAAAGCTCCTTTCTTACACGTTCACCTATATTTTTTCTTACTTTTGCGAATAACATATGTTTACTCCAATACTATTGCGGGTTTTCCAGGCAATGCATTCTTAGCACGTTCATGCTTTGCTCCACTGTCACTTGCCACATTCACAGGGCAGTCAAGTTCCTTTGTTAAGAATTCTTCTGCGTCTTTGAGAGTTGCAAGTTCATCTTTTTCATTTTCTATTTCTTGAAGTGAATAAGCATTCTTCATCAACTGTTTCGTAATTCTTTGCACGTCTTGCATGTGCGTCCTGAGTTCTGAATCTTGTGAAGTTGTTTTCATTACTTTGTCAAATGCCTTTTCATTTTTAACTATGTTATACAGTTTCCTCTTCCATTCTGAAGCAACATAAATATATATTTTTTCTGGTTTTTTTCCAAGAAGTTTTGCTATATTCAGTGCATCATCTAAAGTTTGTTTTACGAGTTCTTCTCCCCTTTCTATTTTTTCATTAATTTTCTTGTCATTATATTCAGGGAATTTTGAAATAGTTTTCTTTTCTCCAAGTAAATTCCAGAATTCTTCTGCCAGGTGTGGCATGAATGGCTGAATTAGTACGCTCCAAACTTTAAGGAATTCTTTTATCGTTTCTCCATAGCTTTCATTGCCACTACGCTTCAGGTACCATTGAAGATCATTGTAAACATCATAAAATATCTCCAGTGATAGTTCTCTTAGTGCTATTTTTTCGTAAAGTTCTTCTGCATTTTTAATTTTTCTATTCATACGAGAGAGCAACCACTTATCTATTCTGGAATCTTTCTTTTTGTCTTTTGCATTAGAAATCTCTGTAACTAGTTTAGCAATGAACTCAAGCCTGCTTTTGGTCCCCTCTGCCACGCTCTTGTTGAAATCGGTATCCTGTGTTAAATCTGCGCCGCTTACTACGGAAAATCTTATGACATCAGCACCATACTCTTTTATTGCCTTTCTCAATGGCAAAATATTTCCCATGCTTTTGCTCATTTTCTTTCCATCCATTAATACGAATCCGTTTGTGACAAATTGTTTTGGCCAGTATTTTTTGTCAAAAATGGCAACATGATTAAATATGTGAAATGGCAAATGATTTCTTACTAAATCTGCACCACTATGGTAGGAATCTTCTCCATACCAGTACTCGAATTGCTCTCTTGCTTCTTTCCATTTTGGATTTCCTTTACCTTTCCCAAGCAGAACATAGTCGAAAAATTCTTCGTTGAGTTCACCTTCTTCCATATTTTTTAGAAGATAGGAAAAACAATAAAATGCTATGTAAATTGTACTATCTGATAACGCTTCAATCATTCTATTTTTTTCGAATGGAAATTTAGTTCCAAGCCCGCTTGCTCTGGCACATGCTTTTTGTCTAAGCCATTCTAGAGTAGCAAGATATTCTTGCCTTGTTTTTTCAGGAACTATTGTCATTCCAGCTATGCACTCTCTAGCTTTTTCTTTCCATTGCTCGTTTCCGTAATCGATAAACCATTGATTTTTTAGTATAGTCGCAACTACCTCTGCACCGCAACGACAGTACACAGGTTTATTGGTTATTTCCCAGAAAGGAAATGCCTGTTTGTTTTTGATCATTTCATTTTTTGTTTTTTCTATTGCAATAGAGACCTTCTCTCCTTTATGGGGGCCAATAATCATTACTCCGGTAAGTATTTCTTTTTTGTAAACTTCTTTTACTATGTCTTCAATTTTTGGGTCGTGCTGATCCTTTATTCCTCGTTGTTCAACGAGTTCTTTTGCCATGAATTTGTAGCCGTCAACTTTGATTATTTGTGCGTAATCGAGTTTGATACCCATATCTAGAAGTGCGATGTGATCGTAGGGTGCATGTGAAGGTACGCTCATAACTATGCCAGTTCCGGTATCATCTTTCACGTATAAAGCAGAGTAGAGCGGTAAATCATCTCCAGTAATAGGGTTTTTAGCTTTCATATTGTCACTAAGCATTTTTTCTCCTTTAAGTTCCTCTAAAATCTCAAGTTCAAAACCCTGGGAGTTCATTTTTTCAGCTGCTTTTTTTGAAATATAATAATTTTCTCCAGTCTTTTTGCTCTTTGCTTTTACGTGCATTATTTCTGGATTTATCCAGATATTTGTGACCCCGTAAATAGTTTCTGGTCTTAGTGTTGCCGTAAGCAGGAATCCATCTCCATATCTAAACTTCACAGCTGTGAAATCTTTTAATTCAGGATCAACATCTCCCTTTGTATCGTGCCCACCCACTGCCTGATTGTCAGCAGGGCACCATGCTATCGGATGTTCCCCCTGCACCAGATAACCTAATTGCTTTAATTTTTCGAATTGCCATTCTATGAACTTATTAAAATGCTTGTCAAATGAATAAAATTTTCTTCTCCAGTCTATGCTGTAACCCATTTCTTTCATCCCTTCCTCTATTTCTTTGGAGAAATGCATTACCAGCGTAGTCGGATCAGTGAGCGTTTTCGTAGTTTCATCAGGTATTTCATATATTCTTTTGAATACATCGTATAATTCACTGTCACCATCGGCAATTCTTTTAGCCATTGCAATTATTGGTGTACCTGTAACGTGAAAACCCATGGGAAAAATTACATTGTAATCTTTCAATCTTAGATAGCGTGCATGGACATCTGTAGTAGTGTAGGTTCTTCCATGGCCTATGTGCTGTGGCGAGTTAGGGTAGGGAAAAGCTGCAGTTACAAATTTCTTTTTTTTCTTTTTATCAATTTCAGGTTCGTATGTTTTTTCTTTCTTCCAATGTGCCTGCCACTTAGCCTCTACACTGGTGAAATCAAGATTCTCAGAAGTATCCATAGTGGTTTATTAGATTAATTAGATTTTTATTCTATCGTAATTTGATATTCTAGCTTTTATCTTACTCTTGCAGCTACTTTTGGAAAATGTCTTTCGACTATTGTCTCTATTCGCTCTTTTTTTCCACTTAACGTTTTGACCGCTTCTTTATAGAATTCATTTATTTCTTTTGCTTGAACATTTAAATTCACTGAACAATAGCACCCTTTACGACGTTCCATCCACCCATAAAGCCCCATTAAATCCTGATTTGAACATTCTGGATGTAATCGACTAAATGCAGGACTCATTAGTCTTATTATTCGTTGATCTACAGTTTGACTTAGTATTACTAATATATCTTTATCTGGTTCATCAAGAAATGTTTCAGAAATAGCACGCAATTCTTGTTTTGCAAGTAATCCTGTTTTTCTACATCCACATATTTCTTCACTATTTTCACTTAATTCTAGACATTTCATCGTAGTTCTTTCTATTTTTTCTAACGTTTTAAATATTTCAGTTTTTCTTGGATGAATGATGCTAGGGAATTCAATTTCTATTTTATTTATACCAACAGCTACAGATATTAAAATTACGAATAATGCAATTACTCCTCCCAATATCGGACTAGTGCCATGTTCGCTATCTGGATGGTTAACCATATTTTTACCAATAACATGTATGTAAGGTAATATTTATAATCCGAAACAGTATAAAGTATCCTATGGCAGATCGTGTTATTCTACCCTCAGGTACAGTTACAAAATTATTTCTTATCGTATTTTTTCTTATTTCTGTTAGTAATATCGTTTCCGCCCAGGGTGTTGAAGATTTTTGTAATTTACACCGAATAAATGCTCCCGTACCAGGTACGGTTTCATATGAGATTTGTGCCTTTTTTGACCTTTATGGCTCCTGGGTTCCCATCGGCATAATGATGATGATAATGTTCGCAGCATTAGTTTATGTTGTCGGTCAGTTATCAGGCGCAGAAACTAGGGCACGTGCTGTAGTATGGTCTCACAATCTACTTTTGGGAGCACTTTTTGCTGCAATTATAGCATTTGTACTTAGCCCTATTCTCACAACTGTCGCACTTCAAGGTATAGAGCATCCAGACTCTGGTATTCCGTCGATGTTTAGTCTTATATATCTCCCAGTTCTCAAATCCATAACGCTTTGCATGCTCATAACAGCAGCCACTTACATGATGGCATATTTCTTTCAGCATCCACCCCTAAGTGCCATAGCCAAGGAAGAACTAGCCGCAACAATATTCAGCGTGATTATAGTTTGGTTTTGGCTTGCAAGTAATGCATATTTGCCTAATTTGATAGTTGGCATATTGACTGCAGGTTCACCAAATGTTGGTGATGCTATTGCTGCCCATGCCACAAGTCCAGAAATTTCAGTTTCTCCTCACATTTATCTTGCAAGTGCAGCTCTTGATATACTATTCGAAAAGATGCGTGCTACCTATAGCCAGCTTTATCTATTTGAAGTCCTCATAGGTTTTCTTTCAACTTTATCGTTTCCTCTAGGTTCTCCATTGCCTTTGGTAAATCTAGTCACATTTTCATTTATGCCCTATGACGGGCTTGTGCTTCTGAGTAACGCACATACGGTTGTTGTAGAAGCAATAGGTTTTGTAATAACTGCGATCATGGCAAAACAAATAATTCTTGGTTTTGCAAGAGATATAATCCCCCTGATAATTCTGCCTCTGGGTATAGTTTTCAGAGCTTTTCCAATGACAAGAAAAACCGGTTCGAGCCTTATCGCAATTTCGTTCGTAGTATTTTATGTATATCCGCTTTCAGTTCTTTTTTCAAATTATTTGATATTTGATGTATATAAACCCGCAGATTTCAACTATGTTCCGAAAACCATAAGTCCGCTAGGTAATCCTGACCCAGCTAAAATACAGGAACTTGTAGATATTGAAACTGAACACAAAAAAGATGAGCTTACAGATGAATTCGCATCAGAAACATTAACTGAGTTCCAGGTTCAGGCTGCATGCGGAAGCGGTTTCTGGGGTCTTCTGTGTAGCGGAAAGAAACTCATATCTAATTTTGGAGGTGTTCTGTCAGCTGCAACGGATAATATTTTTACCATAGGCAAGTTTATGTGGTCTATGACTTCCGGATTTGTAGGTGCAATGGCAGAAGTAATTCACCATCCGTTATCAAATAATCCTTTCTTCCCATCTGCATCTACTTCTGGGCTTTATAAATTCATTATAGATGAAGTAGTTACCGTTTCTCAATTGATCGTATTAATAATAATAACTTCAGTTTTAGAAATAATATTTACAATTACAATGTATCGAAATGTTGCAGCCATAATAGGTGGGGAACTTGAAATAGCAGGATTAACAAAATTGGTGTAAAAATGGTTGACATAGCTATCTACGGTTGGGTAATATTCATCATGGGCTTCATCATGACTATTTTCCTAGCACTTACTTATATGGCAGCTAAACTTACTCAGTCTAATGAACTGGAAGCATATTTCAATATAGAACTTCAAGAGGTTTTTGTCTCATTGTTGATAGTAATATTTTCCATAGCTTTCTTAGAATCTTCTAATTTCATTGCTTCCACAGTTGCTTCAGATATTGTTGGGGGTGGTTCCTCTCAATCTGCCATAGATATTGCCATAGGTTATATCTATCAAATAAGAGAGAGTACTCAAAATGCCATAACTGATGTTTTCAGGGCTCAGGTATGCCTTTCTGTTCTTAGTACTTTCCAAAGACGTATTGGGGAGTACGTACTTACTCTGTCTTATAAACTATTTCCAGGTATAGATTCTCTGGTTTCCATAACTAATGTTGTTGGCTACGGACTTATAGCAGTTTACGGGAGCCTTACCGCACAGTCTACTATTTTCGTCATCATCGATGCCATATTGCTGCCGTTTGTATTTCCAGCAGGTATTATTCTAAGGTTCTTTCCACCAACTAGACAGGCAGGTATATTTCTGATAGCCATAGCAATAGGTTTTCAGTCAGTTTTTCCACTTACATATATCCTGAGTATGCAGGTTTATAACGATCAACTGATGGGTTTCCCTAAGCCTGACCAGATATATTCTGGAAAAACTTTTGATGTTACTATGCTTTGTGGCGGTCAATGGGTTCTGTTCGGTGTTCTTGGTAATAATCAAAATCCACTTGGAAGAATTCCCATTATTGCCCCATTTGTAAAGTTTCTTTTCTCAGAATTCGGAGTCAATATAATAGCAACTCCAGCATTTTTCTTTCCCATAATAGAATCGCTAGGGGCGTTATCAATACCGAGTTTATTTATTCCTGCCCTTTCAGCGACGATAACTCTTGCGTTTATAAACGCATTTATGAAATTCCTATCTGGAAAAAGTAGTTGATACTATGGTTGATTCACTAACTGCATTATATTCTTCGTGGAGTTTCGTTGCGGTCATATTAGTGGTAATAAGTACCGTGCTAGTCTCACTGGTGTATATGTTCGGTAGTGTTCTTGTAGATGACAAGATGAAACTATGGGCAAAATTAGAGTTGTTTGAAATATTTTATTCACTGATTCTTCTTGCTGCAGTTTTCTCTTGGATAGGTATGTTTGACAGTGTTGCTTATGGGATATTGCACGATTCCTCTGGGTCTAATCCTTCGTATCTTACTCAAGGGTTTTTTCCAGATGCTGCAAATCCAGGTAAATATGTAACTCAGGATATATGCTCATTTGCACCAGGTACTAATTACGATAGAGCTGCAGATCCACTTGCACTTAGTTCAGTTTCTCCCTATGCTGACATACCTCATTGCCATATTCGTCTTTCCATATATTATTTAAATACTATTTTCCAAGAAACTTCAAACGTTGCATTTAAGATTTATCAATCATACATGATTACTTCAACAATAGCTGATTTTGCGATAAATATCGAATTCGTTACTGACAAAGCAGGTTTCTTCACCATAACTCCCTGGCGTGGTTTTTTTACCATGGGTAATGCGATGAAGACTGCTGGGTTTGATTTTGCTATGAAGATGATGACGCTTACCAAGTTTCAGGAAATACTAATAGCTTTTGTATCAAAGGCACTATTTCCAAATCTCTTCATTGTTGGTCTTGTACTTAGGACATTTTCATTTACTAGGCGTCTTGGGGGTTTGCTCATGGCTATCGCTCTTGCACTATTCTATATATTTCCTATGTTCTATGTTTTTGGTGCAATGTTAGCCATTTCTATACAGCATGCCGCATACCTTGGTCCTGATAATATCCCATCTATTGCAGATCATCTTTATATAAACGGTAAAGTGCCACTTCTCACTGGCAGTTACGACCTCAATCAGCAGCAGCTTGATTATTATAGTTTAGTTGGAGTTGAGCCTCAAGTTACAAGAGATAAAATTGCAGATGGTGCTTCTCCAGATGGTTATTTCCCAAGTGTTAATCTAAATTTACCTAATGGTGATGCAGATCTAACTGCTCGTACGAATCAGTTGAGTGATGCTGACTTAAAAGAGTTACAAGGTGTTGGTACTACATTTACAGGTAATCTGGGAAAGAAAAAATTCTATGATAATTTCGTATCCATTTCACTTGAAGACGGTGGAGTAATGGATGTTGTGTCAAGGTTAACTTTCTTCTCTGTATTTTTTTCATTCTTCGGAGTTCTTGCAACCATTGCAGCAATAAGAAGTATTTCAATAACTTTGGGTGGAGATGTAGAAATAGCTGGTTTAACACACCTTATATGATGTGAAGTAACTATGTTACTTTACAGATTTGCACAGCAGAGCATTGTCAGCAGGGCAGAAAAATGCTGACACAAGCTTGTTGCTTGAAGCAACAAGATGCCCATTGTCGTCAAACGACAATTGGGATATTTGACATCAAAGATGTCAAAGCAAACTGATGATTCTATGAATTACAAACTGGATAACAAAAAAATATTTTTCGTGGTTGCACTAGTGCTACTGCTTTCTACAATTTCATTTGCGCAGACTTCACCCCCTCCAAGTACTGGTATAATTGACACCATAAGTAAATTCGTTAATGACATTCCTGGTTTTACAAGAGGGGGTGCTCAAGCAAATGCTGCAGCAAGTACTATTTATGATATTGTGGACCCAGGTAGTTGCGGTACATCCTGGGTTTCTACTGTTCCAGGTGTTCCAAAAGAATATTTAACCATATTCGGTGCAGAATGGACTAACTATGTCATCATGTCTGTGCTAATTGTGCTTTTTGTTGCAATCCTGATTTACATGTTTAGTCAATTGTTTCAGTCTCAGAATCTTGTTGCTGTATCAAAGGATTTGATGTTTGAACTTGGCAGGACTGTTCTGGCTTTGCTATTCATAGTTATGTTTATGCAAGCAAGTCAAACCTGGTATGGATTTAAAACATTTACCACTACCGATCCAGTTCTCCAGCAGAATACGATGATAGATGCATCTATGGCATTTTCCAGGCAAATGATAGCTGAAATTTCTTCAGCCTATGGTTTTCTTTTGATATACAATACAATAATTCATACTCTTTTCAGTGCTACCATGTGGTTTGGAATAACCTGGCGTGCTATGTTTTCATTTAATTTAGGTCCAATACTTAAGCCCATAGTCGATATGCTGGGTTTTACAATGCAGCTTCTTTCCGTAGGTTTAGGTGAGTGGATAATACATTTAGTCATGCTATGCATGATAAAAAAATGGACATGGACATTCTTCATTCCTCTAGGTGTAGTTCTAAGGGCAATTCCACCACTACGAGGTGCTGGAGATGCAATATTAGCGCTTTTCTTTAGTTTTGCGATAATGTATCCGTTTATGTTTTTAGTAACTCATGAAGCACATACTATTCTTCAGTATAGTTTAGGTGTAGATGTAACGTCGCAGAAGAGCATTATGACTGATTTTGTAACTAATAGCGGCCTTCTGGGAGTAGGACTTACTGTAGTTTCAATCTCATTCCTGGCTGCTGGGGTATTCGTGCCTTTCTTTATAGGTGCAGGACTTACCACCGCGTTTGAACTCATACGAAGTGCGATTTATTATATCGTTATAATAAGCATATTATTGCCATTCATAAATATTTTTACGACTCTGACATTTGCAAGAGAAGTGGCGAGTTGGTTGAGTGTGGATGTTAACTTTATGTCTTTTGCAAGGTGGATATGATGACTAAAAAACTATTCTATGTCCTTTCATTTGCAATTCTACTTTTGCTTTCAGGTTGTACTATGGAAGGGCTGAGTTCTACACCATCCACAGGTGGTCAAGGAGGTGCACCTGCAAATTCTTCTCTCCAGGCTTTCATATGCTCTCAAGGTGCTGCCGATTCAGATTTCTGGACTACCTGGGTCCCATTTTGGCCATTAGCTATCGTAGCATCTATCATGCTGTTGACTTTTCTTTACATGTTTTCCTATTTTTTTAAAACTGATACTATTAGAAGTTTTGTAAAATTAGAATTATTTGAAGTTTTTGCAAGTGTAATCATTGTAGGTTCTTTCATAGCTGCCATGGTTCCAATGTGTTCTCTTACGCTAGGGGCAGTTTTTCCCAGTATTACTGATCCTGCTATCAGTAGTTTAGGTTTTTATGATACTACTGAAAAATATTTCACTTCAATAACAGATAAGATTGAAGGTTGGATGCATGTTAATTATGCACTAAACCTTTGGCTCGATCAATTAGCTTCCATTACTCCATATTCAAGACCATTGGGTGTAGGTATAGTTGCTACTCCAGGTGCTGGTTTTGCCGCACCTTTAAAACAAATGATTTACAATGTTTTTACTTCACTGGCAATTGCACTCATTATTAATATCGCACAGTTGAACGTACTAAAATTTGCCATTGCAGCTTGTCTAAAATATTATCTTCCAATAGGTATATTTCTCCGCTGTTTTACTCCAACTCGTAGATTTGGTGGGACGTTGATAGCGTTAGCCATAGGTTTCATGCTTCTTTATCCTCTCTATGTAAATGCCTCATACATAATGCTGTTCACAACTAGTGATTCCATAATAAACGTCTACGATAATAATATAAATAATTTTGCAAGTGTTACTATCTATGGCCTTACTGCACATACTGTAGATTCTAAAGCAGACTCGCTAAAAGAACAGTCCAAGAACACGGGAGATATTATTTTTGATTTTTTCAAAAATGTTACCGTTGGCTTTTTGGACATGATAGGTAAACTGATTTCCGTAGCTTTCGGTGCTGCTGTAACAACCGCATTTCTAATACCTATGGCTACTGTTGGTATGGGACTGGTAATAGGCTATTTATTACCTGCATTCCAAGTATTATTGTTTGTTCAAAGTGTTAAATATCTTAGTAAGACATTGGGCGAAGAAATAGATGTCAATTCACTTACGAGGCTGATATAAAATGGTAGAATACGTGGTAGGTTGGGAAGGTATTGCTATTTCAGTTTCCATGGTAGCTATCATAGCCTCAGCAATAGTATACATGTTTTCCAAAGTCTTTGATCTAAAAAATCTTGAGCAGACAGCCAAAACTGAACTTATTTATGCAATTTCAACTGTTTTTATAGTTCTCATGTTAATTACATTTGTCACAGGCGGAGAGAGCATGCTAGTAAGTATAGCTACGAATCTTTATGCAACTTCAGTAGGCTTACTTCCAGGTCAGATTGTTTTTCCTCCTGGTACACATCTTACTGATATTATGATAATGTACATGGATCCGGCAGCAGCATGTGCTCGAACTTTAATGCGTTCTCTCTATGTCGCTAGCATACCAGTTGAAGCCGGTACATCTGTATATATGGAAATATTCATGAGTGAGCATGCAAGCGGTTTTGGTTTTAAGATACTTGCTGAGCGCATAAAAAATGCCACAGAATTAACACAATTCTACATGTTTTTTTATTATCTGCTTATTCACATATCTAAGTTCATAGGTTCATATGGTCTTTTCATTTTAAGTTTAGGTGTTATTCTTCGTGCATTTCCACCTACTCGAGGTGCAGGAGGTTATGTTATGGCGCTTTCTTTAGGGTTGTATTTTATATTTCCGTTTACCTATATTATCTCATCAGCGATTTCTTTGCCTGTTATAAGACCAAGTTTTATGGGTCAACCCACTTTAGCTGATCCAACCGCTGTTTCTAATTCTATTACTCATAATCCAGTGGCTTACGTATGTGCATTACCTGCTCTTGAAGAAGTTCAATACTGTGGCTATGCTAATCCATCAAAAGTTTATGAGGTTAATTCATGGATTAATGCTTACAGGGGCGACATAGATTCATTGACCAATGTCCTTTCGCCTGCAATTCTCAAACAACTTACCGTATCAGTATGTTTCTTGCCAATGATTTCAATGGTAATAGTTTTTTCATTCGTACTTTCAACAACTAGTCTGCTCGGTGGGAATATTCCAGAAATAGGAAGAGGGTTAATTAAGTTAATATAGTTGGTAGACAAGCTTTGTCAGGATGATAAAAATCCTGACAAAATTTGACGCAGATGCGTCAAAGCTTGTTGCTATGAGCAACAAGATGCATATTGTCCCGCTGGACAATAATGTTGTCCAAAATATTGGACAATTGAGAGGTAGAGTTATTGCTAGAGGGCAGAGCGATTGCTAGAAAGTAAAATGTTTAGGGCAAATGTTAACAAATTCGAATCATTCTTATTCTTTTACTTTTTAATATAAATTATGAAATTGAACATTTTCTTTATTTTGCTGTTTGGAATTTTCTTGCTGTCTGCAGGATGTGCTGGTCTATCCGGAATTAATTCTACTACTGAACAAAAAAATGATATATCTAGTTCAGATTATTTTCCTGTAACATCTTCTTCTAATACATTTTCAGATGAGAATTCTATTTCTTATTCAGACGCTCCATTAAGTGACGGGGCTAATTACGAAGCTAAGGTTTCAGATACGTTTACTGGTGAACAGCCGTTAAAAACAAAAGAAGGCTCCATATCTATAAAGCTTGAACGTGGTCAGCTTGATGAAAAAGTAAAGGGAGCCACAGGCATAGTAGAAACCCAAGGTGGAACCGTAATTTCAACATCTTACGATGAATATAGTGGTCAAAAACATTATTCTATTTCATTTAAGATTTCTCCTGAAAAATTTGATAGTGTTTTTGAACAGTTGAAAAATTTAGGTGAATTAAAAGGAGCAAATGTAAATATCGAAGATGTTACAAAACAATATCGTGATCTGGATCTAAGATTGCAAAACAAAAACATCGAGTTGCAGAGACTTTATATTCTTTATAATAAAAGTGAACTAGTAGAAGATTTGATAACTGTTGAGAGAGAAATTACAAGAATAGAAACAGAAATAGAACAGTTAAAAAATGAAAAGGGGACACTTGAAGGGAAGATACAAAAGTCAACAATAACTCTTGATCTCTATGAAGATGTTGCTGCATCGGAAGCAAAAGAAGGAGATATGACTGTTAAGGTAAATGAGGGGAAACTTTCAACTTCACTTGATTCGCTTAAGGCTGTAGTTGCAGATGAAGGAGGATCAATCAGTTCTCTTAGATTCGTAGAATCAACAGGTCAGAAAACATACTATGCTGTAGTGCAAGTTTCTTCGAACAAGCTCGATTCTTTCATGGAGAAAGCCAAGGCTCTGGGAGAAGTCAAACAACTAAGCAAAGATGTTGATGAGAAGAATAGACCGGAGAAGTCTCTTGTCTATGTAACACTTACAGAAGATAAATCTACTGTTAAGACAAATCTCCAATTGCCTTTGGAAGATCTTACAGGGACATTCTTTGCTGCTCTATCAGCTGCTTTGCTGGTGCTATCCGGATTAATCGGATTCCTGCTTCCTACAGTAATCATTATCTTTGTGATATACAAAATCTATAAGAAATTCAAAAAGAATACCAGTGCAGATACAACAAAGAAAAAATAATAGTTGCTAGACAATAAATATAGGTTCTAGGGTCTCAGGTTCCAGATTTGGAATCCTGGGGCTTCTAGTTCTACTGTAAATTCTATAAGAATTTACAACAGGACAAAATTTTTATTATTTTGTCCTTTTTCAGCAATATATTTAATCCTTGTCCTTGAGTTCATGCCTATGGTACTAACCAGAAGATTTGTATTAGATACTTCATTATTTGTAAATCCTCATGCACGGGAGAAATTCGGTAAGACCCCTCCGCTTGCAGTAAAATCTTTCATCAAAATGATATCTAAACTGGATGCAGAGTTTTACATGCCCTCTTTGATATTCATGGAGTTGAAGAATTTTATTGGAGAAAAAATTTCAAGTGAATTTGAATTGCATATAAAAAAAAGAGCACCAAATATTTATGCACTTTATCTTCCTGCTGCAGTGCTCCACGATTTCATTGAGGACGTGCGAGGTCGCATGAATAAAGGATTGCGATTGGCAGAGGAATATGCTCAGGATAATAAACCTGAGAATAATGTTAAACTTCAGAAGTTAAGAGAGAAATATAGGGATGCTGTTCGTGCAGGTTTACTTGACAGTAAAGAGGATTTTGAGTTAGTTATGCTTGCAAAAGAGTTAGAGGCAACTTTAGTTAGTAGTGATGAAGGTGTTTTGAAATTCGCGAATAAGGTTGGTTGCGAATGGCTTAATGGCAGTAAGATGTTTGCAATGCTTAAGAAGATGAAGAAATAGCTACTCTCTTCTAAATGGAAATTCGGGATCCTTCACGAACGGAATTACACAGAGATCGAATATTTGTTCCAGTGGTATTCCTTTTGCTAGTGCTTCATCCAATTTTTCCATGCTAATGGGTCTCGGGTCTCTCACTGTTCTTCCTTCTGTATCAAGTGGTTCAAGCGAAGTAGTTACTCCGATAATACCTTCTCTTTTTAATCCGTAGAAGTATGCTCTGGCACCGCCTTTCAATTCTAGTTTTCTGGCAAGCATTGTTTCTTCTATTCCTAATTCCCTCCTTAGTATTCCTATTGGTTTATATGGGTCTCTGGCAAAAGTTTCTGATTGAGTGCTTCCTAGTAGACAATGTTCCTGATATGTCAGTATATTACTTCTATAGCCTCGTAAACGCAGAACTTCATCTAATGCTTGTCTGAGTTCTTCATATGCTTTTTTTGTGTCCAGAGGAATTAGCATGTGCTTTCCGTTTTCATAAAAAATTATCTGTACTTTAAATCTGTCCAGTTCGTATGTAGGCGTTTTTGGATCGAATATTTTTTCAATTAAAGTTCCGACTTCATGAAAAGCTTCTCGTCTATCTATTTTTTTAAGAATTCTTGTGAGCTCTGTGAGTGCAGTTTTTCTGTTAATTAATTGTGTTGCCATAAGTAGTTTATTGTTCACATATGTTTAAATTGTTACTCAATCCTCAATCACCTTTCCACCTGAAATTCGATAACTTTTAAATAAGGATTATAAATAATCTTGTTAGGTATAAACATGGCAAAACCAATCGAGTCTACTCCTATCCTAAAAGGAGAGGATGCAAAAAGGTTCTATGAAGAAACTGAAAATGCAGAGGTTAACCCTAGTTTTAAGAAGGCTCAGTTTATCAAAGAATGTATCGAATTATATATAAAAAAACCATTTTAGTGGTTTAATGCAAGACATTATAGATTTTAATAAATTGGATATCGTAAAACTTTCAGCGGGTTTCGATCTACTTGCTTTTGATTGTGGTGACTCAGATCTTAATTCTTTTCTTAAAGATGATGCTTTACTTTATCAAAATGGTGCTTTAGCAATTACCTATTTATGTTTGCACAAAAACCAAATTGTTGGTTATTTTAGTCTTTCTTCAGATTCCATCCGTTTAGATTTAGGAGAAAAAGAAGCAATGTCTGAACCAAAACAAAGGTTGGGGGAATATCCAGCTGTTAAGATAGGCAGGTTGGCAGTTCATAAAAATTTTGCAAAGCTTGGCATAGGTACATTTTTAGTTAAGGTAGCTATGGGTAAAATTGCATCTTCTATCCTTAAGGAAATTGGTTGTAGGTTTGTAACTGTTGACGCATACGAAAAAGCAATAGATTTCTATATGAAACTCGGCTTCGTACAGAACTTGGCCAAGAAAAGAAAAAGTGGATTAAGTATGCGTTATGATTTGATTGATTACGTAAAATTATCGATATAATTGATCTGCCGCCACGACATTATTGTTGCGCTACGCAACAATATGCCCACGCAATTGTCGAGCGCGACAATGCGCACATTGTCCGGTACGCCGGACAATCGTGTTGTTCGAAACATCGAACAATTGGGAGTGGTCTGCAAAGTTAATCCTCAATTCCCTTTCCGGATAAAAATTCCCGGAATTTCTGATTTGTTCTCTTGTATATTTTTCTAAATTTTATTCTTAATTTTCCATTCTCTTTCTTTTCCGAAATCTTCTCAAGTTTTATCTCTTTTCCCATGTGCTTTACTATTTTGTTCCAGATAGAAACATCTTTTATGGAAATCTCAAATTCTTCTGCAATAAGTTTTCCTTTTTCTACTTCTTTTAGCGTTTCAATAAGTTTCCCATAAAATGCACTGCCAAGTTCTTTTGCGTACTTGTTTTCATCCAGTTTGAAATCTCTAATAAACATCGCTGAACGTAAAACGCGCTGGATGAAAAAGCCAGAAGGCATGTCGAACATAATTCTTGCATTACCAATAATGTCATGGATGTCAGCAAACGGATTCACATATTTACAGCGGTTGCTAATTCTGCTTTTGATTACCATGCCTTCTTTCTTTTCTTTCATGAGTTTCAATGCAACTTGTTTTATTTTTTCCATATTTTTTATAGTAAATCTTCCAAAAGTAGGGACGCTATCAATTTTATAATTTTTTAGTATTTCGTACTTTTTTTCAACTTCCACGTACTCTCCATCGGCATTCATAATGTCGAACACAAGCAGTTTAGGCTCAAAATCATTTCGGGTATAAGGTGTTCTACCAATCATCTCTCCACAAAGTACGGAATTAGGATAATCAGAGAAAAACTTTTCTAGTTGTATCTCTCTCACTTTTTCAGTTACAAAAGGATCAACGAATCCACCTCTACTAAATGCAAAAATCTTTCCATCAATCAATATAGCACGTACATTGAATCCATCTATTTTCTCTTCTATGTAAAACTCGTCCTCAGTTATATTTTTTTCTAGTCCTTTTTGTAACGTGAAAATTCGTTTAATGTGTGGAAAACCAAAGATTATTCTTTCACCAATCAAAACTGTTCCTCGTGGTATTTTACCAGAACCTTCCCGAAATCTGGAGTATTTTATCTCTTCATCATGAAGAATTAGCTTGCCTTTATTTTTTGCTCTAGCCAACATTTCCTGAGAAATTTCCATAATTAGTAAAACAATCTATCTCTTATAAATCTAACTGGTTGTTGGTTTTACCGAAGACGTCATGAGCCACTCTCTTGCCTTGTTAAGCATTCCATTTGAAGAGCTGGCAAGGTAAAATGCAATCCCATGTGCTGTCATATATATTGAAATCCCAAAGTTAATTGCATCGTGTTCTCGTATTCCGAGCAATAGCGCAATTGTCCCCAAACCAAGAAAAGGTAGTCTTGCCAGGGTCAGGAAATAATTTGCTCTGCTTTCGGTACCATCATTTCGTTTTGCATGTTCTGATGAAGACCTAATTACTTTTGAAAAAATCACCGTGTCAAATGCCATGGCTATTGCTACCGGAAGTAATATATTTAGCATATTTTTACTCATCATTGTGGCTACGGTAGCGAGCGGACTTATCCTGGTCATAAATCTTGCAACTCTTTCTTTATGCAAAACGAACAATCCTTTGGTTGCTTTACTACTTGCTTTTTCAACGTCATCTCCTACTTTATGGATCGTTGCATGTGTTACATCATCAATCAGGTAATAGCCATTTCTGACTGTCCTTAAGGAATTAGAAAACATTTGTTTTGGACTAAATTGCAGTCGCATATGTTTTTACTATTAATAACTATTTATAAATTCAGCCTCTTCAGCAATTCCCCGGCATTTTCATAATCACTGAGCCGTCCAATATCAAACCATTCATCCGGCAGGTGATAAGCAGCTATCTTTTTGCCTTGTTTCAACAATCTTGGGAAAACATCATGTGCAAAATCCTCTTTTTCTTTTATGTAATCAAATATTTGAGGTTCGCAGATATACATCCCAGTATTTATCAGATGTTCCAAAACAGGTTTCTCTCTGAATGCTGCGACTTTGTCGTTGTCAATATCTACAACACCATAATCTATTTTTAGTTTTTGTGTTTGAAGTGCGATGGTGACTATTGCACCACTTTTTTTGTGAAATTCAAGCATTTTTTTCATGTTTACATTAGTGAGATGATCTCCCATAACCACTGCAAATGTTTCTTTGAGCTTACCGTTAAATGGTAAAATTGATCCAGCAGTATTCAGTCTTTCTTTCTCAATGAGGTATTCTATCTTTACACCAAATTTTTTACCATCACCGAAGTAATCTTTCATCTGTTCATTCAAATACCCTACAGTAAGAACTATATCAACAAATCCATTTTTTCTCAAATTATCTATAACATAAAATAATATTGGTTTTCCACCAACTAAAAGCATTGGCTTTGGCGTTTTTAGTGTAAGTGGTCTAAGTCTTGTTCCAAGTCCGCCGCATAATACAAATGTTTTCATCGAGAAATCACCTAAAATATCCAAGTAGTCCGCCAGTTATCGAACAAATCATATTTGTCGTACCTTTAGTTCCGAATCCTTTTTCTTCCAGCACTCCGAACAGGCTGTCTACAACTGAACCTGCTAATCCAATTACTGCGATTATAATTGCTTCATTAGCAGTTTTATTGAAGATAAACATCGTAGCTACACCTATAAAACAACCGCCCATCAACGAAACCACAAATCCAAGTACGCTCACTGCTCCGCTGGTTCCCGGTTTAACAGGTTTAAGATTTTCCAATGAGAGCGGCGTTTTGTCAAAAACTCCTAGTTCAGAAGCAAATTTATCAGCGGTTATGGCAGATACAGCTCCAATAAATGCACCGCTTCCTATATATGGGCTGGCAACAGCTAACATGGTTGGTACGAGACCGTTTGAAAGTACATTTTCCCAACTTCTTTCATGTTCGTAAATTCCCTGGTCTTTTTTTCTTTTATACTCGTATTTAGTAACCATGAGGGCGAGAGCGTAAAAAACTAGTATAAGTAATAAGTAATTCGCATTGCTAAAGTAAACAATGGCCACTGCCATCATTACTGCTATTGCAATACCTTGTTTATCCAACATTATAGCCAATCAATCACCCTTATTCAAAAACTAATTATTATTTTTGAATAGTTATCTCTATGGCAGATACTTTGTTTAGAGATCCATCTTCAGAAGTAAGTTCTTCAGTTTTTATTTTTATGTCTGCGATTTTACAATTAGGCATAAATCTGTTTCTTACTATTTCCGCAGTATCGACAGCTGTAGATATTAATTTGCCTCTAGCTTTGAGTATTACTGATTCAGCTCCATTATTGAATTGAGTTATGGTTGCTAATACATAACTCATAGTAGGTTTTTTTCCTACATAAATAACATTTTCATCTTTTCTAGGCTGTACTGTAGTCGTTTCTTCCATTGTTCCATCCCCCTTGGTAAATCGCCTTAGTTTCTGAATTAATTGAACTAGTTTATCATTCTAACGTAATTTTTTGCTCTCTAAAACTTTATAAAGATTGCTTCTTTAATACTCAATGGCGACTTTACGATTTGTCCCATGCAGGACAAATGTCTCGACAAGATTGTTGCGCAACGCAACAATATGTCCATTGTTCGAAACATCGAACAATCGGAAATGCACGCGGTGATTTCTCGATGAAAATATCAAAATATGACGTGGCAGTAGTTTTATCGATAATGTTTTTGTTTGCTTCAGTTGCATTGCCTTTGATACATGGCAATTCACTTAAATTTGATCCTGCGCCTACCCAACAAGATAATCCTAATAACTCTCCAAGAAGAGATATGGCTATCAACTATTCAGTTACATGTAATTCCGATAGTTCTGCGAATATTAAAATTATTACTACTGATGCTTTAAATGGAAATTATGTAACTGGCGGTGCCGTGAGACTTTTATTAGTTGATCCCTATATTGGTGAGGTAGCAAATAATATTACTAATATTATCGGAGAAACATCTGTTTTGTTAATTAAGCCTGGCACGTATCAAATTATTGCTGTTCAGGATGCCTATAGGCCTTCTGATACTGTTAAATTACAATTTTCACTTTGCCCTGTTGTATTGCCTCCGGTGGTAGTACCACCTAAAAATAATGAAACTATCATTGTGAATGTTACTATTCAGAATAATACTGTTAATAATACGACTAATTTACCTCCAGTTATTGTGGAAAATAATACTGAAGTTATCGTTCCGTTACAAAATGTTAGTACGAACGAAACAAATACTAGTGTAGTCATTCCTCCTGTTAAAAACACAGAATCTCCAATAATTCCAACGAGTAATGGATTAGATTCTGGTCTGATTCTTTTACTATTGGCAGGACTTGGTTTCGTCGTACTTGTAGGTGCGATCGCATACTATGTTTATTCTTCAAAGGGTTCTTCAGGCAATTCTTCAAGCGGCAGTGCGTATAAATCCAGATCTTATCAACCAATGTCTGAAGTAGCAACACCAAAGAAATCCTATCGACCTAGAAAGAAAAAGGAAAGTGGAGCGATTCCACCTTCTTTGGGAGAGTAAGAACTACTAACAATGTGACACTAATTTTTAAATTGTTGTACTAAAATTAATTCTACGTAAACTAATTATGGGGGTATCCAAATGGGAGCAATTTTACAAGCAAGAACTATTGATGTTGGTCAAGTGAGACGTTCAGTTGAACGTTTAGGTGTTAAACCAGTAACTCAATTCCTTTTTCCAGTTATCGCTGATTCTCCAGTTAGTAAAAACAAGACTCCGGATGACCAGATGTCAACGGCAAAAATTGTAAGAGATACGATGAAAGCTTTAGGAGTACCAAATGCCAGGATAATAAATCATCCCGGATGTCATCCTACTGTTTACGGTGAAATAAAATCCGATCTTCCAAATGCTCCAACTATTTTAGTAGGTGGACACTATGATGGTCAACCCTCTTCCGCTAAACAGTGGCATGTAACAAAGCCACACAAACCAAAACTGGTAACTCGAGGCGGCGAAATTCGAGTTTTTGGTAGAGGTACTAGCGACGATTGGGGACAAGTACTTACACATTTTATGGCAGTAAAAATGATGCGAGATTTAGGAATTCCTGTTCCAGTTAATATTAAATTCTTAATAGAAGGTGGAGAAGAAATCGGAAGTCCTAAAATGGATAATTTCATTAGAGCTAATAAGCAACTTTTGAAATGTGATCTAGTAATACTTACAGATTCTCAACCTGGAAGAATGAGCTCTCCTGTAGTGACTACTATGGCCAGGGGTCTTGTTGGTGCAAATGTTGAACTGAAATTAGGGACGAATGATCCGCATTCTGGTACAAATCTTACGGTTAATGCACTATTGGCATTGAATAAAATCTTAGACATGAAGGATCTACGAACTGGTAAGGTTAATATTCCTGGATTTTATGATTCGGTTCGTATACTTTCTGATTCTGAACGTTTAGCATTTAATGCAATGCCTTTCGACATGGCTCTTTTTAGACGCAATAACGGTTTAAGAGTTATACAAACTCTAGCTGGTCATAGCGCTCAGGAAACAATATGGACTCAACCGAGTTATGAATGTCATACTGTGCTTAGCAGAACTGATGAAGGATTAGTAGTTGCAAATCTCATACCTACCCATGTTAAGGCATACGTGACGATGAGACTTGTAGCAAATCAGGATCCTAAAGCTGTCTTTAAATTGTTCAAGGCAGAAGCTTATCGAAGATTAGCAGAATTCACCAACCTTTCAAAAAGTGCGCTGTCTATAGTTGCTGAATCTTTAGCTCATCCATTTGCGCAGGATACTTCTAGTGCAACTTTCAAAGCAGTTGCCGATGGCATGGCTGTTGGTTTCGATGTTTCAAAAGTTGATTTTATGGGTTGTGGTGGAACTGAGCCTATAGCAATGTATTACCAAGTTCTTTTGGGCGTTCCTGTAGTTTTCAATGCGTTTAACTCCCCTGCTGATAATTATCATGGTAATGACGAAAGTCTCTCAATTACTCACGGTTTCCAGCCTGGCGTAGTTGCGAATGTCTTAATTTATCGGAATCTTTATGATTTAAGGAATTCAGGAAGCGCATAAATTTCATAATCTAATTCTCTTTTAATTTCTTTCTTTCATTACTTCTACTGATAATTATGGTAACACGAGTGGCAGTAATAGATCGGGATCTTTGCATAAGGGAGAAATGTGGCTATGTTTGCCAACATGTCTGCCCTCCTAATCGTATTGGCGAAGAATGCATAATCATAGAAAAAGATTCTAATTATCCAGTTATCTACGAAGATGTCTGCATTGGCTGTTCACTATGTGTAAAGAAATGCCCGGTTGATTGTATTTCTATAATTAATCTTGCAGAAGAAAAGAAAAAACAATTCCCAATGTACCAATATGGCATTAATGCATTTAGACTTTATGGTTTGCCACTGCCAAAAGGTGGTGCAGTTTCATTGGTAGGAAAAAATGGGATAGGAAAAACAACTGCAATAAAACTTTTGAGCAAACAACTCTCACCTAATTTTGCAATACTAGATCATGAACCAAAAGAATCAGAAATAACTGCTAATTTATCTCTGGAAGAAAGAAGATATTTTTCAGATATTAAAAGCTCTATTAAAGTTAGTCATAAACCTCAGCATGTGGACAAATTGCGTGATGTGTTTAAGGGCAAGGTAATTGATTTATTGAAAAAAATATCAAAAGAAAAAACTGATAAAGCAATAGAGTTATTCGCAATACAAGATATTCTTCAAAGAGATGTTTCTCAATTAAGCGGGGGAGAGCTTCAGAAAATCGCAGTGGCAGTGACATATTTGAAAGATGCAGATATCTATTATTTCGATGAATTCACTAATTATTTAGATATAGAGGAACGTCTTCGCGTCGGCATTGTAATCAAAGATCTTTCTCTTTTAAAGAATGTCGTAATCGCAGAACATGATCTCACTCTGCTTGATTACGTTAGTGACTATGTTTACCTTTTCTACGGTGATGAAAATGTTTATGGCATAGTTTCCGGAGTAAAAAACGTTCGGGCAGGTATAAACGAGTATCTTGAAGGTATGCTAAAAGAGGAGAATGTTAGGTTTAGGAATCATGCAATAGAATTTACTAAACACAGTGAAGGGGAGATAAAAAGCTCTCCAATGCTAAAATACGAAGGAATAAAGAAGACGTTTGATTCATTTTCATTTTCAAGTGATTCTGGAGATCTGAGAAAAGGGGAAATAGTTGGTATTGTAGGCAAGAATGCTCTAGGAAAATCCTTATTTGTTAAGATTCTGGCTGGTGTGGAGAAACCAGATAAGGGCGAATCTAAAATAAAATTAAAAGTATCTTACAAGCCGCAATATGCTCATGCAGAAGAAGTGACAGTAAACGAAGTTTTTGCTTCACAATCATTAAACATTGCAATTCTTGAAGAATGTAAAAGAAAATTAAAAATTTCTAGTTTGCTAGAAAAGAAGTTAACAGAATTAAGTGGCGGAGAACTACAAAGAGTTGCACTATCTATGGCCGTAAGCAGAGATGCTGATGTCTATCTGTTTGATGAACCAAGTGCATTTTTAGATGTGGAACAACGATTTGAGTTTGCTTCTCTTCTGAGGAAAGTAATAAATGAAAGTGACAAGAGTGCTTTCGTAGTTGACCACGATATCGTTTTCATGGATGCCGTTGCTAACCGATTAGTAGTTTTCGATGGAAAAAGTTCAGTGAAAGGTCATGCGTCTTCTCCATATTCTAAAAAAGAAGGTATGAATGCGTTTTTGAAGATGGCAGGAATAACGATGAGACGAGATAAGGATAGCAACCGTCCACGTATCAATAAGCCTGGCAGTTCATTGGATTCTGAACAGAAGGCGAGTGGGGACTATTACTATTCTAGCTAGTACTATACCGTTGCCTTTTTTCTTCTATCATAGTCTCCTTTAGTAACTACTCTTCTTTCTCTTGGTGTAATAGCAATAACTTTTCCGCTTCTTAGAATCTGATCAGTTGGCAAATCCAATCGTGTTCCATTTATAGAAGTATATGCCTCTTTTGCTTTGGTTGCTAATTCTTTTGGAACCTCAAACATTACGCTCCAGGAAGAAAATTCAGTCATTCTTACGGTTCCTTCTTTTGTTTTGATTTCTGCTCCGTTGCCACTGCTAAAACATCGATAGCAATCTCCAATTCGTGATACGGGGGACTCAGGTTGTCTTTCAAATTCTATAATGTCATAATCTGTTAGAGTTCCAGATTTTTTATCGTTACGCACAATCAATCTTCTTGCAGATACTACTCCAAGTGCACTTCCTGTAAGGAAAAGTTCTCCCCCATGTTTTGCAACGTCTCCTATAAATTTATCATCAAAATTTAATTCTTGCACCTTCAAATTCAACGTTTCTCCAAATTCCCCTTTGATCAATCTCATTACAAAATCTCTAGTTAATCCAGGAAATATGGATCCATCCAAATAAGGAGTGTAAAATGTTCTGCTTCTCGGATCATATAAAAATAAATTAGATCCACTTCCTTCCCTAGCAAATTTTCTGCTATGGTCAAATATCAAAACCTCATGAATTATTAGTTCTTTTCCAAATCTGTCGTTAAATTGGTTTTTTTCTTCTACTGCAGGTCCTCTCGTAGGTGCATAGGAAGATTCTGCCTTGTATTCTATTAAGCTTGTACCTGGGTATGGTGACGCTGAACTAGTTGTTAATAAAACATTTAAGCCATCAAATGTCGGAACTCTTGGAACTAATAGTGCTGGCCAATGGAGCATCATAATAGTTAATGTTTTTTTGTATATTCTGCCGTTTATCTGAAAATCAGTCTGTTCTCCATCTATTCTTTCATCACACGGGGCATAGAATGGTCTCACATAATTTCCATGGACAAATCCCTGATTCATATTTTCAAACATTAATCTTATATAAATATCAAAATACTCTCTAAAACCTATTTCTCCTGTTCTTGTTGCAAGTCTATTTTTATAATCAGAATCATAATTTCTCCCAAGTTTTATTGCTTCTTCTAATGTGCCGATCTGTTCAACTGTCCTATATTCAACAGACCTTAAGCTATTGTAAATATGTCTTGCAATGTGTGCACCAAGATCTACTGCTACTAAAAATGCTTTACCTTCATCTAAGACTAGTCCATTAACTTGTCCATCTAAACAACCGTAGCCGTATTGTACAGGCACGCTTGCAAAGTTTAATGTATTTTCTGCCCAGGGTATTAAGTGACTGTCTCTAACTGCTAGAGGTGCATGTTCGTTATGTATGATCTCACCTACTTATATTCTTATCTTTTATAACATTTATATTCGAATATTTTAAAAAGCAGCGTCACATTATTTCTCTATGTTAAACTTGCTTCTTCAGCGTTAACTTTATAAATATCCACGTCGTATATATTATCATGGCGACCAAAAAATCAAAAACCCAGAAAAAATCAGGCGGATTTGCATCCGGTAAGGACCATTGGTTTCACAACGATGACTACATTCTTATGACTGTGATAGTCGTTGTACTCGTAGCATTCCTTACTAGTGTAGTATTCCCGCTATTTTGAGATTCGATTTTAGTGTTTAGATATTTCGAGTCTTGATTTTCTATTTTTTTTATTTTCCCTTTATTTTAGTTGTCAAAATCTATTTAATCCTTAACCTCTACTCTTTATCATGGCAGGAATAGAACTCAAAAAAATTTGGATGGACGGAAAATTAGTTCCATGGAAAAAAGCACAGGTGCACGTGCTTACCCACGCGTTGCATTATGGTACAGCAATATTCGAAGGTCTGAGGTGTTACTCTACGAAAAAAGGTCCAGCCGTATTCAGACTTAAAGATCATATCGCAAGATTATACCGAGGCGCAAAGTCATATCATTTTGAAATTCCGTATTCACAAGAACAATTTAGAAAAGCTGTTTTTCAAGTAATCAAGGTAAACAAAGTTGATCATTGTTACATAAGACCAATAATTTATCTTGGTTACAAAACTATGGGTCTAAGTATGAAAGATGTTCCTGTAAAGGTTGCCATAGCTCCAGTACGTTTTGATCATTATTTTGATCCTAAAAAAGCTGAACGTGGTTTACATTGTTGTATCTCAAGTTGGCATAGGATTTCAGTTAATCAACTATCTCCACATGTTAAAGCAAGTGCTAATTATATGAATTCCGTCCTAGCAAAAGCAGAAGCAGAAAGGGAAGGGTTTGATGAAGCAATCATGCTTACTGACGAGGGTCATGTAAGCGAAGGAACTGGGGAAAATATCTTTCTTGCAAGAAAAGGTAAGTTAATTACACCTCCATTTTATGATAGTGTCCTTGGTGGAGTTACACGAGAATCGGTGATTGAAATGGCAAAAGACCTTGGTTACGTTGTAGAAGAGAAATCTGTTCTAAGGGATGAGTTATATACTGCAGATGAAGTATTTATGACTGGCACTGCTTCAGAAATAAATTTTATTAGCAGAGTGGATGATGTAACCATCGGAAAAGGAAAGAAAGGCCCTATTACTGCTGCTTTACAGAAAAAGTTTCGTGGTATTGTTACTGGCAAAGAGCCAAGATACGAAAAATGGCTCGAGTATGTGAGATGAATGGCAATTAACAAAAAAAGTTTTATGGAGTTTGCCGGAGCCTGGAGTTTCATGAGCGATAACGACACAGAAGAAATGATTAACCTAGTTAATAAAATGAGGAAAAACTGGAGATCGCTTCCAGAATAGTAATCAAAATTGAAGTTTACTGAAGTGAGCTGAATGGAATACAAACGCAGGCTTTTTGACTTCGAAGAACAATTATCTTTAGGTTGTCATGTTGGTATCTTCATTATCCTTATTTATATACTGTCCGCGGTTGTCAGTGAAAATATTTATCTTGGAGTTACACTCATCGTTTTGTTTATCGTTGTTTCTTCAATATTTTATTTAACTCTCTTGTCCAAAATTGTGCGAGTAATAATAACTTCAGATTTGATTTGGTTGTTTACATCTAAAAAGAAGATAAAAATTAACTTAAAGGATATCACGAAATTTGAATGCTTCTATGATTATCTTGGTGTGTATCCTAGCTGGAATCTTACATTACATACGATGAATACGTCGCATATTTTGATTCGTATCGATTCGTTCGATAATTACAAACTTATGCTTGCAGAATTAGAACAAAAAACAGGAAAAAAGATCATCGGTTACGAATCAAAATCGCCTTAAACCTTTCTATTTATTATAACTTAGATGTCAATAGACACCGAGACAAAGCTTAAGCTGTACATGTTGATTGTTAGTAGGTACAAGGATTTAATCGCAAAACAGGAAGAGCAGAATATTACTGAGCTACGGCAACGTTGTTCTCCTTACACTGATTTTATTAAAAACTTAAAGGATCAATTAATCGCACGTTTGCCTGTTTACGATTATAAAACTAATTTTTCTCAAGCATTGCCACTTATTTTAGATTATATCGAGTCAATACATAATTTTGAACTATCGATTCCTTTCTGGATGAGTTTTGAAGAAATAGTTGAGATAAAGGCAGCACATCCAATGGATAAGGCGATTTTGCTCACAGCATTGCTTCGTGCCATTGATACGCCAAATGTAAAAGTACTTCTCGCAAAAAATAAACGGGTTTTTGTTTCGTTCGAGCATAAAAATGTGAAGCACATTATAATACCAGAAACATGTTCAACTTTAAGCGGTGAGGACATGGATAAAATATTAAAAGAGAATTCGTTGGAATATGAGTTTAACGATTTAATTTTTGAGACATATCAAGAATAGGTGAACTAATGCAAGACGATTTCTCAAATATTACAAAATATCTATTTGAAGCAGGTACTCTTAAACGAGTGAAACGCAGCGGATGGTGGCTTGCAGGTATAAAAGATCCTGAAAGCGTTGCTGAACATTCATTTCGTACAGCAGTAGTTGCATTTGTTCTTGCAAAACTAGAATGTCAAGATGATAGTATAGCAAATAAAATATGTAGTGCAGCAGTATTCCACGATATACACGAATGCAGAATACTAGATGTAAATAAAGTAGCTGCAAAATATATCGATAAACAAGAGGTATTAGGTTCAAAAGTTGAACAAGAGCAGATTGCAATGCTACCAAATGAACTAAAACAGTCTGTTAATCATCTTTATAATCTTAGTGAGCGAGAAAAAACAATTCTCAAGGATGCAGATTTGCTAGAAATGGCACTGCAAGCTAAGGAGTATCTGGAAATTGGCTACACTGCAGCGGAAGAGTGGCTCGTGAGCATTGAGAAAAGACTAAAAACTCCAACTGCAAAGAAACTTATGGACAAAATTAAAACAATGAAAAGCACCGAATGGTATGCTAATTTGAAGAAACTCGATTAATAGTCACAATGATCAATTATAGTTATTAGTTCTCCTGTCATCGCATCTACATACGCATCATTATCGCAATTCCTCTTCATTATCATATTCCAAGCTAACTTATATTCTAGTCTTTCTAATAGGTCGTTTTCTCTAGCAATAACCACTAACGAGCTTTGATACATCCTGCTATTTTTTTCTTCATCTTCCGTAAGCAAAATTGTTCTATTTATAAAACTGCAGTTAGGTTTTGGTGCTGATTCTGAACTTGCACTAGAATATTCTTTTTTGCATTCCTCTGCTTTTTTATTATAATTTTCCACTAGTTTTTCCTTTGCTTCCTTAAGTTCTATCTTTGGTTTTATCTTTATCTTTGGTTCAGGATAATAACTTCTACTAATTGTGATCCAATAATATTTTGTGCCATTATATTCACTCAAAGCAATTCTGGCAGAAGAAATTATACCTATTCCGTCTATATCATATACGCTCTTTACGGGATACCCGGAAATATTATTTTGGCGAGGTGTATCTATTCGTATATCCATGATTCTGCCAGAATAGTTTAGTTCAGTTATTGTCATCTCTATGTTTTTATTATATACTTCGGTTATGTCTGAATTTTCAGCAAGAGCATTTGCTAGCCATCTAGCTATCATTTCTCTATTTCCGCTTAATATAATGTTGTGGCCGCTACAATTACTGGTTCTTACAAAAATATTCTCTTTATTTTTTCCAGGTTCTAGCATATCTACAAATTGTAATTTTTCTAATCTTCCTGTTTTGTCCAAATATAGTTTTGCATTGCATCCACCAAATCCATTCTTTTCAAAATTGTAATAAATTTCTTTTAATTCAGTTTTATTTTTGTATTCGATATACGCAAATGGACTTTCAAATGTATAATTTTCGCTGGCGTTGTCAGTTATATCATTTGCAGGTAACACTAAGTCAGAAGTCTTATTTTGGTCAATACTATCTTGATAGGAAGTACAACCAAACACCATAATTATAATCATCATTGTTGCTATTTTTGATCGCATTATTAACTTAAAACGGGGGTTTTAATATATCCTATACTTTTTATTAGGTATCGACCTTAATAAATTCATTATTTATGGCACATGTACGTGATCACTATGGACATTGAAACAAAAATAGACCTAGTTAAGAAAAAACCTACTGAAGAAGTAGTTACTGAAAAAGACCTAAGAGAAATATTCGAGAATTACGCTCACCCTAAACACTACATCGGCTATGAAATATCCGGTATGGTACATATCGGTTCCGGTTTGGCAGTTGGCCTAAAGATAAAAGATTTCTTGGCTGCAGGTATTAAGCCTACTATATGGCTTGCAGATTATCATGCATGGATTAACGGTAAGTTCGGTGGAGATTTAGATAAAATTCAAAAAATCGGAGAAGGTTACTTTAAACATGCGTTAATTAGTGCAGGTATAGATGAAGAGAAAGTAGATTTTCTTCTTGCCAGTACTACCTACAAAAAACATCCTGAGTTTTGGGCAGACATGCTAAAAATTTCAAAAGACACTACTATGAATCGTATGCTTCGCTGTGTTACAATTATGGGGAGAAAAGAATCAGAGACGTTACAAAGTTCAGCAGTTGTTTATCCTGCGATGCAGGCAGCAGATATCTTTCTTTTAGATGTACAAATAGCTCATGCAGGTATGGATCAGAGAAAAGTTCACATGCTTGCTTATGAGTTAGCTCCAAAGTTCAAGAAGAAGATTTGTGCTGTACATGGGCATCTGCTTCCAGGGTTACAGGGTCCGGGAAGGATGAATGCTCCTGGTGTAGAAACTGGTACTACTGTTGATGCAAAAGTAGATGAGCTAATAGATGCTAAGATGAGTAAATCAAAGCCAGATTCAGCAATATTCGTTCATGATTCAGAAGAAGAAATTCAGAGAAAAATAAAGAAGGCATACTGTCCTGAGAAAGTTTCTGATGGAAATCCAATGGTTGAGTATGCAGAATATTTAGTGTTACGTGATCGACCATTGAAAATTGAAAGACCTGCTAAGTTTGGTGGCGACATAGTGTTCGAAACAGCAGAAGAGCTTAAGAGTGTCTACGCAGAAGGAAAATTACATCCTATGGATCTTAAGAATGCAGTTGCTCGTGAATTGGTAAATATGCTTAAGCCTTCTCGTGACTATTTTGCTAAACATAAAGAATATCTGGAACAGATAAAGGAAGGGGACATTACTAGGTAATGTGGGGTTTATTATGAAACGTCCTTTCATAAGTTTTATTACTGATTTTGGACCTTCCACGAAAGGCAGCGGTGTGCTAATGGCAACTGCATTAAAAATATGTGAAGATGCACACGTAATCGAATTAGCTTCTAATATTGATAGTTTTGATATTCGGTCAGGTGCTAGAATTTTAGAATCAGTTGCCTATTTGCCTATTGGTCATCATGTTTGTGTTGTTGACCCAGGTGTTGGTACAAAAAGAAAAGCAATTATCATCAAAACAAAGCGTGGTGATTATCTTATTGGTCCTGACAACGGAGTACTAATTTCAGCAACCTGGTTCTTAGGTGGGATAGAAAAAGTTGTAGAAATAACTAATGAAAAATACATGCAATTGCCAGTTTCTCCAGTATTTCATGGTAGAGATATTTTTATTCCAGCAGCTGCTTATCTTGCGAACGGAGTTAAGATTGATGAATTCGGCAAGGAACTAAAATCAAGTGAATTGACCAAATCTTCGTATGAAAATGCGAAAATTGAAAATAGAAAAATAGACTGTGAAATTATTCACATAAATAAATTCGGGGGTTTATTCGTAAATGTTCTTGCAGAAGAAATGCATAAACTTGCTAAACTTGGTGACATTATAAAAATCAAAACTAAAACCGAAATCATTGAATTAAGATACTCACTTACTTTTGGTGAAGTAGAAAAAGGAAAAGAAGTTATTTTAGATGATGATTTTGGAAGAGTTGAAATTGCAGTTAATATGGGTAATTTTGCCGATAAACATAAAATAAAAATTGGAGATAAAATTAGTCTATCTAGTTACTGATCTACTATTGCACCATAAATGAAAAATGTCCCATCTTTTGTATCTAAATCCAAGTTAAACCTCATTGCTCTTGCATTCGGAATAATTTTTTCTACCTCTTTCCAGTCAATTTTTCCTATTCCTAATTCTTCAATATACTTTAAAGTTTTAATTAGATAATTTTTGTAATCAGCTGTAGTGGATTTACATGGAAGACAATCAGAGCCTATTACACAATCTTCTTTATGTTTTTCAATTTCTTTTTGTATGTCTGCATCTTTTCTATTTAACAATTCACATATGGCTTTTACTATTTTGGTGGCTCTAAATTTTTTCTTTGATATTATTTCAAGATCGAAAGCAGGGATTCCACACATTGTCAATGAAACGAAATTCAGGTGACCTTTTCTAGTTCCACCATTAATTACATGTTCGACTATTTTAGTTTCGGTTATACTTCTCCAATTCCCATCTACATCATAGCCTGGTTGCCTAATAGGGAGATTTTCTATTGAGACTAAGGTTAATCGTTCTGAAAGTGCAGGGTGTCTAAAAAATGTTTCCTTGTCCATTCCATGAACTCTACCAGTATTATCTTTGTAATAGACTACACGTTGTCTCGGTGTATGTGTGTGCACAAAAATGATAATAACTGCAAGGTGTTAAAAATCATCTGTCAATTCGGTGATGCGATTAAATTAGTAATTTTAGAAACGCATTTAATTGTGAAGTGTTTTATTGAAGCATGAATCATCTTATATACTTCTACTCCTCCCCATCTCCAAAAATGACTTTCTGGGAAGATGATGAGCTAAAAGATGTTGAATTATCAAGAAATTTAACTGCTGAATTTTCAATTGATAAAAAATGTGTTGGCTATCAGACGGAGCATGGTTGGCACAAATGCAAATATAATCGTGCAGGTGCAAAGCAATGTTTTTACTGTATGCACAAGGACATTTCAAAGGTTTATACTCGACTTAATTTTACTGGCTATGAACACATCAAAGAGGAAATGTCCAAGCAGAATTTTAGTATTTACCTTGCAGCATTTGGCGATTCTATAATTAAGTGTGGAGTGACAAGGACAGAACGTGTAGAAACAAGAACTATGGAGCAGGGTGCAGACTATTTTGTGGAATTAATGCGTTTTGACAATGCAGAAGATGCCTACTCCACTGAAAATAATCTTCAGCATACTTTCGGTTTCAAGAATGCAGTTCGTGTTGACAGGAAAATGAAGATCGCTCTTGCTGGGAAGTTTGATGATGCAAAATTAAGAGCGGCAATTGATTTAGTTTCAGCAAGTGAAGTGTTTTCAGATTTAGTTCATTCAAAAGATGCAAGAAGAATACCATATCTTACTCCAAAATCATTTGAAGTTAGCAATGCCATTGACGGAGAAATAGTTTGTTCTAAGGCAAGTCTATTATTCTATAAAAAAGATGGAAACTATTTCTGCACAAACATGAAAAAGAATGAGGGTAAAGAGTTTTAAATATATTCATACACTTATTATCACATGAATAGAAAACCAAAAATAAGACCGTTTAAATTTAGGCATAATATTAGTTTAGCAATTTTAAATTTGGTCGTGCCATTTATATTAATTGGTAATCCGCCATTAGTAGAAGACCCAGCAAATTCCAAAAAGGAAAAAGATGCGCCCTTTTCACAATCAACACCATCTCCACTGTTCACTAATATGAAAAAGGGAAATTTTTTTGAGTTGTATCCAGCGGATTTAAGAAATGCAATTATGGCCAGAGTGACTAATATAGGAGAATCACTTGCGAAAAAGAATTTGGTACACACCGTAGCTATCAAAATTGCAGAACAAAAATGTTCACTCGGAGAGATAGACACTATGGCCTATGTTGGTCATGAAATCAATGATAGTGGTGAACGAGCCATAAGTTTTTGCCTTGCTCTTCTTCATTCTTGGAATACTACAGAAAGTGCTGTAGATTTTTGGGCTGCGCGCTGGAAATTTTATTTCGATCATGAATATAAACACGTAGTAGATGATTATCATTTGGGTTTTGATGCATTTACTGAAGACGCCTCTACATATGTTATGAAATCTAGAGGGCTCTTATCAGATAATCATCTGTTGCCAGTATTAGTTGCAATTCCCAAAGACGAACAATCTAAAATAGAGTTAAGAATAGTAATTTCCGAAGTAAGAGTGAAACTGAGGATCTTACAAGATGAACAATCATTTGTGCTCTCTGAGGATATTCAAAGAGACGCAGCTAATATTAAGGCAAAACCAGAATATCTTAATAGATACGCGCCAATATTTGTAAGTGAAATTGTAGCTAGATATCTAGTTGAGAACTCAGTCTTCAGAAACATTGCAGGTATTTCATTATCTCCAGAATTAGCGTTAGCTTATGAAACATTAAGAGATGCAACGACAAAACTTACTCAGTCCAATCCAACCTTACAAGCTATATATAATGAATTATACGCACATGCCAAGCTGGCAGAAACTGAGGGATTTAGGATGGCGGAATAGCTCACTTCAAAATCTTGCCAGTTTTCATATACCACACCGCAATTTTATTGCTCTAGCTCAACTAATCAAAAGGGCGGTTGTCCAGAGAGCAAATGTCGCTCTCTAGCTCGTTCAAATACTGCGTATTTGAAGATCGCCCCAAAACATGTTTTTCTTCATAAATTATTTCAAAACTTTACCCGTCTTCATGTACCAAAGATAAAGGTCAAGTTGTGACTGATTAAGGTTTGTTCTTTTACAAATTTCCTCTAACTTACCCTCATACTCCAAATATCTTTTTCTGTTAAGTGTTTTTGGTAATTCTTTTATCATTCCATGCTCATGCATTGTGCGTAAAACATGTCTGTCTAAAATTGCAAGTTCCTTGAATCCTATATTTCTAAGAAAATGAGATGCTTCCTTATATCCGAAACCAAGAATATTCTCAACCAGCCACTCTCTTAATTCAATTTCACCTTGGAACTCTTTTATTTTATTTTTTATATTACGCCACTGCTTTGCTTCGTCAATGTACTCTGCTCTCTTATTGTAGAATCTATAGCCTAATTTTCTTAGTTCAACACTAAGTTCTTTTCTAGTGAGCTTATCTAATCTTCCTTGAAGTGCATTTTGAACTTTTATTCCCATTTCTGCACTGGAGTTTGCAGTAGTCAAACAAAAGCATAATTCTGAGAATACTTTGGAATCATCTGCAAAAACAGCTTCAAATTCTTCCGATCGTTGATCTACTAATTTTGATATTGCAGTTCTTTTCACTGAATTTACTTTTTGTACGAGGACTTCCATAACTAAGTTAATACAGTGCTAGTTATTAATTTCTATTCATTAAACGGCTGTCGCGACATGATTGTCGCTACGGCGACAATATGCCCATTGTTCCACAGAACAATCGAGAGCGACTGGAATCGCGTCTGTAAGAAAAACAAATGACTAGCTAGGCGACATGAGTTTTTTATGTGGCGCCTTATAACTCCAAAAAATTCTTCAAAATCTGTTCACCATGTTCAGTGTGCCAGACTTCTGGATGAAATTGCAAACCAAAAATATTTCTGGTTTCGTGCCGCATTGCCTCGTATTTACAAGAGTCACTGTGTGCAAGTGCTATAAATTTTTTTGGTAATTCATTGACTTCATCAAAGTGGCTCGTCCAGGCATTAAACTCTTTAGGTATTCCGCTAAGTAGTAAATCTTCATCATCAATAGTAATTCTGCTTAATCCATATTCCGCACTTTTTCCTTTTTCAACCTTTCCACCGAAGACGTGTGCTAGCAGTTGATGTCCGAAACATATTCCTAATATTGGAACTTTTATTTCACTTGTTGCTACTTTCTTTGCTATTTCTTCCCCCAGCCCATTGCTATTTGCATAAACTGAACTAGGACCACCGCTTAGAATAATTTTTTTAATTTCAGTTATATTAATCTCGCTTAGTTTGCCGGTTTTGCTATTGACAATTTCAGCATCGTAACCTAAGTCACGACAATTTCTCTTAATCAAGTGAGTATATTGGGAACCGTGATCGACAATGAGGGTGCTCATAAGTTTTTTACTGAGGTTCGCTTTTTAATCCTTGCACTATTAATTATAGCTATGGCAGAAGAAGATCATTTCGCATTATTCAAGCCAGGAGTTATCAATATTATTTTATTCATATTTCTTATTGTACTGCACTTCTTGGGCAGTTATTCTTCAACTTTTTATGGTGCAAGATCTGATGATTTGAAACTCGCTCCATTCTATGAGACTTTCAGATTTTACGTAGACTCTACATTATCGTTAGTCTTCTACTGGATATGGTTAGCAATATCTGCTCCACTTCTTGTAACTGGGCACATAATTATTTCAATAATTAGTTATTTTGGGATAAACACTTACAGTTATCTTAATCGAATCGTAGTTTTCATAATATTTGTTTTATATTACTATTTCCTGGCTTCTGTAATATCTTATATGGCGAAATCTAAGGGGCATTAGTCTCGTTAGCATCAGTACCATATACAAACATTATTAATCCCTTCATATCACATATTAAAATATTTTGAGTAGTGTTATTTATGACAAATCTTATATTCCGTCCAAGAATAGTTCCAATTGCTCAGAACCTGCCTTTTATTGAAGCCAGAAATGCTATAGCTGCTCAAGGTGGATTGCCTTCCAATGTTTTACATGATAATTATCTTGTAGGGTCAAAAAGATATCAAGAAATGAGGAGTGTTTATCCTGTCTGGTCAAGAGAAATTCTTGTTTACCCGGAAAGATATGCGTTATTTAAGAAAGGAATAGACATCGTTGATAATCATAAAAATGATGGACGGAAGGAATGGATATTTCCTGGTTCATGTGTTCCTAAAGAAGTAGTGGGGGTAGAAAATGCAGGTCTATTTGTCGATCCTGAAAGTTTAGAAGTTTCTGACCAAAGAGTAATTGTCTTAGCTAAACTACAACAAATTACTGTTATAACTCCGTTTATTCAAATCAATGGCGAGTGTGGGATAGTGGATGATGCCACAAGAGTACCTTTACAAATGGATCAGGGCTTAGCACAAAGGATTAGAGATCGAAAAAAGAGATGGTTATTCCGAGTTGATAGTGCAGGTGTAAGACCCGTGGTTCGTGATGTTAGCGGTTTCTATTCTAGGCGTATCATCGATGCAGGTTATAACTGTCATGGAGCGTTCAGAGTGACATACGTTACGCATGATCTTATAGAAATCAATGGGAAAGGAAAAATTACAAAAGAACTTGCACGAGACGTTACTGTGGAAGATATAACAAAATTTGCAGCTGGAGTAATTCCAGATTCTTTAAATTTACTAACTTCTGTTCAACTGGAAGCTGCGCGTTTGAATCAGTTATTCTCTATTAGTTCCTAGTTACTAGCAACATTATCGACCTTGTAAATATGCAATTTAGCATTTTAAGCAATGTTATTTAAATCTTTCCTTCCTAAATTATCTCTTAGACAAACTATGATAATGCTTTAGAGCGATTGCTGGAACTCTGTTTTTTGCAGTTTACTAGTCATATCGCCTGTTTGTATATCTATTCTATAGGTGGTTCGTTGGTTAAGAGAAAGAAAGTAAAAACCGAAGGTATAGACGTTCTCTCGCATGTACTCGTGCCAGAAATGAAGATTCTGTCCACAGAAGAAAAAAATCGAGTTCTTAAGAAATATAATATAACTAAATGGCAGCTTCCTAGGTTACTTGTTTCTGATAGTTCAATGGTAGCTCTAAAGGCAAGCGTAGATGACGTAGTAGAAATAAATCGTAGTGATCTTACTGGCAAATCTACCTGTTATAAGTTAGTCATAGATGGTTAATCGGTTACTGTTTTTCACAGGAAATCGCAATGGGGTGTAATTAATGGATGGATTAATTGAAGCATATTATCGAGCAAATACTTTAGTAAAACAACAATTCGAATCCTACAATAAATTTGTTGATAAGGGGATACAGGATGTTGTTACTCATATAGGAAAAATACAAACTAACGTAGAAGGTTTTGAACTTAAGCTTGGAAAAGTTAGGATAGAGCAGCCACGATATTACGAAGTAAAAGGTGGTTACATGCAGATCCATCCAACTGAAGCACGATTAAGAAATCTTACCTACGCTTCACCTGTTTTTCTTGAAATAATTCCAATTTTCAACGGTGTTGAACGACCAACCTACAGTGATGTTTTTATTGGTGAAATTCCAGTAATGGTAAAATCAAAATTATGTTATTTATCTAATTTAAGTGAAAGCGAACTTATTCAAAATGGCGAAGATCCAGACGATCCGGGTGGATATTTTATCATCAATGGAAGTGAACGTGTATTGGTTAGCATAGAAGATTTGGTACCAAACAAACTGATGGTAACCACAGAAAAATCTGGTATCGTGGCAAAAATATTTTCAACTCATTATGGATTTAGAGCAAGATGTGTGGTTGAAAGAAATGCAGATGGTGCATTCAGCGTAGAATTCCCATCAGCTCCAGCAGGAATACCATTACTTCAACTTTTGAGAGTTTTAGCTTTCGAAAGTAATAGCGAGATATCAAAAGCATTCTCTCAGCAGAAGCACATACAGAACGATGTGATACTCAATACGGAAACAGAAGAGAGTAAAGTCAGAGAAGATGCAGTCGATCTACTTAGCAGAAAACTTTCTCCAGGCCAGCCTGCAGAATTCCGATTAAACAGGATGGAAAGCCTAATCGATAATTATCTTTTGCCTCACGTTGGTGTAACAAAAGCTGACAGAATTGAAAAAGCTAAATTTTTAATAAAGATGGCAGAAAAAGCAACCCGAGTTTCATATAAAGAAATTGCTCCTGATGACAAAGATCACTATGCAAATAAGCGAGTGAAATTAGCCGGAGAAATGATGGAAGAGTTGTTTAGATATGCATTCCAATTCTTGATCAAAGATTTAGTTTATCAGGCTTCAAGAGCAGATGCTCGTGGAAGAAGATTGCAAGTACATACTTTAGTTAGACAGGATGCTATGGCAGACAGAATAAGATATGCAATGGCAACCGGTAACTGGATTGCAGGTCAAACTGGTGTTTCACAATTACTTGATCGTGTCAGTTATCTTTCAACTATTTCGCATTTGAGGAGAGTTATTTCTCCACTGAGCAAGAAGCATCCACACTTCAAAGCAAGAGATCTCCATGGTACTCATCTTGGTAAATTATGTCCGAACGAAACTCCAGAAGGTCCAAGTTGTTCTCTTGTAAAGAACATTGCAGTTATGGCAGAAGTTTCCACAGGTATTGATGATGAGGAAATTCATAAATTGCTCAAAGCGTTTGACGTCAAGTGATTTTCATGTCAAGACAAAAAACTCAAGATCGATCAATTCAAAGACAAGCTGCAGAGCCAGTCAATACCAGCAGAAGACATGCCGGTGTCAGGGCAGATGTTCGTAATCGAAGAGGTTTGGTTGAAAATCCACTTGCAGAAGCTTCTGCATTTGGTGATGGTGGTGGACATCCATTTGTTCGGGCTAGAGAAACTAGTCTCATTCGTGGAGGAATTGTAGTCGGTCCAACTCATAGTGTACGTGATGGTATTACTCATCCAGGCTCTGGACGTGTTCCGGTTGCTATAACTTACAGTAGGCGTCGAAGTAAACTAGAATAAAAATAATATTCATTAATGAGGATTGATTGAACTGTTGTTCAAAAATCCTACAAAATGCTAGTGGCATTTTGTGGACCACAAATCGAAACTTCGATTTGTCGGTCCTCAAACAAAGTTTGAGGTGTTCATTTTATGGCAAAAAGGAAAAGAAGAGTGAGATCTGCAGATGCACGAACTTCAATTTATCTTAATGGGAAATTAGTCGGTACTCACGCTAATGGTAGAGATCTTGCAAATCGTTTGAGAGAAAAAAGAAGAACCAACGAACTCAATCACCAGGTTAACGTTTACTATACTGAAAAAGCTGATGAATTACATATAACTACTGATAAAGGTAGAGTACGCAGACCTTATATCGTAGTGGAAGCTGGAAAGGCAAGACTTACTTCAGAAATGCTTGAGAAATTAAAAAATAATACAATCAATTGGCATCATTTGATAAAAATGGGAGTTATAGAATTCCTGGATGCTCAAGAGGAAGAGAATGCCTACGTGGCACTGAAGCCAGAGAGCATTTCCCCAGAGCATACTCATTTGGAAATCGATGCCTCAACAATATTTGGTGTAGTTGCATCAGTTCTTCCTTACCCAGAATATAACTCTTCACCGAGAATTACCATGGCTTGCGCAATGGCTAAGCAAAGTCTTGGTACATATGCATCTAATTTCAATCTTAGATTTGATACGAGAGCATATATTCTCTACGGTCCACAGCAACCTCTTGTAAAAACCAAGATGTATGACGCTTTGAAACTTAAAAATAAAGCTGCAGGTCAAAACTGTGTAGTTGCATTAACTAGTTATCACGGTTACAACATGGCAGATGCTATTGTCGTTAATCGTGCTGCCATTGATAGGGGTTTATTCAGAACTGCAATGCTCAAAACATACGAAACAGAAGAAAGAATTTATCCTGGTGGTCAGAAAGATAAAATAGAAGCACCAACTCCAGAAGTAGCTGGCTATCGTGGTGAAGAGATTTACAAACATTTATCTGAAGATGGTATAATTTTACCAGAAAGCGAAGTATTTGGAAAAGAAGTTTTAGTTGGTAAAACCTCACCTCCAAGATTCCTTGAAGAAATATCTGTTTTTGGTTCAGTTGAAGAGAAAAAAAGAGAAAGCTCACTAGCACTGAAACCTGGAGAAACAGGAAAAGTCGACTCAGTTCTTATCACAGAAGGTCCAAGCGGAAACCGATTGGTTAAGGTCAGACTAAGAGTGATAAAAATTCCTGAGGTAGGAGATAAGTTTGCATCAAGACATGGACAGAAAGGTGTACTCGGTCTTTTAGCACAACCGGAAGATTTACCATTTACTGCTCAAGGTATCGTGCCAGATTTGATAGTTAACCCTCACGCAATACCAAGCAGAATGACATGTGGTCACTTGCTTGAAACCCTAGGTGGAAAAGCAGGAAGTATAGTAGGTAAATTGATGAACGGAACTGCGTTCAGTGGTAATCGTGAAGAAGAATATCGTGACATATTAAAGAAAAACGGTTTCGAAGAACACGGAGAAGAAATATTATATGATGGTATTACTGGTATGCAGATAAAAGCAAAAATATTCATTGGTGTAGTTTTCTATCAGAGATTGCATCACTTGGCAAGCAATAAGATGCACGTAAGATCGAGAGGTCCAGTGCAATTACTTACTCATCAGCCAACTGAAGGCCGCGCAAGAGAAGGTGGTCTCAGATTCGGGGAAATGGAACGTGATTGTTTACTTGGTTACGGCGCAAGTATGTTAATCAGGGAAAGACTGCTTGAAGAAAGCGACAAGACTGTACAACTCGTTTGTAACGAATGTGGTGGAGTTGCAACTCATGATTACGCAAGAAACAAGGATGTTTGTCCTGTTTGTGAAAGTGAAAATGTTCATGCAGTTGAAATGAGTTACGCATTCAAGTTGTTGCTTGATGAAATAAAATCATTGTATATATTCCCAAGATTATTGATGAGGGATAAAGGATAGTTATTGCTAGAAGCTAGAACTACGGGTAGAGGGTAGATGCTAGATGGTAGAACTCTGGTAGAAGGTTGAAAAATCATGGTAAAAATATACGGTTTCAGTGAACGTGTGATGTTCCGCGAAGTGCAAGATACAGTTAGAGCTAGTTTCAAATCTACGAAAGGCAAATCAGCGTTTGATGTTTTCAGCAGAAAATATCTGGATGGCGAACGTAGTCTAATGCTCGAGCATCCAGTCTGTGCATTTAGGTATGCAAGGGCAGAAAGAAAATACATGCGAGATATTGCTAAAGCTAAAGTTGCGACTCCGGTGACTTCTCCGAATGTGGAATCGCGTGAAGTAATAGTTAGAACTGCTAGAAAGAATGCATATTCCAATGCATGGCAGCATCTGGGGGACTTGCGAGGTTCTATTATTGCAACCGGTGGTACTGCGCTTATTCTTGCTGCAGATATCGCTACGCATTTCGTGACACTCGGACCTAGTCTTTCCAATCTTCGGTTCATGGCTTCTGCAGCTGGAGTAGCAATTGCTTTGGTATGGGGTTACGTAGCAAGACAACGTTGCGAAAGAAAAGCTTACGATCCTAAATTGACTGTACAATTTGATATTTCAGAAGCAATATTATCTAACGTAGAACATTTACGAGGAGTATCAAGTGCAGGAACTCAATCAGGATAATAATATTCACGAGGTAATAAACATGACAGACGGAACAAAATACATATCAAAAGTTTTGGACAAGATAAAATTTTCATTATTCTCGCCGGAAATGGCAAGAAAGATGAGTGCAGCAAAAATTATAGTTCCAGATACCTACGATGACGATGGTTATCCAATAGATGGTGGTCTAGTTGACACCAGACTAGGTGTCGTTGATCCAGGTCTCCGATGCAAAACCTGCGGCGGTAGAGTAAAAGAATGTCCTGGCCATTTCGGTCATATTGATTTAGTAAGACCAGTTCTTCACGTCGAGTTTGCAAAACATGTTTTATACGTTATGAAAGCAACTTGCATGAGCTGTCATAGATTAATAGTTCCAGGAGAAAAACTTGCTGAAGTAGTTAAGGAAGTTGAATCAGAAGAGGCAGTTCCTGAAGTTAAAGTAAAAGCAGTAGATGAAGTTCCATCATTAATAGAAGCTGCACCTTTAGCACCAGATGCAGTATCAACACTCACTGCAGTAAAAGAAATCAAGAATATCGATAGAAAAGAATCCAAGAAGAAAAAAGAAAAACAGGCAAAGATATGCCCAAGATGTTCTACTGAATTGCCGGATATTAAATTACTTAAGCCAACTACGTTTTACAATGGAAAAGATATTATTCTGCCTACAGAACTTCGTGATTGGTTGGCAGCAATTTCAGATGAAGATTTAAGAGCACTAGGTTTCGACCCTCTTTATGTAAGACCAGAGTGGATGATAGTGACTGCATTGCCAGTGCCTCCAGTAAACGTACGACCTTCTATTACATTGGAAACAGGTGAAAGAAGTGAAGATGATCTCACTCACAAATTAGTAGATATCATAAGAATAAATCAGAAGCTGGAAGCGAATATAAATGCAGGTGCACCCCAGCTTATTATAGAAGATCTATGGGAGTTACTTCAGTATCACGTAACTACTTATTTTGACAATGAAACTGCAAATATTCCTCCAGCAAGACACAGAAGCGGACGACCATTGAAGACATTGGCACAAAGATTGAAAGGAAAAGAAGGAAGATTTAGATATAATCTAAGTGGTAAACGTGTCAACTTTTCAGCACGTACTGTTATTTCTCCTGATCCAAGACTTAGCATAGATCAGGTAGGTATCCCAATTGGTATTGCCAAGGAACTTACTGTCCCTATGACTATTACTGAATGGAATTTAGATCTTGCCAAGAAATATGTTCTTTCTCCAGGCTACCCGCAAGCAGTTTACGTAATAAGACCAGATACCAGGAGATTAAAAGTTACTGAATCTGAAGAAGCAAAGAAAGAGCTTGCAGAAAGTCTTAAGGTAGGCTATGTCATTGAAAGACAAGTGGTGGATGACGATGTTGCACTATTCAACAGACAACCTAGTCTTCATAGAGTTTCTATGATGGCGCATAGGCTAAAAGTGCTTCCAGGTAAAACATTCAGAGTAAATCCTGCAGTAGTTTCTCCATATAACGCAGATTTTGATGGAGACGAAATGAATCTCCACGTTATTCAAACTGAAGAAGCCCAGGCAGAAGCAATTCATTTAATGAAAGTCGAGAAACAGATACTTTCACCAAGGCATGGACATGCAATAATTAAGCCACAGGAAGATCATGTTTCCGGTTTATACTTTTTAACTAAAGATGAAACGGAGTTTAGTGCTGAACAAGCTTCAAACCTTCTTTACTTGATTGGTATTACTGATTTACCTAAGTCAGATAGGAAAGGTGGAAGATACTCCGGCAGATTATTGTTCTCTCAATTGTTGCCAAAAGATTTGAGCATAAAAGTTCAGTCAAAGATGGACGAAGAAATAGTTATCAAGAATGGTGAATTGCTTAAAGGTGCAATAGAAAGTAAGGCAATAGAAAGTGAAGTTCTGGAAAAAATATTCGTGATGCACGGTCCAGAATTTACTTTGGAATTCTTAAATAGAGCTACAAAATTAGGTTTAGAATCTCTTTCATTGGAAGGACTTACAGTATCTCTTAAGGATTATACGATGTCTAAGAAAGCAGATGAGTTAATTGCAAAAACTTTAGATAAGATGAATAGGGAAATAGACAGTCTTATCATGCAATATAAAAATAAAACTCTCGAGAGGTCACCTGGACTTAGCTTAAAAGAAACTCTTGAAGGTTTGATAATTCAAATTACATCTAGAGTTAGGGATGATGTAGGTAAAATCGTAGAGGAAGATCTTACTTTGTTAAATCCATCTATAATCATGGCTAAGATTGGTGCTCGTGGTAGTTTGCTTAACGCAATTCAGATGTCCGCAGTTGTGGCACAGCAAACCGTTAGAAGCAAGAGACCAAAGAGAGGTTACAAAGGAAGGAACTTACCTTACTTCAAGAGAGGAATGCTCACTGCAAAAGAACGTGGTTTCGTTTTCTCTTCATTCAGGAAAGGTCTTACACCCTATGAGTTTATACAGCACTCCATGGGTGGTAGAGAAGCATTGGTTAACACTGCTATCAGAACTGCAAGAAGCGGTTACATGCAACGCAGATTGATTAATGCTTTACAAGATCTTGTTGTCTACGAAGACATGACTGTTAGAAATGCAGACATGAGCGTTGTACAATTTGTCTATGGTGGAGATGCCAAGGATCCGATGTTTGCAAGTAAGGCAGAAGTAGGAGATACTACAAAGCAGGATGATGTTGATACGGCATAGTTCTGTTTTGAGTTTCGAGTCTTCAGTTCCGAATTTTGGTTCTGGGTCTCGAGGCATTTAATTTGATGGTGAAAAAATGACAAGATTCAGAGCTGATACACAACGTCGTAGAAGCGGAAGGACGGGTAGCGTTGTAGATACAACAAAGCCTCCGTTCAAAAGTAAACCTTTGGAAGTAGAAGTTCCAGAAATCAAATCATCAGAAAAACAACTTGCTGACACTCGTGCAAGTGTTCAGTTCTTTCAAGAATATGCTCGAAGAATCGATAGAGACGTAGCAGAATCCAATGAAAGGAACGAAGCGAGGGCTAGAGAAATACGTACAGCTAGTAAAGGAAATATTGATGTATAACTGGTGAATAATAATGACAAGAACACTCACAAGAAGAGAAGAAAGAAATATCAGAGGACATTATTCGCTTCAACGAGGTAGCAGGTTAGTAATTCATAGAAAAGAACCGTTGGTAGAACGTGAGGGTATTTTATGTGCAAGTGCAACATTATACGTAAGAAGAAGACCTACGATTTATCACGATGTTGGTGGCAGCTATATGCTAGGTTCAATGGGAGAGTATCCAATTCCATTAATCTGTCCTGTTGCAAAGCCAACTAAACGATACTAATAATATTTAAATGGAGATACAATGACAAGACATTCTAATATCAAAGGAAAACCTTTACCGGATCATGCTCGAGCATACGTTCGTGGATTTACAAATCAGGTTGGTGCAGTAGAGATTGTGTTGAAAGATCGACAGAAAAAAGTGAAGTATGCTACTGGAGAGGAAGATTCTGTCCTAGCTTCTAGAATTGGGCAACTTCATGCTTTGAGACATGATATCGTATCTATGGGTAAGGGTAGAAAAACTCGTACTGAAGTATCACAGTTTGTTGCTGCGGTTACAACTGCACAGTCTCGTTTCTTGGGATTAGTCGGATCTTTGCCACAAGAAGTGAAACAGGCATTCTATGTTGTAAATCGTTCCGAAGTTCAAAGTGATCAGTATTTAGCTTCTATGCGAGCTCAGTTGGTTATAAGATGAAAATAATATTTACAAGGTGAAAAATTTATGATTTGTCGTCAAGAAAAAATGCCGACAAATATATAAAAATGGTGATTTTTATATGGTAGAAAAATCTGATAAATCTGACAAAATGGAAAAATTAAGGAAAGCATCTATTCCTGCGTTCGAAGCAGTTGGAGTAATCGCAGCACAAAGCATCGGTGAACCAGGTACACAGATGACAATGAGAACATTCCACTATGCAGGTGTAGCAGAGCACGTGCCAACTGGTCTTCCTAGATTAATTGAAATAGTAGATTCAAAAAAAGAACCAAAGAAACCAGTCATCGATATTTATCTCAAGAGTGCTCACAAAAGTGAAGCAGAAGCTGGAAAAATAATGCTGGAAATAACCAGTGTGTTCGTAAGAGATGTCGCCAGAGTAGAAGATGATCTTTCAGATAAGACAATAACTGTTACGTTTAATGAGAAAGATGGAAAAACTTTAGGTGTTACTTTCAACGCACTCAAGAAAGCTCTTGAAAACTTTTCTGCTAATCTCAAAATAGTAGGAGAAGAAAAAATAGTAATTTCTCCTAAAAAAGAGAAGAAAAAAACTGCCAAGGAAGGCGAACCACAGGAGACATTGGAGTTCACAGCTAAAAATGTCCGCAGACTCGGAAATAAAATTAAGAACGGAATAGTGAAAGGAGTTCCTGGAATAGAACGAGCAGTGGTACTTAAAGGAGACGGTGAATACTTTATAAGAGCTGCAGGAAGTAATATTTTAGGTGCCATGGAAAATCCAGCAGTAGATCCGAAAAGAATCTATACTAATAACATAAAAGAAATCGAACGAGTTTTCGGTATAGAAGCTGCTAGAAATGCAATCATAAAAGAAATAAAAGATGTCATGGACATGCAAAAACTTTATGTTGACATTAGGCATATCATGCTTGTTTCCGATGCAGTATGTTATTCTGGTCAAGTCAAATCAATTGGAAGACACGGTTTAAGCGGAGAAAAAGTCGGTGTACTCGGAAGAGCAGCTTTCGAAGAAACAATAAAGCATTTGATAAATGCAAGTGCGTTCTCTGAAGATGAAAATCTTATCGGTGTAACTGAAAATATTATAGTTGGTCAGACCGTTCCGGTTGGTACTGGTAAGATTAAGCTTATACTAAAGGGAAAGAAGTAAATATTTACAAAAATGAGGGGTAATTTTTATGGTTGACGAAAAAGAAGAAAAAATGGGCGTAGAAGAAAGTACTGAAACTGATAGTGAACTCGAAGCAGGAAAAGACGAGTATGCTCCAACTAAGAAAGTAGTGCGAAGGAGAAAGTCTAAGAAAGAAAAAGAAAATCCTCTAAGTGCTGCAATCAGATTGGCAGTTGAAAGTGGAAAAGTAGAATTTGGTTCTAATATTGGTCTCAAGAATGCTGCAGTTGGCAAGGCAAAACTTTTCGTAGTTGCTGGCAATGTCTCAGGAGTCATGGAAAAATTCAAGGCATTGAAGAGCGAGGTACCTACAATTGAATTTGAAGGTAGTTCAATCGATCTCGGTTCCATATGCGGTAAACCATTTCCAATTAGCATATTGTCGATTTATGAACAAGGAAGTTCAAACATTCTTGATCTTGTAAAGAAGAAAGCAAAGTAATTTTGCATTGTAAAAAAAGGTTAACACAAATGGTTGTTGTACAAGGTAAAGCTGTTCTTTTCAAATCGGCGATTGACAAAGTATTTGCTTTTTACGTCTCAAAATATACTGGGAAAGGTTTAATTCATCCAGATACGAGGGGAAATGGAAAAGTATCTGATTTTTCTTATACTTATGTTAATCCAAGAAAAGGCAGGACACTTGCAATACTATCGCATCCAATTGTTTTTGCGAGATATAAAATTGAAGAGACTAAATTAATGCGTGTTAAAGCGCATGCAATAAAAGCAGAAATATTTGAATGGCCACAGAAAACGTTGACGGAACAAGAACGATTCGAAGTAAGGGAAATTGGATACACACATTCATCACGAGTAAATACATGGTTTCCAATTTCATGCGAGGCTACAGTAGCAACTATTCTTAGCGCTCCTGTTTTAGCAGCATTGTTTTCCACATATCATCGTCATTGGATATTTCAAGGTATTGCTGGTGGAATTACCATCGGTTTAGTTACTTTTTTAGGGAAAACATTTGAACATTATGTTAATAGAAATAATAAAATAGAATCTGGAGCTACAGAGGTAAAAGGTTAAAATTATGGTTGAACTTACAAATGATGATTTAAATATGTTTTCTGTTTTTGAAAACATAACTCGTGTTATGCCATCTGATTATGAACCTTCAGCTACATTGCTTATTTTTCTTGTCCCTGTTGCTGAACTAGGAAAAGCAATAGGTAAAAACGGCAGTAATATGCAGAAATTGAGAGATGCCTTCAAGAGAAAAGTAATTATAATTGGAGATATGTCTGATCCTGAACTTTTTGTCAGAGGTATGTTCAATAATATTTCTATTTTATCTGTGGAAGTTCAGAATATTATGGGCGATTTGGCTATAGTACTTACAATAGATGAGAAAGATAGGGGAATTGCAATAGGTAAAGAAGGGGAGAGAATAAAGGCGGCAAAGGAAATTTTAAGAAAAAAGTTCAAAGCGACAATTCATTTGAAAACACGAAGAAGCGTGATATAACACTATTTAAAACCTTTTTATACTAATTATAATTTAGTGTTATTTATGGGAACTGATTTAACTAGAAAATTATTTGGTCTAGATAGAAAAATGCTATTTAAAGAACCATTTGAAAAAGTACTTCCGGTCCTTAATAAATTTGTCAATTTAGCTAAATTAAGGTCAAATGTACTGGCAAGAAATAATTTGCTTTTAGAAGATACAACTATTATGATAAGTCTGAGTGTTTATACTGGCAGTGAAATAAGTCATATGCGTAAATTAGATCGTGCGCTTACTGCAACTCCCATCGACAGTGAATTTAAAAAATTTACGGAAGCAGAAATAATGGGAGAAAGAAAAAATGCATATATGCGTGCTCGGTTATTCATTGCATCTATTGATGCAGTTGGTATAACTCTTTTAGCGGGTGAAGTAGCAGCATCTATAGCGATTTTTATAGAGCCTGCAAGAAAATGGGTAGTTGCTGTTATGGTTGCAACTGCAATTATGACTAGTTTCAAAAGTGGACAAGATGTTCTTCAATCCTATGTTAACTGGCTAATAGATTTTTTCCTTGGAAAGTCTCTAAGTTAAGAAAAGTTAAAATTATTCGATGTTTAACAAACTTCAGGAAAAACAGGTGACGCGTAATTTATGGCAATCGATATAAAACGAAAAATGGTATTCAAAGAACCTTTCGAAAGAGCATACCTGCTTCCAAGTGGAATAAATCGTTTTAAGTTAGATCGGTTGAAAGCACAATCATTAAGAGGAGACAAATTGCATTTAGAAGATGCCGGCATAGGTAAATCCGGTTCTTATATATTTCATGAAGTATTACATATGCGTAGATTAGATCGTGCTCTCATTGCGACACCAATGGTTTCAGAATCAAAAAAACTAGATGAAACTGCAGTTATGGAAGCAAGAAAAATTGCTTATATGCATGCCAGAGTAAGCATTGCAACTATTACTTTAGTGGGTACTTTTTGGTCAGTGATTACGCCGGTTGCATTTCTGATAAATCGTTTAATTGATCATGCGCGTGATTTAGGTGAGCCTGCAAGAAAATGGGCATTTGCTGTCATGGCTGCAACTGCAATTATGCTTATTTATGCGTGGGCAAAAAAAGGTATGCATTTTTTTTACACTGAGCTAGTAACTCGTCTTACTGTTGATTCTCTAAGTGAAGAAAAGTTAAAATTATTCGAAGTTCAACCTGCTAATGGAGAAACAAAAGATTTTGGAAAACACACCAGTTGATATTTAAACCTTTCTTTTCATATTTACTCTATACTTTTAATTTGGCAACCCTGTTCGGCTGTCGCTAAGAGCGATTTGTCAATGTAGGGCAATGCAAGAGAAAAAGGTTTTAGTCTTCGTAGCGTGTTAAGAATTAAACATTTTTACACCCACCACAAGACGTTTTAGGTAATTCATATGAATTGTCCTAACGGACAACAAGCTTGTCGCGTTGAGCGACAAGATGCCCATTGTTGCATTGCAACAATTGGGATATTTCAAAAACATAAGGTGTTTTATCAATGACAGACTTAAGAAGACCGCGCAGAGGTAGTATGGCATTCCGTCCAAGAAAAAGGGCAGCTAGTCAGAACCCTAGGGTTTACTGGAAGGACGAAGAACAAAAACGTGTTCTAGGATTTGCAGGATATAAAGTTGGAATGACTCATATTTCATATATAGATCACAGAGAATCTCCTACAAAAGGTCAGGAGCTAACTGGTGCAGCAACGGTAATTGAAGTGCCACCAATACAAGTATATGGTTATCGATGCTACGATGGCATGGATTCAATTGCAGATGTTTTAACTGCAGATGCTACTGTATTAAAATTACTCAACATAAAAAAACCTTTACAGCAAAAGGAAGTTAAAGTAGAATCTGTTAATGATGTTCGTTTACTAGTTTTCGTACAGCCATCAAAAACCAAGATAGGCAAGAAGCACATTGAAAGAATGGAACTTGGTATTGGTGGAAAAGATGTCAATGAAAAAATCGAATATGCAAAAACATTGGCTGGCAAAGAAATAAGAGCAAAAGATGTTTTCAAGCATGGTGAATTCGTAGATATTGTTTCTATTACAAAAGGTAAAGGCTGGCAAGGTCCTGTAAAAAGATTTGGTATTGCCAAGCAAAGAAGAAAAGCAACAGGTAAATATAGACACGTAGGTACTTTGGGTCAGTGGCATCCTGCTTACGTACTTTACACTGTTCCACAAGCTGGTCAAACTGGTTATCATAAAAGAACTGAGTTGAATAAGCAAATTATGAAAATTAGTGAGAAAGTAGAAGAAATAAATCCAAAAGATGGTTTTCCTCACTATGGTTTTGTAAGAAATGATTACATAATAGTACATGGTTCAGTGCCAGGTCCACCAAAGAGACTTGTGAAATTAAGATTAGGTGTTCGTTCTCCAGCATTCAAGGAGCCACAGCTTAACTATACTTCTTTGGATTCAAAGCAATAGGTGTAACATATGAAAACAACATTATATTCGATTGAAGGAAAAGCGCTCAAACAAATAGATTTGCCGGAAGTTTTCGAAGGGCATTATCGTGATGATTTGATAAAGCGAGCAGTCCTTAGCGATGAAAGCAAAGAATACCAGCCAAAGGGTTCTTATAAATTTGCAGGTTTGGAAACTAGTGCCAAATACCGTGGAAGAAAAGAAATGTACGGTGCAATAAAGAACAAAGGTATTCCACACTTACCTCACGAAGTCCAGCCAAAAGGACAGTTCGGTAAAGTAAAACGAGTTCCTCATGCTGTTAAGGGTAGAAGAGCACATCCTCCAAAACCTGAAACTAAAATAATAGAAGAAGTTAATAAGAAAGAATACAGGAAAGCATTAATGAGTGCATTGGCTGCAACAGCTCAGAAGGATGTTGTAAATGCAAGATACAAAAAACTTTCCTTAGCCTCCTATCCTTTAGTTATGGATAATTCTTTTGAATCACTGAAGAAAACTCAAGACGTATTAAAAGTTTTCGAGTTGCTTAACTTAAATTCAATGGTTATCAATTCCAAGAGCAATGGTTGCAAAGGTGCATTAGTAGTTGCCACTGGAAACGTTTTGAAAGCAGCAAAAAATATTGCTGGTGTAGAAACCGTTTCACCTTCTAAATTGAAAGTAAAACATTTGGCTCCTGGCTGTGCTGGTGGAAGGGTAACCATATATAGTGAGAATGCTTTAAACGAATTGAAAAAAATGTTTGCGTGATTTTATGATATTACTAGCACCAATTAAAACTGAAAAAGCGATCGGAAAGATCGAATTCGAAAATACATTAACATTCGAGATAAGTATGAACGCCAATAAGGCAGAAGTGAAGCATGAAGTTGAAAAACTTTTCGCTGTCAAAGTGGTACATGTTAAAACATTTATAACTGCCAAGGGAGTAAAACGTGCTCTGGTAAAGTTAGCAGCAGGTTCCAAGGCAGAAGACGTTACAACTAAATTGAAGATGGCGTAATATGATTGGTAGAAGGTAGAATGATGATTGGTAAAATGTAGAATATAAATGATTATAAATTTGGTGAATATTTATGGGTAAGAGACTAAAACAACAGAGACGTGGTTCAGCAAGTCCGCGTTACATTGCTCCAACAAGTAGATTCAAGACTGATTTGAACTATAGAAGTTACGATGATCTTGAAAAGACAGGCGTACTTAGAGGAAAAGTTTTGAAATTAGTCGATGACCCAGCAAGAGATACCATACTTATTAGTGTTCGTTATGATAATGGTGAAGTAGGATATGTCCTAGCACCAGAAGGAATTGCAATTGGTGATTATATTGAAGTCGGTGCACAGGCAAGACTATTATTAGGGAGTGTACTGCCTCTTTACAGAATTCCAGATGGCGCTTATATATTTAATATTGAAAGAAATGCAGGTGACGGCGGCAAGATGGTTCGCGCACCAGGAAGTTATGCAAATATAATTTCAAAAGAAAATGATGTAGTATATCTAAGGTTGCCAAGTAAGACAACAATAATAATTTCCAACGAATGCCGTGCACAAATTGGTGTCGCAGCTGGCGGAGGAAGATTGGATAAACCAATGCTTAAAGCAGGAAATTCATTCCATAAGTTTACTGCAAGACACAGACGCTGGCCAATGAACCGAGGGGTTCACCAGTCTGCATATAACCACCCACATGGTGGTAAACAGCACCACGTTGGTAAGCCAACTACTATTGCTAGAGGATCACCTCCAGGTTCTAAGGTAGGACACATAGCAGCCAGAAGTACTGGAAGAAGAAAATCAAAGAAGGCAATGGATGCCGCTCAAGGTGAATGATAATGCGACGTGAAACTTTCAAAGGTATTGATGCAGAAAATGTCAAATCCATTTCAATGGATGATTTCGTGAAAATGACCACTTCTAGAAATAGAAGGACTCTTAAAAGACTCGGTAATAATCCTCGACTGAAACAGTTCATGGAAAAAGTCAAGAAAGTTATGACTACGAATCCAAAGAAGGTTATACGAACTCACGTTCGAGATGCAGTAATCATACCTGAATGGGTAGGGTTAAAATTTGGCGTTCATAATGGAAAAGATTTCAAACCAGTTGAAATTACGTATGATAAGGTAGGTAAACGACTCGGCGACTTCTCGCACACTATCGGAAGAGTATTACACTCTGGTCCAGGTGTAGGTGCAACAAGAGGAAGCAAGTTCGTACCACTAAAGTGATGATTATGACAAAAAGTTACTCATTTGAAACAAAAGAGGATATCAATTCCTTCGCATTCGCAAGAGTGGAAGGAGTAGATGCATCTACAAGAGATCTTTCACAGGTTTGCGGTAGAATAACTCAGAAAAAAGCTGATAGAGTTGTTGCATTTTTGGAAAAAGCTGCAGAAGGAGAAATTCCAATTTTATTTGCTCGTCATAATAAGAATCTTGGGCACAGAAGAGAATTGGGAGGAAGACAAGGAAGATATCCAAAGAAAGCCGCAGCTGCAGTATTAAAAGTAGTGAAAAGTGCCATTGCAAATGCACGCGTTAAGGGTTTTGGTGAAAATGATCTTATTGTAGTTCATGCAGCAGCAAATACCAAAATGATTTATGGTAGACTATCAGCAAAAGGAAGAAAGATGAAACAAAACTTTTCCACTGCTAGAATTGAAATAGTCCTTAAAGGGACTCCTGGAGCTTTGAAGAAGGTTGACATAAAGAAACCAGATCCAAAACAGGAAGTTAAAACTGAAGCAAAACCACATGTTCACGATACAAAATTAGAGGCATCTGATACAAAAGAAAAGCATGAACATTCAGAAATAAAACATGATACGAGATCAGAAGTAAAACATGATGCAAAATCCGAAGCAAAACAGACAGCTAAGGTGAAACATTCGGAGTCAAATATCAAGCAAAATAAGCAGCTAAGGTGAAATGATGTTATATGCAGACAAACTTATCGAGGAACCAATAGTCAAATACCAGATTATGAAATATCTTGAGCAGAAGCTTGACCGTGCAGGTTTAGCTAGCGTAGATATTCAGAGAACTCCATTGGTAACAAGAATCACCTTAGAAGTAATAAATCCTGCAAGAATAATTGGAAAAAGAGGAAAATTAATCAACGATCTTACTGATGATATTAAAAAAGATTTCAAAATTGAAAACCCGCAGATAAGTGTTATCGAAGTTAAACAACAGTTTTTAGAACCAAGAATTTTGGCAAAAAGAGCTGCAAAACACATCGAAATGGGAAAGAAAGTACGTTCAATATTACATTACTTCCTTAGGGAAATAATAAGTGCAGGTGCATTGGGTGCAGAAATTGTTGCATCTGGTGTCATGTCCAAAGGTGGTCGTGCAAAAACCCTTCGTGTTTTAGGTGGGTTTATACCAAAAGCAGGTGAACCAGCAAGACTTGTAAAAGAAGCACATTTTCATGCAATTACAAAATTTGGTGTTATTGGTGTTTTAGTCAGAATAGTTCCACCGGGAACTGTATTTCCAGATAAGAAATCTACTCACGTACTTTCGTTGCCAAAGGTAATAACTGCGGCTGAAACGATTGAAGGAGAACAACCTGCAGTTAGACCATCGGTAGCTCCATCTGTAGTTAAGAGCGAACCAGTTGCAAAGTGATAAGTGATACCTATGGCATCGAGAAAATCACAATTTTTGAGATAATAAATTTGGTGAAAATTTATGGCATTAATCAAAAAAATCGAAATGAAGAAACTTTCAAAAGTTCAGGCAGAGCAGAAAGTCCTTGAAATGGAAAGAATAATGCTGGAACTCCACGGAGAAGGGAAGATGGAAAAATCCAAGTCTGTGAGAAAAACTATTGCAGCATTGAAATTCCACATTGGCGAGTTGGCAAGGAAAGCAGCAGTATAATTAAATGTTTGAAGTCACTGTGAACACATTACTTTAAATTCGTTCATACTCATATAAACCTATCGAGGTAAATTATTAATGGCAGATATTTGCAACAAATGCGGCTTATTGAAGGATCTTTGTGTATGTGAAGTCTTGGACAAACAAGGAGCTAATAAAATTACTATTTATACTACTGCCAAGAAATTCAAGAAACTAGTTACTATTATTCAAGGTATAGAAAAGGAACATATTGATCAGACTGCCAGTGAGCTTAAGCACAAGTTTGCCTGTGGCGGTACATCTAAAGATGGCATAATTATTCTTCAGGGTAATCACAAAAAGAATGTGTCAGCTGTTCTTGAGAAACTCGGTTATCCCAAGGAAAGCATAGAAGTGAGATAATGCTAATTTTTCAGCTTCGATCTAGCGATCAACAAAAAGGAGAAAAAGCTCCACCAAGCACAAAACGAACTCCTGAAAATATCAAACATGCTGTAGGTTCAGACTGTTCTGACGGTACGGGTTGGGTCATAGCAAATAGTGATAATTCAAAAATTAATGAAAAAAATTTTATTAAAGAACTTATAAACTCATTTCCTGAATTTAAACAGATTTATGAAAATAATAAGGAAGATTGTGATATTGGAGTTAATATTGTATTTGGTTATTTTCGTAGATTTTGTGAAGATGCAATTACAAAAAAAGATACGGAATTAACAAAAAGAATTGCACAATTTATATTGAGGTGTCAAGAAGAGAGCAAGGACGAAGTTCAAAATGCAGTATTCGTTTCATTTTTTGAAAATATGGATAATAAATATTTACTAATTTTAGTTGATTTTTTTCCAAAAGAATTTACATCTGAAATTTTTCAATTTCTTGAAAAGTTTGATAAGGCTACATCCTAAGGGTGAATACGTCATTGTAACTAATACTTATCTAGACTTAGAAGAATTAAGAAAAACAAAAAGTACGTAATTTATTTACTTCACTATCCAATATATCTATAGGTATTATTTATGTCAACTCAACCAAAAACAAAACGAACTCCTGAAGGCATCAAACATGCAGTAGGCTCAGGTTGCTCTGACGGTATGGTCTTAGCTATAATAAATAGTGATAACCCAAATAAAAAACTCGAACTGGTAAGAGACGCACTCAATAAATTGAAAGCAACACTCACTGATGAAAATCTTAGTCGGGCTATCTATCGTCTGGAGAATTCTAAATACAGTACAATATTCTATAAATTTTTTGTAGCTGACCCTACTCCGTTTGTTGAAATGGCTCTAGCAAGTAGTGACAACGGTCTTTTCATGGTTTTTAATTCTCTTAGTAGACTATTAGAATATGAGGCAGCATCTAACCTTTTTAGCAAGGATCCAGCATTTTTTGTTGAGATTGCAATTGCGACCCGTCAAAAAGCTTTCTCCTGTTTTAAACATTTATCCAACACTCTTTCTCTAGCTTTTATGGGAAATCCAAATTCATTTCTTGAACTAGCAAGAGTAACTAAGCGAGGTATGGACAATATACTTTCGTTTCTTGCTCTTAATCCAGATGCACTGGTATTGTTTTCACAAAAACCTGAAATTGTTTTAATTGCCTGCAGAAAAATTATCGATTTAAATAATAATCCTGAAATTATATTTACTGGATTAACTTCAAGGAAATCACAACCTTTCTTTCTTCAGTATTTAAACGGAGAAATTTCTACAGCTGACATAGTACTTACATTAAAGAAAAACATTCCAGAAAATTTACAAGGTGCAACAGATGTTTCGTAACAGACAAACAATTCTCTATGCAACATTCATTAGTCTTATGGTGGAAGTTGTAAATTCTCACTCTAGAAATATGATTGGTGCTAAAGGAAAAATAGTTGATGAGACGAAAAATTTAATTGTAATTGAGAATAAGGTCGGACAAGAAAAAAAGTTACAGAAACGTTCTTGTACCTTTAGATTTTATCTAGGAGACAAGAGTACTTTTGACATAGACGGAAAGGAAATAATGTTCAGACCTGAAGATCGAGCGAAGAAAGTGTAGGAGTCTTTATAAATCCTTCCTCTTAAATTAACTTTAGAATTTTAAAATTTTCGATTAGAATTATTAATCTTGATGAAATTGAACTTTCATCGAGAGCTCGTGTCTAACGGATACGAGATCTAACTTCGAATACCTTGAATGTTTCGAGAGAAACCAGTTCAAGCTTCGCCTCATTATAGTGGCGTTAAATAACTTAGAGATGCTCATGTCGAGGTATATAAATGACAACAGAATGCACAGATAAAAATTGTTATATTCACGGAACCATTCGCGTTCGAGGGGGAAGAACAGAAGGTAGAGTAGTTACCACAAAAGCTAAATTAACCGCAGTGGTAGAACTCGACATTACAAAATTCCTTTCGAAATATAGGCGATGGGCAAAGGAACATTCAAAAATTCCAGCACACAATCCAGCTTGCATCGGAGCAAAAATAGGAGATGTTGTAACCGTGGGCGAGTGCAGAAAAATCAGCAAGACAAAGGCATGGACTGTTTTGGAAATTGTAAAGCCATCCACGGAGTAACGTGGAGCAGTGAACTTGTTCACTAAAACTAAATAAATGGATTAGATTATTATGAAGGGACTCACAGCAAAAATTACAAAAGGTCTTACAACCGGTTCATATCTGGTTTGCAATGATAATAGTGGTGCAAAAGAACTATTCGTAATAGGTACACTCGGAACAAAAGGAGTACGTTCAAGAAATCCATCAATAGGCATTGGGGATATTATAATTGCTTCAGTGAAAAAAGGAAACCCTGAAATGATAAAGAAAGTCGTACGAGCATTGATCGTAAGACAGAGAAAAGAATTCAAGAGAGTAAGTGGCATAAGAGTAATGTTTGAAGATAATGCTGCAGTTCTTATAACCGAAGATGGTTTACCTGTGGGTACTGAGATTAAAGGTGTCGTTGCAAGAGAAGTTGCAGAAAGATACCCAAAAGTCGCTGCAATCGCAGGCGGAGTAATATAATGTGTGCTGACACGAAGTGTCTTGCAACAATCGGTGAATAATTTGAAACCTGATACAGAACGAACGAAAAGATACAAATCAAAGCTTCATACGAAGAAAGGATTTCTTCACGCTCACTTAGGCAAAGATTTACGTTCCAAAATGAAAGCAAAAAAGCGTTCATTGCTTGTTCACAAAGGTGACAAGGTAAAAATAATGCGCGGCGGTTTTAGAGGGAAAACAGGAAAAATATCCGATGTTAGTTATATTCATTCGAAGGTCACCATAGAAGGGATAACAAGAAAGAATTTAAAGGCCAAGGAAATTCCAGTGCCATTTGATGCTTCAAATCTTTTACTACTTGAATTAGAAATGACCAAGGAGAGAAAAGAATTATTCACAACTATTCCAACAACTACAAAAGTTGAAAAAACAGATGAAGTAACTAAATCAGAACATGTTAAGGTAGAATCCCCGATTGCAGTGGAAGATCAATCGGAGAAGAAACCAAAAACTGTCAAAAGCGTATAAAACTAAGGTGTAAAATACATGGCAAAAATCGGAAGAACAAGACATTTGAAAAGAATCGCGATTCCAAAATCAATTCCTTTACAAAATAAGAAGGAGTATACATGGTTAATTAAGCCACACCCAGGTCCTCATCCATTGAAATTTTCAATGCCTCTTGCAGTTTTATTAAGAGATGTACTTGGAGTAGCCAAGACACAGAAAGAAGTTAGATCTATCCTAAATTCAAGATTATTGAAAGTAGATGGTAAGGTAAGGACCGAAGTAAAATTTCCAGTAGGTTTAATGGATGTAATTTCATTAGAAAGTTCTGGTAAATACTATCGTTTAATTGTTGATTCCAAGGCAAGAATCGCAGTGCAGGAATTGTCCAAGAGTGAAACTTCAAAGAAAATAGTAAAAGTAGTAAAGAAGCACGTGGTTAAGAAAGGCAAGATTAATCTTACGTTCCATGATGGAAGAAATTTACTTGCAGATAATAATGTTCATGTTGGTGATAGTGTAATTATTACTATTCCAGAAGCAAAGTTTAGTTCGCTTATAAAACTTCAAATAGGTGTAAAATGCCTGATAACAGAAGGAAAACACGCAGGTATGATTGCAACTCTCAAGGAAATAATACTAAGAAAAGAAGGAAAGGAAAATGAAGCAAAATTAGAAGCAAACGGCAGTGAGTTTATTACTGTCGCCAAGTATCTTTTCCCAGTTGATGATTCAATAAAACAGGTGTAGTTCATATGTCTGAAAAAATGAAAGAAATATTAGTTGATAAGGTTACCGTAAATATAGGTGTAGGTTCACCTGGTGAACGGTTAGACTATGCTAAAGATCTAATATCTAGGCTTACTAAAAGTACTCCGATAGAAACGCTTGCGAAGAAAAGAAATCCAGTATTCAAATTACGTGTTGGTTTGCCAATAGGTGCAAAGGTAACACTCAGAAAGAAAACTGCCTACGAATTCATAGAAAAAGCATTCATAGCTAATAAACGTTTCCTGCGCGCAGGTAATTTCGATAAGCATGGAAATTTTTCTTTCGGTGTGAAAGAATATATCGATTTTCCAGGTGCTAAATACGATCCTAAAATTGGTATGTTCGGTTTTGATGTATGTGTAACTCTCAAAAGAAAAGGAAAGCGTGTTCAGGAAAGACGCTTGAGAAGTGGAATCATAGGTAAAAAGCATAGAATATCAAAAGATGAAGCAATTGTGTTCGCAAAAAGCGTACTCAAGGCTAAAGTGGAAGAATAATTATTGATGTGATTACGATGCCAGTTTCTATTGAAGAACAATTTAAAGGAAAAGGAAAACGACGTTGCAGAATTTGTGGCAACAATCGCGCCCTTATACGAAAATATTCTCTCCATGTTTGCAGGAGATGCTTCAGAGAGATAGCAGAAAGTATCGGTTTCAGGAAGTATGGAGGATAATGGTGATTTATACATGTCAGTTGATTATCTCGCAGATGCTCTTAACACAATAAAAACTCACGAAAACGTTGGCCAGCGCCAATGTACAGTTAAAGCTACGAAGTTAGTTGCAAACATACTTGATGTTTTGAAGCAGCACAAATATATCGAAGATTTCAAGTTTAATAATGATGGTCGTGGTGGCTTTTATAGCGTTGCACTAGGTGGAAGAATAAATAATTGTGGTGTTATAAAACCAAGATTTCCAGTGAAACGTCATGATTGGGCGAAGGAAGAGCAGCAGTATATTCCAGGTGTCGGTGTAGGTTTATTAATTGTATCCACGTCTCAAGGAATAATGACTAATACTGAAGCTGATAAAAGAAAAGTAGGAGGAAGACTCCTGGTTTACGTTTACTAATGTGATATTTATGGTTAAAATTCCGGAAAAAGTGAATGTGTCTGTCGAAGGTCTCAAACTGAAAGTATCAGGTCCAAAGGGAAATCTCGAGAGAACTCTTTCAAGATTAGTTAACGTTACAGTTGCAAGTGGAAACGTAGATGTTACTGGTGACAGCAAAGCATTGGTCAATACAACATTTGCTCATTTGGGGAATATGTTTAAGGGAGTAACTCTAGGATTCGAAAAGAAATTGAAGATAATTTATGCTCACTTTCCAATAACAATTGAAGTCAAAGGACACGATATAACTATAAAGAATTTTCTAGGAGAGAAACAAGCAAGAAAGGCAATTCTAGTGGGAAGTACAAAACTTGTCATAAAAGGACAGGAAGTTATGCTTTCCTGCATAGATATAGAAGAATTAGGCGGTACCTATTCCAATTTGAAAAGAGCAACTAAAATAAGATTCAAGGATGGAAGAGTTTTCCAAGATGGTCTTTACCCAATTGATTAAAATTAAACTGTGATATTTATGTCTCTACAAAAAAAGAAAAAACCAACATTCAATGTTATGAACCTCGGGTTCTTCAAATCCGTAAAAGCACGATGGAGAAAACCAAGAGGTGTAGATAACAAGAAAAGAATTAGGAAAAAGTTTGCCGGTGCAGCACCAAGAGTAGGTTATAGAAACCCACCTTCATTGAGATATCTTCATCCATTGGGTAAGCTAGAAATACTAGTAAATAATCTTTCCGATCTTGATGGAGTAACAAATAAAGTAGTAAGAGTTGCAGCTGCAGTTGGCAATAAAAAGAAACTTCAAATAATTGAAAAAGCAAAACAATTGAAGTTAGACGTTCTTAATCCTGCAGTGAAGCAGAAAGTGTCTAAAGAAAATAAAGTCAAGGGTTCAGCTCAAGTTACTAAGGTGAAATGATAATATGGCAATTTATACTGTAAGACGACTCGCAGCAGATATTCTCGGTGTTGGAGAAAACAAAATCAGGATGAAGCCTGATGAGCTCCAGCGTGTGGAAGATGCATTAACTCGAGTAGATGTTCAAAATCTTATAAACGATGGTACTGTATATACTGCTAAATTCATAGGAAAGAGAAAACAAGATAAGAAAAAGAGAAGAGGAGAAGCCGGAAGACGCGGTGTAGTTAACGCAACCAAAGGCGAATGGATGAAGAGAGTAAGATCTCAGAGGAAGTATCTGGTAGAATTAGCCGCACAGGGTGCAGTTAAGAAAACTGATAAGCGTACTGTTTACATGAAAATCAAGAGTGGAATATTTAAGAATAAGAGAACTATGCTTCTCTACCTAAAGGATAATTCTTTGGTAGGTGAAGTTAAGGAAACCGTGTCAAAATTCGTGGCAAAAAAAGCAGCAAAACAAGTAATAAAACAAGCCGCAACTGCTACAGTATCAAAGAAAGAAGTTTCAAAGGAAAAACCGAAAGTAGTTACGGTAAAACCAGTGGAGAAGAAAAAATAATTTAGGTGTAACATATGACAAGAGCAAAAAATCCAAATTACAAAGTATACTTTCGAAGAAGACGAGAAGGTAAGACAAATTATGCCAAGCGACTGTCACTTGTAAAAAGTAATTCTACAAGAATGGTTTTAAGAAAAACCAACAGAAATATATTAATACAATTCATAAATTTCGAATCAGCCGGTGACAAAACTATATTATCTTTTAGTTCGGCACAGTTAAAAGAATTATATGGTTGGCCTGCTAAAAGAAACGTTTATACTGCTTATCTTGCAGGATTATATGCAGGCAAGCAAGCAAAACTTAAGAACATTTCAGATTTCATAGTCGATATTGGTATGCACCCTCCAACAAAAGGTAGTGTTCTTTTTGCTGCATTAAAGGGAGCAGTGGATTCTGGTTTGAAGACAAATTTCTCAGAAGATAAAATACCAACTGACAAATTATCAAAAGTACCAGAAGATCTTAAATCCTCTTTCGAAAATACAAAGAAGAAAATTGCAGGTTAATACGGTGATTATAAATGGCAGAAAAACTTAAACTTATCAATCGAGAAATGTGGGATCCTAAAACTTCTATTGGCAAAATGGTTAAGTCTGGAGAAATTTCTGCTATTGAGCAGGTCTTCGATATGGGGAAACCAATATTGGAGCCTGAAGTAGTAGACGTATTACTTCCTGATCTTGAAACTGAAACATTGCAAGTTAAAACTACTCAAAGAGTAACAGACAGCGGCAAGAGAACTCAATTTCGTGTCGTTGTAGTTATAGGAGACAGAAAAGGCCATGTGGGTCTAGGCGTAGGCAAGAGTGATGAAATGAAGCCTGCCATGGAATACGCAGTAAGAAATGCAAAGAAAAATGTAATTTCAATAAAAAGTGGCTGTGGCAGTTGGGAATGCAGATGCCAAGTTCAACATTCATTACCTCAGAGAACTACTGGTAAGATGGGTAGTACTACGGTAACATTAAAGCCAGCTCCCCGAGGGTTGGGTGTAGCTGCAAATGATGTAGTCAAAAAAGTACTTTCAATTGCAGGTGTGAAAGATGTATGGAGCTCAGCACAGGGTGGAAGTAATCTCTATAATATGTCTGTTGCTACCATAAACGCATTGGAAAATCTTAATAAGCAGAAAACTCCTGCTTCATAAAATTATATTGTAATTATATGGGTGTAAAAAATGACAGAAACAAAAGAAAAACCAAAAAAATCTGTAAAGGAAACTCCAAAGAAAGCAGTAGTAGCAACGCCACAATCTTTACCAGCTTCTTCATATCCTAAAATTGCAGTAGTTAGAATTAGAGGTATTAGAAACATGGAACCTAAGATAAAACACACGTTGGAACGATTAAGACTTTCAAAACCTCATCATTGTGTTTTCATACCTACTACTCCACAATATATGGGTATGATAAATTTAGTTAAAGATTACGTAGCATTTGGAAGTATCAAAGAAGAAACACTTACAAAATTAATTGCAAAACGCGGAGAAAGCGGTTCAACGCGTTTTAGTAAAGCAAAAGGAGAGAAAAAATTAGATCCGGTATTCAGGCTCCATCCACCTCGCAGAGGTTACAAGGATATAAAGAGAAATTATCCATTCGGTGATTTAGGTAAGCGTCCAGACATGGATGATTTATTGATAAGGATGATGTAAGTATAAAAATTGCTAGATGGTAGATGCTAGAAGCTTGAGATGATATTTATGCCAACACGAAGAAAAACAGTAAAAAAGAGAAAATACCTAGGCCTCAGATTTAACGGTGCCGGAAACGTAAAGAACCGAAGAGGAAGCGGTAACCGCGGCGGTCGAGGTAATGCTGGTCTTCACAAGCACAAGTATACTTGGATTACTAAATATGATCCAGACTATTTCGGAGCATATGGTTTCGTAAGACCTAATACTAAGAAAGTTCCAGTTGTAAATTTATACGATATCGATAGGCAAGCAATAACCAATAAACTCGAGAAGAAAGATGGAAAATTATATTTCGAGTTTGCTGGTAAAATATTGGCAACAGGAATTCTTACGGTGCCTGTAACTATAAAAGCGCTATCCTGGAGCAAAAATGTTGAAGAGAAAATCAAGAAGGCCGGTGGCTCTTTGATTGCTTTTGAAAAGAAGACAGCATAACTCTTATTTTTTTTATTTTTTTAAATCCTTTAACTCTAAAATTATGTTAAAACTAACAAAGCCTTTTTAAATATGTACTTCAAAATCAATTAATAACTTAATTATTTTTAAAGTGAACTTTATGAGTAATGCTATAATTGATATTTTACACAAGGCAGCTGGAGTTTTGCCAGAAATTAAAAATCCAGAACGACCTCCTAGTACAAAGGAAAGGTTAGTTTGGACTGGAATCGCAGTTGTAATATTTTTTATAATGTATCACGTTACTGCTTTTGGTGTACAACCAACAAGTGGTGCCGTTGATTTCCTTCAGACGATCACTGCAAGTAGAATTGGAAGTTTGTTAACTGCAGGTATTGGTCCACTGGTATTAGCAAGTATATTTTTACAATTATTCGTCGGTGCAGGAATTATTAAATTAGACATGCAGAATAAGGAAGATAAACAAAAATTTCACGAAGTTCAGAAAATCCTGGGAATTATCTTAGCATTTGTGGAAGCAATAATTTTTGTTTTCCCTGGCAAAGTACAATTGATTCCAGATCTAGGCGCACTTACTCCATTTATTCCATTTATAGTAGTTTTGCAGATCGCCATAGGTTCTATTATTGTGCTTTATCTAGATTCCATAGTTTCTAAATATGGTATAGGTTCTGGTATTTCATTATTCATCGCAGCAGGTGTTTCTCTTGCAATAGTTGGTGGTGCACTCAATATATTTGCTGATGTTATAAACATCGTTACAAATCCAGCTATAGGTGGAGGTGCAGAGGCCATTCCCAAGGCTTTATTGAGGATGCTCCCACTGATATTTACCATTTTAGTATTCATAATATGTGTTTATGCTGAGGGGATAAAGGTAGAAATTCCAATCGCATTTGAAAAAGTTCGAGGATTTTCACCAAAGCTCCCACTGAAATTTTTCTACGTTTCAAACATTCCAGTTATTTTTGCAAGTGCACTGATACTTAATATGCAACTATTTGCTGGCGGGATTCTTGTTGGAAAAGGGTGGGATTCAATTGCAGTCGTCAGTCCAGACGGCAGACTGATAGACGGATTCCTTTACTTCTTAACTCCATTTTTCCCCGGTCAAGGTTCAGAAATACATTTCAGTTACCTTACGCAGCTTACTCCTCTAACTGGCATACCAGAATGGGTTCATGCGATTACATATATCCTATTCCTGTCGACGGTTTCAATTCTATTTGGTATGTTTTGGGTAGAAACGGCTAACATGGATGCCAAGAGTGTTGCAAATCAACTGTCGAGCTCAGGATTACAAATTCCAGGTTTCAGGCGTGATCCAAGAATGCTGGAAACAATTTTGAACAAATATATCTTTCCACTTACTGTTCTTGGTTCGTTCTCTGTAGGTCTTCTTGCAGGTATGGCTGATCTTACTGGTGCATTGGGTACAGGTACTGGAATTTTACTTACTGTAGGTATACTCTACAAGATGTACGAGCAGATGGAGCAGATGAATATGTTTGATGCCTATCCTGCTCTTGGAAAATTAGTATAATTATTTTATTATTTTTTAATCTCTATATCTATCTATTATTTCAGTCTGTTCTTCTTCTTTTATAACTCGTTTCAAATCATTCATTAGTTCTATAAATGCATTTATTATTCTTTCATACCTGGTATTATTTTCTGTAATACATACGTAGAATTCCTTGCTATCCATAAATTCCATTATTGATTCTACTACTGTTTCTCTTTCATGTGTCAATTCGGCACCCGAATTTACACAACTTTGCCCTTCGGAATACGACCGAATGGGCAAATCATCTTTAGATCTTATACAACCCTCTAATATGTGTAATACGTCACTTCCTCCTATTTTTTCTAGTCTTTCATCTCCAAGTGCTCTTATCAATGCAGGTATGGCACTGAATATATAACGCCCATCTGATCTTTCTCTAAATATCAAATCCACAGCCATTCTTCTAACTTCTGTTGTTTCATTTTCATCTGCCACTATGCATGAAATTTCTTCCAATAATTTATCTCTTATACCTTCTCTCCTAAGTGCTCTTTTCAATTTTTCATCGCATAACCATCTAATCTGTTCACTTTCAGATGATAATTCTCTGGTTAATATGCGAATTTCAGTTATAATATCCAAATCAATAGTGGTTGCAATTATCACCATACATTTGTACCACGTATCTCTTCCAAATCCTTCATCTATGCGATTTGATTTTAATTTCTTAACTGCTTCAATCACTTCATCTCTATCAATTCCAGCAATAATCATATTAATCAGTATTTTGGTCGCATCGACACTTACCGGTTCGTTACTTATTGCCGTAGTAAATATTGGAATAAATTTAGCCATGCTTACGCCATCTGTCTTTTGGCGTTCACTCTTAGTTAACAATCCCTTAATAAGTTCAGTTTTTATCCCTAAACCGCATTTACTCAGTAATTCTAGAACTGCAAATGTAGCAGTTTCTCTGGATTTTGGATTATCTACAGAAAAAATCAAAGAATGCGATAAGGGGTAAAGTCTTCCAGTAGTTCTCCACTGTAGTAAATGGTACAATGTACATTTATCATTAGTTGCTCCGTAGACAATTCCAGGTATTGCGTCAGAAATATCTATACCTTTAGATGCCATAGTCATAAGTGCTGATGCAGCATTACTCAGTTTTTCTATCTCATTTAAACTGGCAATGCCACTACTATTAATTATCTTAGAAAACAATTTTCCTATTTCTTTTATATCTCTATTATTTTTTCTTACAATGGATTCAGCTAATGGTTCAGTAATTTTGGCAGATTTTCTGCTTCTTCTATTATGCGGTTGCAGTTTCACGTGTTTCATTTGCTTCACTCTTTCTATTTATTATTCTTCCGGCAATTTCACTAAGTTCTGCCACGCAGTCTATAAAATTAACATAATTTTCACTATTTCTTCGACTTTCATATTCAAATTCCTTGGAATCTATTATTATTCTTACTTCTTCAAAAAATTTAAGAGCAGGTTTCTCTCCTTGTTGGACTATGAATTTTAGAATATTTGAACTTCTAATTGGAACCGACATTCCCAGTAAAATTAATCCTTCATCTATTCTTCCTTCTGTTAATAATGACTCGAGCAAGGGTCTTATTGTTTCAGAGGTATCATATCTTCCGTTATTACAATATCTAATAATTCGGAAAGCCCCATCTTTTTGTTCTGCTGTGCTATTTTTTAGTACTTCACAGAGTCCAGTAATTATTGTTTTTCTGCTAGCATTAACGCGTATATTTTTTTCCAATGCTGCTCTGGCTTCAAAACGTAATATTTCACTATTTAATAGTGCTATTATTTTTTTTACTGCAGGGGATATGTCAATTTGTAGTTTACCTGCAAATCCTAAGTACTCAAGTGCAATACTTATCTTATCTACCTCATTTCCATTGATTATTCTACTTAATTCTTTTACTATTATTTTACCTGACTTACAATGTAACATGCGATCTATACAATGGCGTGCATCTGTTCTAATATTCAAATAATCAGAATAAAAAAAAGAATCAAAAATCTTTCTAATTGCTTTAGAAACGTCGCAATTTTCTAATGCATTATTCGTTATCATTGTCATTAATTTAGATACTGTTTCTAATTCGTCCATGTTTGAATCCAAATCACTGTCTAAAAGTGCTTGAGTAAGTTGTTCGTTGAATGGACAGGTATCTAAACCTCCCTCCATAGTTTTCTTATATAATGCTTCGGTTGCAGATAATTTGACTTTAGGGTCGTTGTCCTTTAGAAATCCTACGACTATTCTTATGTTTTTTGCAGATTTTCCCATGAATCTATAATATACCTCTTCATGTCTTTCCAGCTTTAAAAGTTCGTGTATAGTATCTTTTACTGAACGAACTAAGGGTTCTTCTAATATACTCTTCCCCTTTAGAATTAGGGCTTTCGATTTTTTGTTGCCTCTAGGCGGTTGCAGTTTCACGTGTTTCATTTTCTCTTCCTTGTATTATTTTCATGGTATTTGCAAGATAGGTAACAAGTTCTTCGTAAAAGACGTTGTTTCTTTCAGCTAATTTTCCAAATAATTTAGAATGAACAATTTCTGTAATTTTAGTTGTTAAAACATCTCTAGTTACTCCATCTGTCGTATCAGCTACTCTGACTAAAGTTTCGAATACTTTTAGTCCGTCATCTCCACCTCTACTATAAACAAGATCGTGCAATAGTTTTGAGATGCATATCTCTCTAATTCGGTCATCAGGCTTACATTTTAGCAGTGCACTAATCGCCTCTAGTTTTGTGTCTGAGCTAAGAAGCGTGTCTTCTATTTCTTCCAGTAGAATTTCATTTGCCTCAGATATATCTTGGCCTTCATGGGCAGCTTTTTTCAAAACTAAAATTGTTCCGGCAATCACATAGGGCACAGTTGACTTCAATGCTCTCATTAATTCTGGCATTGCTGGAAATATTTTAACATCTTTCCTGATCACTCCTAAAAGAACTTGGACTGCAGTCTGACTGGTTTCACGTGTTCTGCAAATCATCCCTGCAACCACTCTTATTATTTCTGGATCGTGGGATGATACTATTGTTTCAACAGCTATATCTATTTCTTTTTTCCTTATTAGCCCTCTTAGTACATTGTCGTTTGCCGGTTGTCTATCTAAAATAATTTTCCAGAGTTTTACTACTGTAGGGACGTATCTTGCAATTCCACTTTTATCTTTATCAATAAACTTTAGTTTCATAGAATTCGTATTTTACTATGTCTGAGAGCATTTAAAAACACATATTTTACCACTGTTTTTCTCTAAGTTTATTAATATTTCAATCTATAGCAATCTATGTCCTTGCTGAAACAACTTAAAACATTTCAAAAACCGATGTATGGTCTCTCCCTTATAATAGGTCTCATCGGAATTGTTCTTTCCTGGATACTTATTTTTATTTTCTATTCTGCTATAGATACTCTCGAAGGTACTCTTAATGTACAAATAGACACGGCTTCAGAAACACTACTACAGGTAGAACAAACTGTGGATGGTGTGGGTATAGAATTAAATACAACTAATGCCACGTTGACTGGTCTAGAAGTTTCGTTGAACAGTGTGAAAAATTCTTTGAATGGTATGGGAACTGCTGCCACTGATCTGGGTAATGGTCTAAAGTTAGTTAGCCTAGGTCCAATCGGTCTTAGTTCATATGCTGACAATTTTATTTCAGTTGGTTCTGACATGAAAGCCAGTGCTGTGTCCATGGGCAATACTGCAAGTACTTTTGTTGAGCACAGAAAGAATCTTGCGAGTACTCAAAGCGAAATTCTAGATATCTCTAAAGCGATACACACTCAGAGGTTGAAAATTGGTAGTATAAAAACTTCTATAGTTAGTTTATTTTCAAGTTTAAAATTAGCAATACTACTTCTAGTTGTTCTCATGGATATGGCGTTTTTAATGTTAGGTATAAATTCCATTGCTGGGTTGTTGGGTTAAGGGTTTTCAGTTTTTCGTTTCGTGTCCAATAAATCGGCAAACCGATTTATGGAGCACTGTTCGATGTTTCGAACAATCGTTCTTGAGTCTTGTACTATGTTTGTGGTAAAAGGTATATATTTATAAATACTATTCAGCTAAATGTTTTCTATGACAGATAATCCTAATCCTGGAAGAGCCATTGCTCTTAGATTGCTTCAATCGCCACTTCAACGCAGGGGCGAAGAAAGCGGAACAAAAGGATTTCATACTATGCTTGATGTACTCACTGCCCAACCTGCGCATTACAAATGTATGGCATTCTTTTTACCATTCCCAAGAGAAGTTTTAGAAGGAAAAATAACTTTGGATAAACAAGAAATGGAGCTCGTAAAGCGAGAGTTATACTCAAAAATCTATCAATCGATCGGTTCATTGCTTTTGGCGATATTGAACGTAGAAGCAGTTAGGAGAATAAAAGAATCAGTTAAGTTAATAGAAGCTGCCAATACAGCATACCTAAGAAATAATGAAGATATGCAAGTTATTTATAATCGAGATTTTTCAGGAAAGAACATGAAGGTTTCTCCAAATCATGCTTTTGAAGATGCCGTTAATTCCGCAAGAAGGATCATGGCAGAAGTAGAAGTTCTTATTATTAAAATGGAAAACGATCCATTGGATTATGAAACCTGCAAAAAAATTGCTGTAAAATGCGAAGAGTTTAGGGAAGCAACCATCAGAGCCAGAGAAAGCGGGTTTGCTTCGACAAAAGAGTTACTTTCTTTACTTCCTATATATCGTTTATGGTTAGACGGAGCTGTTTTTAACAGTGTTGATGAAATCGTTAGAGCGTTTAATACAAATTCCATTGGACAAACCGTATCCACTGTAGACGGTTTCAGATTAAGGGGTCATATCGAACATTTCTATTTTAATCTTCAATCAAGTGCGAGAAGTTCACAATTCTTCGCGCCTACGGTACCATCTAATATCCCCGGAGATATCAATCCGATTGCTTTTCATATCTCATCCGAACGCGTTCCAACGCACTTTGCACCTCTATTTGCTTTAATGGAACAGAATCTGCTTACTCATTTTGATGCAATCCAAATAAAGGGAGATGATGGTAGAAAAGTCCTGGTTTTCTGTCCGAGCACCGCACTTAGAAATCCTACTCCTGCAAACTTGCTTCAATAGCAGTCTTTAAAAACCCTTCCGAGTACAATTTATTTCTCTGATAGTAAATCAAATTTACAATTCGCACAAAATTCAATGATTTTATGCTCTCTTATTAGAGATATTTATATAATCAGTATAATTAACGCTTAATCGTAAAATTGGTGATGTTTTAATGGCAAATGGTGAATTCGCAGGAAGAAATATTAAGAAAAAAAGAGCAAAATATAAATGGCTCAGCAAGCGATGGAAGAGAAGAAAACTCAAGCTCAAGGATAAGTATGATCCTCTAGAAGGAGCACCACAAGCAAAGGGCATTGTACTAGAAAAAATAGTTCTGGAACAAAAACAGCCTCACTCTGGTCTTATTAAATGTGTAAAAGTTCAACTAATCAAAAATGGTAAGATTGTTAGTGCTCACGCAACACGTGAAAAATCCATCAACTTTATTGATGAACACGACGAAGTAATTATTGCAGGTCTAGGTGGAAGCCAACGAGGTCAGATGGGTTCCATGCCTGGTGTTCGTTATAAAGTTGTATCGGTAAATAATACTGACTTACAGATGCTTAGAAAAGGCAGAAAGGAGAAGCCTAAGAGGTAGTTTTGCAGGTCGCTCCCAATTGTTCGAAACATCGAACAATGGGCATATTGTTGCAATGCAACAATAATGTCGCGACGGTATTTGTATGAATGTTGAGGGTAGATGATTATGGATAAATTATTTGGTAAATACGATTTCACTGTAGATATAAAAGATAAGAGCCTTGCACAGGTAGTTTCTCTTAAACCAATAGCAATTCCTCACAGTGCAGGAAGGCACATGAAGAAGGTATTGGGTAAGGCAAGTGTAAATATCATTGAACGATTGGCAAATAAGCTCATGCGTGGTGGTACTGGTGAAAAAACTTCAGGTAAGGTCATCAGAACTCATGGTAATCTACAGGGCAAGAAGCTTAAAGTACTGAGAGTAGTTGAAAAAGCTCTTGATATCGTTGCAGAGCAGACCAAAGAGAATCCAATTCAAGTATTCATTAAAGCATTAGAAAACTCAGCTCCAAGGGAAGACGTAACACGTGTTTCCTATGGTGGTGTGAGCTACCAGATTGCAGTTGATCTTTCAGCAACAAGAAGGTTGGACATGGCATTGAGAAACATGACGTTGGCAGCAATCATGGGTTCGTTCAACAAGCCAAAATCTCTTGCAGACTCTCTAGCCAGTGAAATTATATTTACGGCAAAAGGGGATCTTCAGAACAGCTATGCGATGAAGAAGAGAGACGAAACTGAAAGAATGGCTCGTTCAGCACGATAGTGCTGAATGCATCTTGACGACTAGGGAGTCAAGTATGAGAAGCGCCAGATAGTCGTTTTCAGACTCTCGAACTCGCTATGAGTTCTCGATGGATAGGTATGCTAGATAATTTATAATTTGATCTTACATATGATCGTGATTTTGATCGAATTAACATTTGTAAGTGGCAAAACAATTTCCTGGTTTAAAAATAGTAGTAGTCTTACAGAGTTAACTGGAAAATTCAAGTTAGGAAGAACATTTGATATTACGAAAGAATTGGACCAGGATTTAGCAAGTACGATCTTTTGATTCTGGTTTCGATAGGGTACCAAATATAATCAGACTTGATCTTTAGGCTTTCATGAGTCTTCGGTGTGTTCCAAAGTTTTCATTTCCCTTAGCATCTTCAATCCTTCTCTTATTTCACCTTTTAAAAATAGGCATCTGATGATTCCCATTGGCGCATCTTTTAAAACTTCATCTCTGCTTACAATCTCTTTTTCTCCTCTTGGATTACCATATGGGTATTGCTCATTTATGCTGATCAGGTGTTGAAATATATTTATTGCCATATTATAACGCCCAGAATCTATGGATGCAACAGCGAAATTAGTCAGGTGTGAATTCGTTTTAGAGCCTAAAAATCTGGTCCTTTCATAGAATGAAAACAATTCTTCAAATCCCTGTTCAGTGCCAGCTCCATTGAAATATGCTTCTTCTGCTCTTTCAAGCTGACCACTTTTTTCAAAAGCACTTGCAATTATCTTGTATTCTGTTCTATCTACGATTTCTCCAGTATTTCTTCTTAGTATGTCCTCTGCAAGATTCTTTATGCCTGGAGCTTCAGCATTATTTCTTGCATAAATAAGAGCTTCAGTTGCATACTGCATATGAAATGGGTTTCTCCTTGAAATTAATTCATTACACAATATAATAGTCAATCCAACCATGTGATTTTCCTGTAATTTATTTATTAGCGATGTAAGTTTTTCAGATGGCAATACTTTTGCCACAGAAGATAGCAGAAGGAACAAATTTCCTCTGTCTTTTCTTTCTATCATCCAATTGACTATCGTATCAAATTTTTCCACTGCTCGTGATTCCGCTTCCCATATGGCAGCATAAATTACGGCAGCTCTGACAAAATCTTTTTTTACTTCATAGACTTTAGCAATTCTCATTACTTCGCTATTGGCAGTAGTTCGTAGTCCTTCCATGGCAGGTACGACTTTTCTTGCATATAATGCCAAAGTATGTGCACTGCTGGAGCTTTCAAGTCTTCTAATATCTGCCATTACCGTTTTTCTTCTCAAAGGTCTTCCAGTTACTAATGCTGTTGCGGTTACAATCATAATATCACTTCAAAATATATTCTGAAAACATCTATTTTAGAAATAATATATCGTCCCAAGGATTAGAGTGACCTGTTGGTCACTGCCCCACGGGACTCTTTATTTGAGGAATAATATATCGTCCCATGGGTGTCTATACAACGGTTGCTTCAATCTCTTCTGGTCAAATACATGTCCCATTATTCCAATGCTTCTTGCAAGTACAAATACACCATTAAGATAGCCGATGTCAACCATTTCATTTACTTCTTCTTTTGAAAATTCTCCACAGGAACTAAATAAATCAATAAATAGTACTCCTATACAGCCATCTACATTCAATATCAGATTATCTGCTTTTTTCAGAGTTTCTGCTTCAACTGCAAGCGCATAATTTAGATACTTAGTATCTTTGAAATTCTTTTTTGCATATACTTTAAGCAATTCTACTCTCTTATCAGGATTTTTTGCAGATTTTATTCTGTGTCCAATGCCTGGAATATTAACACCCTTTCTTTTCATGTCAGTTACAAATTGTTCCGGGCTTATCTCACTGTCGCAAGCTTGTTTGAAATACTTTGCAGCATCGTCTATGGCTCCACCAAACCGAGGTCCAATAGTTAATAAACCGCTACAAAGAGAAGAAACGGTATCTTTACCAGCACGAGCAGCTACGATAGCGTTATGCGCGCCACTAACTGCAGGACCGTGGTCTGCTGCAATTACAATGCATATTTCGATAAACTTGCTTGCGTATTTAGGTAATTTTTTCTTTAACCAAAGTAAGGCAATAACGTCTCCAATGGAATAATCATCCTCAATTAACTTACTCATTGGGATTCCATTGTAATGTGGTTCATCTCCTCTGTCATCACTAATAGTAGAAATGAAATTAGTTGTTTTTCTTATTATTCCTTTTTTTACTGCTGCATCGTAATCCATGGGTAACTTAGGTACTTCTGGTTCTTGTTTAATTGGCAGCTTCAAGCTTACAAATGTCTTCGCAATTACCTTATCAAAATCTTCAAACGAATTCGGAACAATTACTCCTGCATCCTTCAATGCTTTATTTTTAGCATCAGCGCTTTCCTGTTGTTTGCCTGTTTTTGCACCAGCATGGCCGAATTGAACTTCTCCTTGGAAAATTTTTGCACAGGTTCCAGAAACCCACATGATAACAGGTTTTTTTATTTTTCCTTTTTTCTTTGCTTCAATTATTCCGTATTCTTCATTTCCACCTAGTTCACCAAGGCCAACAATCATTTTTATTTCAGGATTCTGTTCAAATCTTAGCATGTGTTCTAACATAGTAGAACCAGGATAACTATCTCCACCAATGGCAATTGCTTCGTAAACTCCATCGGTAGTTCTTGCGAGAACATTACACATTTCATTGGTGAGCCCACCGCTTTTAGAAACAAATCCTACACTTCCTGGACGATAGAGTTTACAAGAAATAATATTTTCGATAGTTCCGGCAGTGTTTCCTATTCTGAATGCCCCAGCAGTTATTCCACCTACTGTGGCAGGGCCAATTACAACTTTTTTATTTTTCTTTGCCAGTGTAATAAGTTCCCTGGTTTCTCGTTCTGGCATTCCTTCTGCGATTATTGCAATTGTGTTTATTGTTTTAGAATTTAGTGCTTCTTTGCTTGAAGAGAACGCAGAACGAAAAGAAGCAAAATTTATTAGTACGTCTGTTTGAGGGTGATTGCTGGAAGCGTGACTAATTGAAGAATAAATTGGTATTAGTATTTCCTTTGTTCCAAAAAATGCTTTATGAAATCCGTGTGAACCTGGTTGGATCACACCAGCAATACTTGGTTTTTCTCGTTTGCAAATATGGTCGAAATCCAGCATTCGTTGTATCGGTGCTGGCTTTAAATTATATATGAATGACTGTGTGTCTTTAGTAAAAAGTTGGTAATCATTTTGCATTAGTTCCACCATTTAATTTTTTTATTGCCAAATCAACTATTTTAGTCATGTTAGCCTCAGGACCGTATACCTCTATTGGAATTTCGATTTCATTGCCAAGTTTCTTCATCATGTTAAGCCCTTCTTCAAAGTTCGGTCCTCCTCTTCTAACATAAATTTGCATTTTGTTTTTATGTAATTTCTCTTTTGCTTCTCTCAATGCTCGTATTATTCCTTTGAACGTGTTTGCTACATTTGTGAAATTAGCTACACCGCCCCCTATAAGAAGTATTCTGTTTCCAGTTTCGTGCTCCCGATTGTTTGGATGTTTCCGAACAATGGGCACAATTATTTTCTGCGGAAAATAATGTGCATTGACAACTTTTTCTGTTGTCAATTGCACATTGTCGTCTTGCGACAATTGTGTCGGGTTCCTAGTTGCAAGATCAATTACCGTTTTCGCATATTGGTAAGTTTCTTCTTCATTAGGATCTCCACTATACTCTCCGTAATTGCCAAGTTCTTTACCATATCCTAAATCAACTACCGTGTCGGCATAAATAACGCTTGCTCCGCCACCTGCAACTAGTATCCAGATCTTTCCGTCTGGATTAAGTATTGTAAGTTTAAGCGATGCACCTGTTTTATCATCAAGTTCCATGACAAATTTTTCTTCAGGATACATTTTTCTTCCGAATGGCTGTGGAAATTCCAATCCGTTCCATTTACTTTCACATTTGAAATGTTCGCAGTCATCAACTTCACAAACAAGTCCTAGTGGTACTATCTCATCATTCTTATCAAATGTCAAAGGATTCATTTCCAAATAAGTGCAACCAAAATCAACGTAGTAATTGTAAAGTGCTCTGACAAACAAAACGAGTTTTTCTTTTTGCTCACCAGAAATACCTTTTAGTTTGTTTCCAATATCTATTTTTTCTCTATTAGCATCTATTGGTATTGGTATTTGAATTACGTCGTCCCAGTGATCTTCAACATCAACACCGCCTTTTTCCGAGAATAAAATCATATCCTGTTCACGTTGAGAAAGAATTGCTAAAAAATATTCATTATCATGTTCAACAAAAGGTTCTATTATAAAATGGGTGAGGGCACCTTTAACCCCGCTAACATCGATTGTCTTTCCCATGTTTTCTTTTATGAATTTTTTTGCTTCGTCAAATCCTGCTTTAAGTAAAATAAGATTATTTTTTCCTTTTTTACCAATAAGTTGATCTGGTTTCACTACAAGTTTTTTTGTCTTAAGCCATGGTTTTTCTTTTGCTAATTTATCCATGTCTGTTTTTTCATCAACTAGGGATACATCCAATGCCAGTGGATAGCCATAGCTATGTAAATTTTTAGCAAGCATTTTCTTTGCGTCGTGCTCTCTAATCTTTCGTCGCGGCATAACTCACACCATTACTTTCCCATTAGTACGCTGATTATTGTTGGTATAATTAAGTATACCATGATTATCCCAATTGATATTATCAGAGATACTATTGCAACATATAAAATCCATTTCTTCGATGCATCTTTTTTATAAACAAAAAATGCAATTGAGGAGATAACAAATACAACAAATAATGGTAAGCTGCAAATTAGTATCATTACTCCAAGTAGATTCTGTGCAGTAGTTTGGAGCGTGTTGATAGCCTGAGATACTGATTGCGGTCCACTGACTGCAAATATGCTGGAAGTTAGCATTAATAAACCGAAAATAAACGAAGTTGTTTTTTTCATAGTTTACACCATGTTTTTTATTATGGCATCTCCGAATTCAGAGCATTTAACTTCTTTTGCACCTTCGGTCTGTCTTGCTAAATCATAGGTGACTATTTTTTGTTTTATAGTGTGCTCAAACGCTTTCATTATCAAATCAGCTGCTTCTATCCATCCCATATATTCCAGCATCATCACTGCAGAAAGCAAAAGCGAACCAGGATTTACTTTATCCTGTCCTGCGTGTTTTGGCGCAGTGCCATGGGTAGCTTCAAAGAATCCATGGCCTGTTAAGTAGTTAATATTTCCACCAGGTGCAATCCCTAAGCCACCAACTTGCGCGGCAGCTGCATCGCTTATATAATCTCCATTCAAATTAGTTGTAGCAATTACATCATACTCGTCAGGTCTAAGCAATATTTGTTGAAACATACTATCTGCAATTCTATCATTAACTAATATTTTGCCGTCCTTGCTTGCTCCGGCAGTCACTTCCTCTTCTGTAACTATTTTGTCTCTAAATTTTTCTTTAGCAACTTCATAACCCCATTCTCTGAATGCACCTTCTGTAAATTTCATGATGTTTCCTTTGTGCATAATTGTTACCATTTTTCTATTATATTTTATTGCGTAGTTTATTGCTGCTTCAACTAGTCTTTTTGTTCTTGTAATACTTATTGGTTTTATGCCAATTCCAGAATCAGTTGCTATTTTCTTTCCCATCTCGTTATTAATAAAATTTATGACTTTTTTAGCTTCTTCAGTACCTTGTTTCCATTCTATTCCTGCATAAACATCCTCTGTATTTTCTCTGAAAATTACAACATTTAATTTCTGTGGTTCTCTTACAGGTGCGGGAACTCCATCGAAATATCTTACTGGTCTAACACAGCAGTAAAGATCAAGCATTTGTCTCAAGGCAACGTTCAAACTTCGGTGACCGCCACCTACCGGGGTAGTCAATGGGCCTTTTATAGCAACTAAGTAATGTTGAATTGTTTTTACTGTATCATCTGGCAAATAAGTACCATACTTCTTGAAACTTTCATCTCCTGCAAGAACTTTGAACCATACAATTTTCTTTTTTCCATGGTATGCCTTGTGGACTGCGGCATCAACAACCTTTTTCATGACTGGAGAAATATCAACTCCTACACCATCTCCCTCTATTATAGGTATTATCGGATTATCTGGAATATGTAATTTTCCATTGCTCATTGTTATTGTGCTGCCTTCTGTTGGGGGTTTCAAATCTGTAAAATCTACCATAGAGATCAACTCCGTGTTTAATTATTCGCCTTCATCTTAGTCAGGTTTATCAAACCGCCTACCAATAGCATTTCTGCATTTCTCTTTGTCAGTTCACATTTAGTTGCGAATTCATAATTTTTAGTTACGTTTTTGATTTTTACCACGTCATCATTTTTCACAGCAGCTAGTATTCCGTTAATCTCAAGTACATCTCCTTGTTCTACCTTATCATAGTCTTTAGGGTCAATAAATGTAAGTGGTAATATCCCAAAATTAATTAAATTAGCTTTATGTATCCTTGCAAATTTCTTTACAATTACTGCCTTCACACCTAAATATAGTGGCGCAATAGCTGCATGTTCTCTGGAACTTCCTTGACCATAATTGTCTCCGCCTACTATTATCCCGCCTTGTTTTTCTTTTGCTCGTGCAACAAATTTTGGATCAAGTGCACTGAAAACAAATTCGCTGATTGCAGGTATGTTGCTTCGTAGTGGCAGCACCTTTGCACCTGCAGGCATTATGTGATCAGTTGTAATGTTGTCTCCGACTTTTATTAGCACTTCTTTTGTGATTGCATCGTCAAGTGGTTTCATATCTGGCAAAGGTTTGATGTTAGGACCTCTGATTATTTCTACGCTTGCATTATCTTTTGGTGGTGCAATTATCATCGAGTCATCTATCTCCACTCTTTCTGGCCATTCTATTTTTGGTGCTGGACCTAAAGTTCTCGGATCGGTTATTTCACCGGTCAGTGCGCATGCTGCACATACTTCTGGAGAAGTCAGATATACATTAGCATCTGAAGTTCCACATCTACCTTGGAAGTTTCTGTTGAATGAACGAACACTTACACCACCGCTGGAAGGTGCCTGACCCATACCAATACAAGGTCCGCAAGCGCTTTCAAGAATTCTTGCGCCTGCACATATTAAATCTGCCAGTGCTCCGTTTCTTGCAATTTGTTCGTAAACTTGTTTTGAACCTGGTACAACTGAAAAACTTACATTGGGGTGGACTTTTTTACCCTTCATAATCATTGCAACGGTCATCAGGTCTCTAAAAGAACTGTTAGTACAAGAACCTATGATTACCTGATTAACTTTTGTTCCTTTACATTCGTTGGCTACTACGACTAAATCAGGTGAGTGTGGTTTTGCTATCAATGGTTGTAACGTACTCATATCTATTTCTATCAATTCATCGTAGTCGCCGTCTTTTTCGTCTCCTTTACATTCCTTCCATACGTTTTCGCGTCCTTGCATCTTCAAATATTTATAAGTAGTTTCATCGCTTGGGAAAATGCTTGTTGTTGCGCCTAATTCTGCACCCATGTTCGTTATTGTTGAGCGTTCTGGTACGCTTAAAGTCTTTACTCCTGATCCAAAGTATTCGAATATTTTTCCTACTCCGCCTTTTACTGTAAGTCTTCTAAGCATTTCCAGTATTACATCTTTTGCTGCACTCCATTCCTGTAACTGTCCAGTCAATCTTACACCAATTATTTTTGGCATTTCGAAATAGAATGCTCCTCCACCCATAGAAATTGCAACATCTAAGCCACCAGCACCTATTGCAAGAGAAGCTATGCCACCGCACGTGGGTGTATGGGAATCACTACCGAGTAATGTTTTTCCAGGTTCTGCAAATCTTTCTAAATGTACCTGGTGGCAGATGCCGTTTCCTGGTTTTGAGAAATATACTCCATATTTTGCAGCAACACTTTGTAAATATAAATGGTCATCTGGATTTCTAAAATCAGTTTGGAGCATGTTATGGTCTACGTAGCTTACGCATACTTCTGTTTTTACGTGTGGAATTCCCATAGCTTCGAATTCTAGAAAAACCATGGTTCCTGTAGCATCCTGTGTAAGTGCCTGGTCTACCTTTATAGCAATTTCTTTGTTTCTGATTAAAGCACTGTCTCCTTCTACCAGATGTTCTCGAATAATTTTTTCTGTTAGGCTTACCATCGAGAATTCACCTCATTTTCTGAATCCCAATTGTTCTTACTGAACAACACAATTGCCGTGTTCGGCAATGTGCACATTGTCGTCTGACGACAATCGTGTGGGCATTTTGTTGCTCTGAGCAACAAACATGTCGAGATATTTGTTTGCTCTTCTGCTGAACAAATCATCGGGAAACACCTCACATTACTTATTCTGCCAGTTAACAATTAGAATACTAAAGTGTGTCGGACGCTTTATAAACTTTTAGGGGTTTTCTAACGTCAGATGACGATATGCTTTTACAAACCCCCAATAAGTAACATATATAAACACTAATTAACATAATAATCTCATGCGTAAGGCTAGAATTAGGCAGATAAACGCCTATATTGGAAGTAGTGGTACTCAGGAACCTTTAGCTGAAGGCTTAGATAAGGTTAGATTCAAAACTGAGGTTTTAGATGGAAAAACATTCGTAATACCTTTAGATGGACACGGGAATAGAAATTGGAAAAAACTAAGCGATGAACAGCTGATAGAATTTACTAGATTATATTGCAAGCAACACAAAATCAAGAAGATTGGAGAACTATATAGAAAATTACACGGATTAGTTAACATTTTAAGAGCAAGAAACCTCATGATTCACGTATTTAAAAAAAGATTATTTGAAGAAGTAACTCTTGGTGGTAAGATATTCAAAATTCCATTAGATGGACATGGAAATAGAAATTGGCAAGCGATGTCTGATGATGAAATAATCGAATACTCTAAAGCTTACTGTAGTGAAAATAGAATTACTAGAATTTCCAAATTAAAAACTGGTTCGAATAAAGATATTGGGTTATTAAATCAACTTCAAAGGAGAAAACTCATTGACCGGGTGGTTGAGAGAAAATCGTTCGAAGAAGTAACATTACAATGTATAAAATTCAAAATTCCATTAGATAATAAACAAGGAAGAAACTGGTCTAAAATGAGTGATGCTGAAATCATAGCATTTGCCAAAGCTTATTGCAAGGAAAAAGGAATTACAAAATCTTATGAATTACAAAAAGGTCCAAATAAAGTTAACTGTTTGTCTAGTATACTTTACAAAAGAAAATTGATGGATAAGGTATTCTCATCCATAAAAGCAGAGCAGGAAGTTCAACAATTAGAATCCTTAGCAAATGCATTAGAATCATTCGGAGGTTCTGGAAAATGAGACAACGAACTTCAAGAGTTACTTCTGCTCATTCAAGAACTTCTGTTGCTCCGTTAGTTGAAAGCTTAGCATCAAAGAAACCAGAAGGAATTATCAAAGATGGTTTCTGGTGCATTACTTTGCAGGGAAGGAGGTTTAGAGTACCAATCAAAATCAAGAACAAAAGATGGAGTGCAATGACATCAAAAGAACTAGTGGAATTTGTTAAAGCATACTCCATGCAAGAAGGAATAATTAAAAGAAGCGAACTGGAAAAAAAGTTAAAAACATTTGGGGGACTATACCCTGTTCTTATAAAACGGAGACTTTTGAATAAAGTTTTTCCCAGAAAAAAATTTGAAGAGATGGTTCTTGATGGAACTACGTTTAGAATTCCTATAAACGATCAAAATCATAGAAATTGGTCTGCAATGACTTCAAAAAAGCTTGTAGAGTTTGCCAAAGCTTATATTTTAGAAAATGAGATAACTAAAATAGGCGAATTGCATAATGGGCCAAAAGCATTGCATAGATTATGTGCTGTGCTAAGGCAGAAAAGGCTTCTGAAAGATATTTTTTCAAAAGAAGATTACGAAAAGATAATCTTGGACGGAACAGAATTTAAAATTCCTCTAGATAATCACGGAAACAGAAATTGGGAAGCGATGTCTAACAATGAAATAATTGTATATGTTAAAGCATACTGCAAAGAAAATGGAATAGAAAAAAAGTATGGATTGAAGAAACACAATCCGGGAATGTACAAAGCCATTAGTAAAAGAAAACTTCTTGACTTAGTCTTCTCAGACATAGAAAAAGCACAGAAAACAATGGCACTCACCGACTTAGCAACAGCACTGGAATCATTCGGAGGTTCTGGCAAATGAGACAACGAACTTCAAGAGCTATTTCTGTTCAACCAAAGACTCCTACTGCTTTACTTCTAGCTGAAGGATTGGCTAGAGAACAATTTCAGATTCCAATGCGTGGTAAATTTAGAAACTGGCAAGCAATGTCAGATGACGAAATAGTTGCCTATGCTAGAGCTTATTGTAAAAAGAAAGGAATAACGAAGCTTAGTGAATTGAGTAAAGGAGATAACTCAGACGGTGGATTGCTTTTCATACTCAGAAAAAGAGGCCTTTTAGATAAACTATTCGAAAGAAAACTATCTATTACAATTGTTTTACAAGGCAAAACTTTTGAGATTCCTTTAAATAATCAAGGACATCGGGATTGGCAATCACTGTCAGATAATAAAATCTTAGAATTTGTCAGGTCACATATTCTAGAGTATAAAATAATGAAACGTTCAGAATTGCAAAAGAAATCAAGCGATCTTTATTATGTTCTTATTAAGAGAAAACTTTTAGATAAATTATTTAAAAGAAAACTATTTGAAGAAGTAACCCTAGCTGGTCAAACATTCAGAATTCTATTAAATGCAGAAGGAAATAGAAATTGGAAAGCAATGCCTAATAATGAAATCGTTGCCTATGCCAAAGCACACATTGCAGATAAAGGAATAATCAAGGTTAGTGATTTATTTAGAGGCTCAAATAGGGACATTGGTTTATACATTCAACTTCAAAGAAGAAAACTTCTAGATTCAGTTTCCTCAGATATTAGAGTAAATCAAGAAACTGAAGCACT
>JAUSHJ010000036.1 GCA_030648615.1 Microcaldota archaeon | reverse complement strand
GGCCGACGCGAATGTCGCAACTGCGACATTGCGCCCATTGTCCAAAGGACAATTGGGAGGGCAAAGTTGTGTAAATTCGGCACTTCCTCCCAAGGTTAAAACAATGAGTTTCCGTGCCGAATTGACACATGAAATTCTTCTATTGCAATCAATTGCCTGGTAACTGATCGTGGTTTGAAGCAAGCAAGAAGCACATTCGTATCAACTGCGAAATCCATAGTTTCACCAAAAATTTTGGGACTTGCCAATCAGAGCAAACTTATCTATATTTTTACATTCCGTGCTTTTTAGCTACTTTTCTTTTTATCTCATGTTCCATCTTTTCAATATCTGCGTCTGTCAATGTGCTACTTACGCTCATTTCATCAAGTTTTCTAAGCATAGCTAATTTCTGTATTATTGCTTTTCTAGCTACTTCACTCCATTTTACTTCGGAATATTCGTCCATCATTTTTTTAACTTCTTCTGGTACAGAAAGCGTTACATTGACCATTAAATCACCATATATATGTGTAAACAAATAGTTTAAATATTTATGTGTCTATTCCTTTATCTTATTTTCTACTAATCCTTTATTTTTAGATATATGAATACTATGGCAGCCATGTTGAGGATTATTACATAATAAACTAAAGTCGAAATAATACTCTGGTCAGGAGTCCCATAGGTTATTACCGATTGCATGCCAATTATCCCCTGTGAGAGTGGATTAGCCTGACCTATCTGTGCCATAAATGAAGGCATAAAATCAAACGGAAAAATAAGTCCTGACATGAACAATAGTGGCAGACCAATAACAAGAGATGCCAGGAATGCAGTAACTTCCGAGTCTGAGTAGGCTGCAATTATGAAGCCCATGGCATTGAATACCATCATCATTAGTAGGCCTACCAGGATTAGGTAAGACGTGGTTTCTAAATTCTCTATTGAAAATGCTCCATACAAAAATGAAGACATTAGTAATAATATCACCAGTTGTGGAAACAATACAATTGCATAGCTGATTATTTTTGTGGCAGCATACTCCACCGAAGAAATTTGAGATATAAATACACGTTCAAGCGTTCCACTTACTTTTTCACGGACTAAAGATGTTGAAGAAAGGAACAGTGAAAGGAACATCATTATGATTGGCACTAAACCCGGTAGTAAGAATTCAAAGAAAGTTTTTTTCTCAAATACTTCTTCGGAATTTAATTTGATAGGGGAAACCACAGCCAATGGCTCACGGGAGGTTATTTCTTTTATCTGTTTTCTTGTGTCCTTGATAATTGAGCTCATCTCTTCAGTTTTTTTCAAAAGTGTTTGGGTTGCATATTCTGCTTCACTAAGAGTGCTCAGTGCGTTATTTCTATTTCCTTCCAATGTTGCTACAAATTTGTTTAAACCATTGATTTTAGTTTGTGCCAAATCTGCACTGCTGAGACTTTCATTTATTTTTAGTTTAAATTCTTGCACCGTTATATTAGTATCGCTAAGATCTTCTCTTGCTATTCTTATTTTTAAAAGTCGGTTATCAACGTTACTTTTTACAATTCCTATGGAACTATTTATTTCATTCAGCGAACTGCAGATACTTTGATTGCTACTTCCATTGCAGTTGAACTGCTTTGAAATTGCAGAAGTTCTGGAAGCAAGGTCATCGACTACAATGCTTATGTTCAACAGATCATTTTCAGATTGCCTAAGAGTTTCATCATAGCTATTAAACTTTTTTTCGATTTCAGTAAGATTATCATTGGCACTTTGTAATGAATTTGTCGCCTTATCTATTGTGAAATTTGCGTCATTTAGTGCATTGGTCATTATGCTAAAATCTATTTCCTCGAGTTGTTGTCTAGTTTGATTTAATTTTCCGTTTATCTCCTTTGCCTTACCATTGGTTTCATTTATTTCTGTTGTAAAACCATCTAGTTTTTTATCTGCTTCTTCGAGTTTTTCCCATATAACTGATACATACTCAACGCTTATTTTCTGGCTTGATGATTGTGCTGCAGCTCTGAAAAATCCTTCTATGGAAGGAGCTGTCTGTACTCTCGTATTGTCTATTATTAATTTTATTTCCTGAACATCACCATTCTTTATGCCTTTTTCAAAGCCAGGGGATATTAGAACTGCTGCTCCTAGTTTTCCAGTGGAGACAAGTTCATGGGCTAAAATACTACAATTTTCCTGTTCTGAAATATCTAATATTTTTGAGTTTTCAATTCCAGATATAAAGCTTTTTGAAAAATTAGTTTTGTCAAGGTCACAGAATCCTATATTCATATTGAGTGTCGGGTCACCAGTGGTCTTTCCAAAAACACCGCTTAGAACTAGCATCAATATTACTGGTACTACAAATAGCAGTGTAACTGTTCTTCCTTCTCTGTAGAACAGTCTGATGTCCTTATCTATCTCAGCTATCAGTCTCATTTTGGCGTCACCTTTAATTTTTTCTCTCCGTGAGCCGTTTTATCTTCTTTTAGTGCTGAACCCGTGAGTTTAATGAATGCATCTTCCAAAGTTGCCTTTGATATTCTCAGATCTAATATTTTTTCACCTTGATCATCTAACAATCTAGTAACCGATGAAATTTTCGATGGTAAATTTTTAGCTTCTATCAAAATCTCTCCATCGGATATGGTAGCACTTTCTATTCCTTCCATGTCTTGGATCATTTTGATAAATTTCAGATATTCACCAGGGCGGCTCCTTATTCTTAAAAATTCTTTTCCAGCTATTTCTTTCAATTTTTCAGGTGTGCCTGTAACTACTACGTGCCCTCGATTGATAAAAGATATTTCATCACAAAGTAATTCTGCCTCTTCCATATAATGTGTCGTAAGTATTATTGTAACTTTTTCTTTTTTCTGAATATCTCGAACTACATTCCACATCTGATTTCTTGAAACCGGATCTAAACCAGTAGTAGGTTCGTCCATTATTATTATTTTTGGTTTATGCATTAGGCCACAGGCGAGATTCAATCTGCGTTTCATACCGCCGCTCAACCAGGATGCTCTGGCATGCATCTTTTCTCCCAGACCAAGTCTTTTTAGGAGATCTTCTGCGCGTTGTTTCGCTTCACCTCTATTTACTCCATAGAGCTCTGCATAGTACATAAGGTTTTCAAAACATGTAAGTAAGCCATGAAAGCTGTTTTCCTGGGGGGCTATACCTAGTTGCTTTCTTAGTCTTTTATTTGGAGATTCACCAAAAATTTTTAAAACTCCAGAATTCTGTTTTTCTAATCCATCGATAATTCTAATAAATGTACTTTTTCCTGCACCATTAGGCCCAAGCAATCCATAAATTGTGCCCATGGGTATTTTTATTGAGAAATCGTATAGTGTGACTTTTTCGGAATAAGTTTTAACTATATCTTTAGCTTCTATGGCATACATGATTTACTTAAACCGACAAGAATAAAGAAGCTAGCTATTGGTGTTATGCTTAATTTTTGTAGGTAGTCAACTCTTTTATACTTTTATTTGTTCATCCTTGTCTCGAAAAATTCCTTTATCAATGCACCTACTTTGTGGAATTCATTCGGTTCGGCAATCATAACTGGTCTAAATCCAACCACCCCTTCAGGTTCAGTCCCAAGAACGAAAAATCTGTCGATAGGTGGAAATAATACGCCAGTTTCCATAAACAAGTCTGCACAAAGAATATCAGAAGCTCCCATTCTTGCTGGTGTAACTCTTTTCATATAATCATCAAATGCACTTACTGCATCGTGATTATTTGCCTGTTCCATCATTGATCTCACTCGATCCAAAACAGCTTTCTTATATTCTGGTTTAATCCATGGCAAATCTTCGCCCTGGACAACAAATACATTATAACCGCTGCTTTCAATTGCGATATTCGGATATAGCGGTTTTAGGTACGGAGACAATTCTATCATAAATCTTTGATTCCCCCCGTTTCCATCTTCACCAATAAATCTCCTGCGTGCTTCTCCTCTAATCCATTGCAAAGTCGGATGCGGAGTGCCATCTCTTTCTGCAGTGAGTATGTCGTGTGCTGCTACAAGTCCTTTTACTGAAGAATAAGATTGTGGGTTTAATCCAAGATCAAATAATGATTCCAGGCCACGTATCACGCCACCGGCAGCATAAGCCCGTAAGCGTTTCGGAACGTATGCAGCAATAACTCCTGCTCTTTTTCCAGGTTCAAGCATTACTTTCGAGAGACTATTCACAAATAATAAAATATGTTTTTCATCTGCTAATTCAATCATCTTATCTATAGTTAGTTGCGTTTTTGGCCAGGACATTGAAAGATATATCAAATCAACTACAAACGGTCTAATGATTCCATCCTTTAAAGTTTCTATTTCTGCTAAATCGAACAACCCAGTTCCTTTAGAATTTCTATACACTTCTGCGGTGTGAACTATTGGCAATGGATTCTCATGTGTTACTACTGTGGCAAGTCCTGCGGTTCTGAATGGATTATTTTGTTTGCTATATCTTGATACATCAGGAAGTCCAGTTGTAGGATCACGTTCTATAGGAATAATACTTCCATTTCCAGCAAGCATGGTTGCCACTGCAAGATGGGTCGAATATGTTAAATTAGGAATTAACATTCCTTGTCCAGTGTTAAGTAAAAGCAATTGTTGTATTGTTAGTATCGCGCCGCTTATCCCAGCTGTGAAAAAGATATGATTTGGGTCAGTGACTCGGTAGTATGGTGCTATGGCTGCTCTGTCATCATCTAAATCTTTCAAATATTCTCCGCTTACTGTGTCTTCCTGACCGCTACCGACTTTTATTGATTGTTCCATTGCTCTTCTTATCTCAGGAATAACTACTCCTGGTAAATATTTCGGAAAATTACCAGAATCGAATCTCCTGACTTCTAGTCCATTCGGTAACTTTCTATTTACTACTACTGCACCTGCCAAAACCCTTGCCCAAGTGTCTTTTAACGTTTGCTCTCGTCCGGCAATTATCATAGAATTTGCTTTTACTCTCGGGCGAAGACCTGCAAGTTTTTTAAAAAAATCTTCGCGTTTGTTATCTGCTGAAGCAACTCCATTGGTTCCAGTACTTCTTTGTGAAATCTTTTGTGTAGGTGATACCATGAATTTCCCTCTTGATCTAATATTGATTTAGTAATTACTCTAACTGGATTTCTATTTTGGAAAGATGTTGCTTGTATTTGTTTATAAATATTGACATTATATGTTCGACAATCTGTCAAGTTTTGCAGTGCGCGCGTACGTTTCGAACCAATTCTTCTAATTTTCTTTGAGAATCCTGGTTTCCGTCAAGCATTTCTCCAAGTTCCATTCTAAGTTTTAATGAATAGGCAAAACGACCGTGGGCAGCATGACTCGGTTCGAAAGAATATGCAACACTAAGTCCAGGATTTTCCTGTTTTATCTGTTCAAATATTTTTATATCTTCATTCTCATTATTTCCTGTAATTATGTGGCTTCTATATTGTCCTTTTTGGTAGTGTTTAGGGTCAAGGTAGTGCGCAAGAGCTTCTTTAGCATCAGCAATTCTTTCTTTTGTGGATTCGCTGAAATATTCAGAACCATTTTCAGGAATTGTACAGTCCCCTTCATTTTCTGCTCCCATACCATAAATAAACAAAACTCCAGCGTTTAATATTAATTGCTTGTTTTCATGGTCAACGCTTACGTGGTTACCTCCATTATAGCTAAATACAATATCTGCCATTACCGTGACTTCATCTATGCCTAATGTCAGGGCATATGCTTTTATCTCATTGTGAAAACCGTTCCTGAAGCGGTCTTTTTCTATCCAGGTTCTTTGGTATTCATTGAGTTCCTGCACAGTAATTCCACTTAATTTTATATCAAAAAGTAGTAAACCTGCTTTCTTAAGTTCTTCTTCTGGAACTCCTTTAAGTATTTCGTGTAAATCCGTTTTATCAAGGAATCCTTCAGTTCCAAATCTTGGTCTTACAAACCTTTCCAGGATACTGCCAGTGTAAGATGCCCTTTCACATTCTCTCAAAATACGACTATACGCATCTATAAATTCATGGTAAACTGCCATACTTGGCGTACCATCCTCCATTACTTTTACAATTGAGTCGTACAATTCTTTTATTTCTCCATTTGTTCTCTGCTTTAATAATTCACATAATTTAGCTTCAAAATCCTCAGATTCTGCCTTTATGCCTAAATTTTCTGCAATTATTTGGGAGAATAAAGGGGAGAACTCAAGAGCGTGTGCTATGCTTTCAACGCTACCAACACGTTTTTTATCAAATCTCCAGCGATGATATGTCGAAACAAATCCAGGGTAGACATCAAGCTCTCTTCTGATTTCCTTATGCTGGTCGCTTCCAGGTTGAGCATCCAAACCGTAAATTTCAACCAGTTTTTTTCCTGAATTGTTAATGCCATCATGAAGTGGATGTGTTGTTTTGGAAGCACGACCACTGCCATTCCCTCCACCAACAATCCTGTCTAATCTTCTTGATACTGTCATAATCGTCAGTTTAATCTATTGGTAGAAATTCTTATTAACACTTGCGTATATTATTTAAAACATGTATTCACCTGAATTCGACTATCATTTCAATCGATTTAAGTTATCCTACAGAGAGTTTGAGGCACATCCTACTAGTAAGGTGCTTTTTGAAAGGGCATTTTTGGACTTAAACGCACTGGTAAGATCAGGTAAATTAGTCACACAATCTCCATATCTAATTGGAATATTAGAACAATACGTTATTCGATTTGAAAGAGCACCTTACATCCAAGACATTCCATCATTCAAGAATCCGGAACTTAATTCAGTGCTTACGGAATGTGCAAATTACATTGCTAGAGAATCACTCGAAAGACCATTCCAGGCCTTTTTGGATCTACTTACATTTCTTAGGAAAAATCCAGACATATTTCATTTGGAGAAAATTGCCCATCAGACCAAGGTAAGTGACAAATTCATATCCTGCAGGATCGATGCCATACTGCATCATATTAGGACTTATAGCGGCTCTCCAACGCTAGCAGTTATTAATGCCATAAATCAGGATGCTTCTTCGATACGTTATGTTTCCACCATTTCAGAACATCCAACTCCTGAAAGACCAATGGGCGTATTATGCAAAGAGGCAGTTATTGAAATGGAAAAAAGGGTTAAAGCACTTCGAATAAAATGGATCAATGCTTTTATTGAACATTTAGAAGATCTTTTAGTCAAAGGTCATTATTCTGTAATTGCAGATACCTGTCACGGATTCGGATCTGTTGCTTCTTTACGAAATGATGGTGTCGATGTAGTGTTTACCAATATTGGAACAGAGGCAAGAAAAGAGTCGCATGGCAAGCACAATTCTATTTCAAAATTTCTGGCTAATATTAAAGATTACATTAAAGATTATGTTTCAGATATGAAAGATGGGCGAGTAAGGACGCTTTCTGCAATTGCGGCAATGCGTTCTAACGCAAGTAGAGGAAACGAAAGCAGAAGAAAAGAAAGAATTGTTGGTTCTGCTCTGGTTGCCTATTACGCTGGTAGAACTCATTTAGGTACTGCACTGGCATTAAAGAAAAGATACGGGAGATAAGTGCATTTTTATTTGTTTCTAACCATTATAATTTCGGGAGTCATGAAGAATATCAAGCTAGTTTTAATTTTACTGTTCCTGTTTAGTCAGATTGTTTTCTCCAGCTACTATTTGGATGAAACTATTCAAAGACCCTGGACTGATAAATCTTGGGTTTACGGTAATACAAATATCATTAATATTGCTTGGACGGATTATTGGATTCCAGTACCATCCATTACAAAATCAGATATTCACAAGCCATTGGATTCTCTAGAAATGAATAGTATCGATATGGGCGAGCTCGATATTTCAGTTAATCAAAAGTTCCTTACTTATTGGAACTATGCAGTTTCAAACAAAGTAAATGCTGACAATTCAAAGAAGGAATGTCAACTGTTTCTTGGTTCGGGTAAATTTGATTTGCTTCAGCCAATTAAATTTTGGGGTGATGTATTATTTAAAAATGGCATGACAGAATGTCTTTCCTATGGTACGTATTGGAAAGGAACAATGGATAATTCCGTAAGTATGCTAGAATATGGGAACAAAAAAATAAATTCCCAAATAAAAGTTACCAGAGAACTATATACACAATCAAAAAAAGCAGGTCTATGTAATGATTATCCTGGTAAAGAAGGGGAAAGCTGCAAGCAGGCGGAACAGATGTTTGAAATTATTGACAGTGACAGTAGCGAATTTGATTATGTAGGACTTAACGAAATAAAAACAAATGAAGAAATACTTAAGAAGAATTTGTTTAGTTCTGTTCCAGATACATCTAATTTTTCATCTATAATTTTATCTACCTGGGCTAGTGATGGTGCGGTAAATAAGCTCGAATTGCTAAACTTACAGTTAGTAAGCGACCTTAAGGATACAAATACCAATTTGGTACTATTAGCTTCAGATTCAGGAACAAAAGAGATGGGAGCTAGTGCGGCACTAGCAAATCTAGATCGTGAAGGAATTGGCAAGATAACTGAAAGTGCAACAGTTGGTCAATATTTAGGTTCTTCTGATAAAAATCCTGTTTCTGAAAGATTACTTGCAGCTAAAGACAAATTAATTCGTGCCAAGGCATTGTTAACCGAAGCTAAGACCGAGATATCTAGTAAACCACAGAATTATGTTATAGACGCTACTTCAAACATTCTAGCAGCAAATTCTATTTTTTCTGAAATCATTTCTGATTCTTCCATTCTAGATGATTCAAAAGAAGTAGTAGCTTCAAAACGTACGGAAGCTGAAGACGAACAGGTAAGATTCAATGATGCTACAAAATCAAAATTAGTTACCGGAGATGCAAAAAAGTTTTTTGATGATTCAGTTTCAATGCTTGAGAAAGGAGACAATGCTGCAATTCTAGGATTAAAATTCGATTACTATCAAAAATCAGCAAAAAATGCTCGTCTAGCACTTGCTAGTTTTTCAGAAAATGGTGGAGATGCTACTGCAGAATTCGATTCGGAAATTTTAAGATTGGACGCGTTAATATCCAATGCTAATAAGGACGGCATTGATACTTACTTTGAAAAAACTGAACTTTTACTTATTAAATCCGATAAAAAAGTTTCATTGCTTGGTGAACTCGGTACAATCAGAGAAAGCATTTTAGCTAAAGGGTATTTACAATTTTCATCCATGGAGAATAGAAGAGCTGAGTTATTGGCAAACATTGCGTTGGATTCAACTCTTGCCGATTTGAGAACTACTCTGTCAATTGAGGAAGGAAATAGTTTCGATAGCAATGGAAAATTGATTTATGAAAATGCAGCTGGACATATAAACCAGATTCAGTCTAAATACGATTTTGTCGATTCTGAAATATCCAAAAGAAAAGATGTAATTCTGTCAAATTCTCTTATCACGAGCGCTTCCTACTCTTTCAGCGAAGTGCATTTAGACGAGTTTACTGATATATCTGTTTACGTTCACATTTATAATCCTAAAAACTACGGTAGTGAAAATGTTAAGACTGTCATAAAGTTGCCAGTTGAAGTAGAGTTGCTTAAATTAGACTTAGTTTCTCCTCCATCAGAGCTGAAAGACATAGTTCAAAATGGAAAAGAGCTTCAGGTTTATCTAAAAGATGTATCTCCATACCATTCCTATGATTTACAATTTCAGAAATCTAAAATTATTGCAAGGACTAAGAACTCCAAAACATTCTCCAAGGGTAGTTCAGTTAATAGTGTTGAGGTAAGTTACACAAATACATTTGTGCTTGACAATGACATTCCATCTCTTTTCCTGCCAGATTATGAACAACTATTAGTTGACGGAATTTCCTATGATTTCGGGGCACTTTCCAAAGGTACGCATACTTTGAATGCAGTGAAAACATTTGATAATGCCTATTATGTCAATACATCAAACTATCGTGCCAGCAAAGTTGGTCTTAATAGCGAAGTTAGTTATTCTACTAAAATTCAACCTTATTTGGACATAGATAGTTTAGAAATCTATCCAGATGGTTTAACTAATGAGAAAATCAAAAACCTGCAAATATATTCCAGGTCTGGTGAACCAATAGGTAACAAGGGTATAATTGGTAATAATAACTACTATTTCGAGATAAAAAATCTGAAAGCTAACAAGACTGCCGAAGTTTTGATTAGCTATATTGTAGAAAATAGTCTGGAATATGTTTCAGACCAGTTATCACTTCTGGAATCTCTGAATTCTACTGTTGAAATAAGGGCATTTCTGGTAAGTGCACGGACCAATCTAATTGCAAATAATACTGAGGCTGCTCTTAGAAATATGGATAGTGCAGAACAATTGATACAAAAAATGCACATTGAAGATTTAGCTAATGAAAAGCAGCTAAATCAATTAAAGATAAAACTTGAAAATGAATTTGATGAATTATCAAACCTGAAAGAAGCTTCATTGAAACTAGGAGTAAACGATGCTTCGATAGAACTCCTAAATACTCAAGCAAACTTAATACGTCAAAAATTAACTCAATCTGATTCTATGGATAAATTCTCTGCTATATCCAGCCTTAAGGAAATCGATCTCACTATTAAAGACAAAACAATATCCAGTAGAAAAAAAGATGCATTCATAGAATTCAATAAACTCAAATCCACACATTTATCAGTAATTGGAAATACTGATGATCCTGCATTTGATATTTTCGAGCAGAAATTTAGAAAATTGGAGGTAACAAATTCTCCAGATGATTTTGTTGAAATGTTATCTGCTTTGAATGATGTGAAATTGTTGGTTTCTACTTCAACATCTGCATCTAGTTCTTATCTATCTGAGTTTTCCATTAAATTTGAAACTATGAAAAGTAAGCTCAATCAAGTTCTTTCTGCTTATCTCAGTCAACAGTCTAAGGCAAAAGGGAGTAAATACGAACAGTTGTTCTCTATAAGCAAAACTGCACTTAACAAGAAAATATCATCTTTCGAAGATTTGCTCAAGAATAAGAAATCCAAGAATGAGCTTGATGATGCTTTTGGAGATGTATCTTCTGATGCTGACACTATAATAAATACTGTAGCTTTACTAAAAAGCGATTCCAGTTCAAAATTGTCCAGCATCAAGGCAATGTTTGCTTCGAAAAAATCAATTTTAAGCGATAGTCAACAAACTAGTTTAGCTGGCCTGATTGCTAATCTTGAACAATCAAATGCTTCCGGTGACTATATAGATGTTTTAAAGGGTTCAGAAGTCGTATCGAATAACCTCGCCAAGAATTCCGGTAGTATCGACAACAGTCAACTACTAATTCTAGGCATTACTGCGATTCTCATAATTGCAATTGTGATTGTTTACATCGTGAAGCCTAAGAATCCGTTTGATGCAGATAAAAAAACTAAAAGCAAGTATGTGAAAAAATTGGAACGCGCGGATGACTAAGAGTATAGAAACTAGTTCTTCAATATCTCTGTAATCAATACTTGTTCGTCTTAATTCTAAATAGAAATCTGAAGTTTAGACCATATCATCTAAGCCATCCTCTAAGTTTGCTTTTGGTACTGTCCCAAACTCCTTTCTTAATAGGGACTGGCGGTTTTTCAATATCCTGGCATTCGGAGAATCTGCTGATGTCAATAATATCGCGATTGTCTTCAATTGTTGTCATATTACCAGATAATTCAAGTGCAGCGGAAGCAGCTTTTCGTGTGTTATCATATTCTGAAAATCCAGCTACATATTCTAATCCAGTTCCTCCGTCTTTTTTTAATTTTTCTACTGCGGCTTGTCTTTCTGCACCACTGGTGGAATAACGTGCAATATCCATGTCAAGTGCTCCATTACTACCTACCATCTTAGCTCTCTGTTTTGCGTGAGTTTTTATTTCTGGTTGTTTTGACAGAACTGTTACAAGGTAAAGAGCATCTACGTTATCCAAGTTATTTACCATGGTCCCCAATACGTTAACTGCATTATCTCTGGTATCCTGGCATTTTGTAAAAGTGGCTATTTTTATTAGGACATCAACGTTTCCACCTACCGCATCTAAAGCAGCCTTTCTAGTATCCCTAAAATCTCCAGATTTTGCTATTTCAGCCAGCTCATCAGTTTTTCCTTCGAGCTCTTTGACCGCATTCATCCTTTCTGCTTTATCTGGAGAATATTTTGCTTCAGTGACGAATTTTTTAGTCATCCTTATGCGTTCTTCTTCCCGGTGGTTATTGATTCCAACAACTAGTACTGCGATTGCTGCAAATCCTAAGACAACTTTGGCTGTCGTACTGTTTTGTCTGATTAATGGTCCTAATTGTGTCATATAGTCACCTCAATATTATTTATCCAAAAGTTTCTTGATTGCTGCATTGATTCCTGCCACTAAATCATCGGTAGTTTTTACGTTTTCAAGTTTTTTCGCATCTTTTTCTATTTCCAATCTTTGTTTTGCATATGCTTTTGTATTATCATATTCAGACTCTTCGATTATTCTTGCAAGAACTTCCGGATCATCTAATCTGTCTACTGCAATTTTTCTAGAATCAGCATCTTCTGACCAGTTTGCTATTATTCTGAGCATTTCAGGTTTTCCAAATTCTTTATCGTCTATCATAAAACTGTAATTGTTAGCTACCAATATCCTTCCCAGTTCACACTTAGCTGCATGTAATATATAATTTATTACTCCAGGATTCCGATCATCATATATAAATTTCTGAATTACTTTTTTAATCACTTCTCTATCATCAGTGCTTGATGCGAGTATTGACTGTGCAATATTAGAATCTAAATTATCAACTCTTTCTTCAAGGGCTCTAAGGGCAGTTTGTCGATGGTTAGTGTTTTTAGAGCATATGACAAATGCAAGTCCGGTCTCAAATATTATCTTATTGTTTTCCTGGTTTTCATAATCTTCCACATCAATCTTTTTTGATTGAGCAATGTATTCATCAACAATTTTAATTAATTCATCCACCTTTTCAGATAATTTTTCCATAGCATCCTGTGCGGTTTCCCTTCCACATAAGTCATATGGTTTTCCAGTTCGTTTTATATCTTGGGTAAATCTTCCAACCGCAATTGTAGATAAAGAATACAAATCCCCAAATTTTTCCATAGCCCAGTCCCGGACTTTTTTGTGTTCTGATATTGCTGCTATATTCCTTAGGCTTTCCCATATAGTTTCAGAAGAAGGATCCTTGGTTTTCATATCGTTTATCTTTTCAACTGCCCACATAGCGTATGTTTCATCAGCACAGTATGTTGCGATATTCTCCAGAGCTTTTAATTTTCTTTCTTTCGGAATATCGTCTCCGTTTAATTTATCGGCATATATGATAGCTAGAAAACTTGCGGCATTGATTTTATTATATTCCTGAGGTGCTAAATCTAATATGCTTATTAAAATGCCAATGTCCTTTTCCAGTTCTCCTCGTAATTTTTCCGTTGCGACACTTATTGCTCTTTCGTTGTCTGAATACGTTATGGTCGTTGCCAAAGAATAGTTATCATCTATGTGGTCTATCATCAGTGCCAATCTGTTAGCTACATATATTGTCTTGTTAAGGGCGTTGTCTTTATCTTTTGTTTCTTCATGTGATTCGGATGATAATTTTTCTACTAGTTTATTCAATACTTCTGGTTGTGCACCAATCAATCTTACAGCCATCCTCCATACTTCTTCGTTTTCTGGAGATGATTGTATTACTATTGTCATTAATTTTTCATCATCATACTCAAGTTTTTTTACGCTTTCTAGTCTTTCTTTTTTGTCTTCTAAATTCAATGCTTTGTTTACTAATGAGTGTGCTTGATATTCAGTTATTTCAGTTTCACTTCTACATCCTGATAATAACGGAGTTGCAGTGAATAAGCTCAATGTAGTTGCTAATGCAGTTACCAATGCCATATTTCTTTTGTGAGCTATTTTTATTTTCATAATATCAAGACTCTTCCACTCTTTTTTCCCATATAGTTAGTATTGATATCCTAGTATGTAGATATATTTATAATTTGGTAGTTAACGAAAAATAATGTGAAAAAATTGGAACGGGCTGATGACTAATACTTCCAAGGTGAAAACATGTCAGCACAAGCTTCATGTGTCAATTCGGCGCAATTATTTTCCGCTGAAAATAATGCGCATTGTTTTCTGTTGAAAACAATTGCGCGGAAACTCATGGTTTTAACCTTGGGAGGAAGTGCCGAATTTACACAACTCCCAATTGACCTTTGGTCAATGGGCAAATCATCTGGTTCTTGCAAACATTTTTCGCATGTTATTTATTTCTAAAGTCCTTTGTTTTCCATGCGAGAAACATGGTTTAGGAGCTTCATATTTTGGTTTGAGGTCAATAATTTGTCGGTGACTATGTTCATGATTGTGATGATGTCCGTCATGTCTGTGCTCATGATGCATTGAAATCAATGGTTTTGCAATTATTGGTCTAGGATCTTTTACTGTTGGTGGTAATACAATAAGCGGCCTTCTTTCGTCAGCAGCTCTGGCGACATACTTGACATACTTCGGAATAACTTCGTGTCTGACTGCCCTTATATCACGTGCGTCTGGTTCATGTCTACTCCCGTTTTGTGCAATATCATGGATAGGTCGCCATAGTTTTCCACCTGGTTGCATTGCCATTCTTACTTGCATCATCATTCCCATTATGGCTATAGTATATTTAGCTCCATCTTCAGCTAATCTTCTATATGCATGCAGTACATCCAACTTTTGCCTATGTTCTGTGAGTGCGATATGTGCAAGTAATGAACCACCAAGACCACCATTGTTCTGAATGCCTTCGTATGTAGAAGTGCTCATACCCATGGTTGTTGCTATTTGTTTTGCATCTGCTAATGCAGCATTGTATGATCCCTGTACGGCAATCCAATTCTGTCTCCAGTTTGGGAAAAAGAATGGTTTTCTAGTGGATCTTAAGGCAGCTTCTCGGTTCATCAATAATTGTGCAGAGGCACGTAATGGTGCCAAATGATCTACATCGCTGCGAAATACATGAGATAATTGATCGAAATCAGGAGCTTTTGGATTTATGTGTTCTCCACGCATCTGGATCGGAAATCCCATTTGCTGGGCAAGACCAACTATTGCAGAAATCCCCTGAAATGGATCGACATAATTAGGCTGGATCATAGCAGGCATCTGAGGAGCTAATATCATAGAAGACTGATTATTTACCATTCAAACCACCTTACAATACTCTTATATCAATTAATATAGGTAGATATTTTTAGGTATATTTTAATATTCTTATTAAAAATTCGGTCAAAACGTAGTTTTTATATTCTTATATTGCTAATAAGTACATATGCAATTCGATAATCTAGATGAAAAAATAATGGCTTATTTGGATAATAATTCGCGTATTTCTAATATTGCAATCTCCAAAGCACTTCATGTTAACAAGAATGTTATTAATTACCGCATAAAAAATCTGGAATTTTCTGGAGTTATCTTGGGGTATTATTCGATAATTAATTTCTATGCTCTCGGTTACCAGGGTTATAGACTTTATTTAAAATTTCAATATACTGATCAGAAAAAAGAAATGGAAATTATGAATTACTTTCATAAACCTAAAAACATATGGTTAGCAGCGCATGTCAAAGGAAGATGGGACATGGCCATTCTTTTCTGTGTCCGTAATCAGAATGAACTAGTGCATACAATTAACGGTTTCCTAGCTATCTATCGTGATTGTATAAAAGAGCACATCGTTACAGTTTACTACGGTATTTGCCATTATAGGTATCCATTCACTAAGAAGCATTTGAAATCAGGTTCCAGATTCGATTACCTTGCGGTTGGAAAAATAATTCAAATCGATAAACTCGATCACCAATTACTGAAACTAATAAGTACAGATGGTAGAGCATCACTAGTAAAACTTGCTAAAAACCTCAAATTATCCCCAGGTGCAGTGAATTATCGATTAAAATATTTGATGTCTAAAAACATTCTTGCAGGATTCAGGGCGATATTTGATGATGAAAAACTTGGATATTCGTTATACAAACTAGACATGACTGTCGATAGTAAGGAAACTATGGATGCAATTTGTCTTTATGCCAAAGAACACGATTATATCTATTATCTAAATTATTCTCTAGGTTATGCTGATGTTGAAATAGAAGTCCGGGCACATGATCAACATCAGTTTTTCATAGTTCTTAATGAATTAAGATCTGTATTCTCAGGAAAAATAAGGAGTTACGATTTTTTTATTGTAGATAAAATATCCATACTTAAATATATGCCAGAAAGCCAAGTTAATGATGAATTATCTGTCTAACTAAAAGAAATCTTTCATCTTTGTCTGCCCACGTTTTGGTAATTCCTTTTCTACTTTTATACCTTTCTTATCTCCCTTCTCTCTATTCAGTTTTCTCTGCATCGTGCCTATTATCTCCTTCATCTTCTTCTCCTTGCGCGAGGCAGACCAATAATAATACTCATCTCGAGTATTCCTTGTCATGAGGATGTAAATCTCACCTTCCTTGAAACGTGCTGCTCTACCTCTGCGTTGTATACTCCTTATTTCACTTGGTATTGGTTCATAGAATATCACAACATCCACTGCAGGTATGTCCAATCCTTCTTCCCCGATTGAACTAGCAACCAGTGCCTGAAATTTTCCAATGCGAAAATCAGCAATGGTTTCCTCCTGCATCTTCTTTGTGAAACCATGTGTTTTTCCAACGAATTGTTTTGCAGTTACTCCGTTTTTTTGCAGTTCTCTCTCTATCAAACCGATCTGGTCTCGGTACTGTGCGAATACTATAATTTTTTTATCTTTCATATTTTTTACTAAGTCTATCAGTACCTTGAGCTTAGGGTGTTCTTCTTCCGTATTACAAAGTTGTTTTATTTTTATAAAATTAGTTTCCTTCAAAAGTAGTATTGCAGATTTGCTCTCCTTCTCCTTCATCTTTTCCATATAACTCCTGAGTGCAAATACTCCCTGAGTTTCTATTAGTTCTAGCATGTGCAGTAAGTGTAAAAGAACCGAATAATGCATGATTGCTTGATACTTTACAGCATGGGGGAAATCGATAATTCTTTGTCTAAGTTCCATAAACTTTCCCTTATGCTTTAGTGGCGGAGGAAATCCAAGACTGCCTAAATTATGTGCATATTTAGAAATCAATTCTTCTAGAGTTATTTTGATTAACTTAAGAGTAGGGGAGAGAACTATGGGAATCCATTTTACTGAGCTTTGTTGTACATATGGCTTCACATCTTCATCTTCACTTGTTCGTATCTCTATATTTTTTATAAATAGAGCGTTCATCACTTCCTCTATTCTTTCTCGCTTCCCACCAGGAGAAGCTGTTAAACCAACGATGAGACAGCCAGATTCGTTCAATCGTTGCGCTACGTATGTGTAAGCGTAATTTCCTACTGCTCTATGTGCTTCATCAACAATACAAAGAGTAAATTCTGGTAACAATCTTCCTTTTTCCAAATCGTTCTCAATCGTCTGCGGAGTTGAAATTATAATTTTCTTATCATATTCCTCTACTCTTTTATCTGGCTTCAATTCTCCTGTTACTATAGTTAAAATATCTTCGTCTACTCCGATAACATCTTTTAAAGAGTTGAAATGCTGTTTCACTAATGGTTTTGTCGGTGCTAAAAATAAGCAGCGTCCCTCAGTCATCTTTTTGTTTATGAGCATTGCTGCAATTAGAGTTTTACCAAGACCAGTTGGCAATACGACTAGAGTGTTCCCACTGTCAAGTATGGAATTGTAAATTGCTAGTTGGTATGCTCGGGGCGTTAGGGCTAGTGCCATGATATACTTAGTTACCGCAATAGTTAAATTTACATCCAAATACAATTTTATTATGGATTTGGAAAAAACGCTTGGGAAACTAAAGAACAGGAAAGGCATTCTTGCAATTTATCTTTTTGGTTCACATGCTAGAGGTACGCCTAATGCAAAATCGGATATAGACATTTGTATAATTCCGGATAAAAGAAATGAGGAGGAAAGGCAGGATATCGATTTAATTATAGATATATCCAAAGATTTTTCAGATACCTACGATTTCGTTAATTTTTATCGTTTGCCAATTCAGATTAAGTATCGGGTTTACAAAGAGGGTCAAGAGTTCTTCTCTAAAAATCAAAAATTGGTAAATTTGATAAAATTCCAGACGATCAAAGAATACATAGAAATGAAACCAATGCTGGAACGTATGTACAAATCAATATTGGAACAAGGCAAAAAACATGGATAAGTTTGTCCTTGAGGACAAAACTCCACATTTTTGGTGAAAAACATGGATAAAGAAAGACTTGCATTAATCATAAATAATATAGAAACCAATTTGCAGGATGCAGACGAACGTTTCTCTAAGGAAGAATCTTTTACTAATAAGTTACTTTTTGATGCTGGTTGCATGGCATTATTTCAGGCGCTCAATCGTTCAATAGATCTTGCGGAAGAAGTTCTTGTTCAAAAAAAATTAGAAGTTCCTGCAGGTTACAGTGATTCATTTGTCATCCTCGAAAAGCACAAACTAATAGATAAAGATACTTCTGAAGGGATGCGAAAACTAGTTAAATATAGAAATTTGATCTCTCATGAATATTATAATATAACTCCTAAAGATGTGAAAAAGATTCTTGGTTTGATAACTCATGCAGATACCTTTTTGGATCAGGTAAGGAAATTAATAAAATAAATTTAAAAGAGGAAGAAAAAGTGGAAGTACAAAAAAAATTAGAACAAATTAAATTAAATACAAATGATATGCGTAATAGTAACGATAAATTATGGATATGCTTTAGAGAACTATTGGATAAAAAGGGGATCAATTCAGCGACTTCAATTTTAGCAGAATACCATTCTGAAGATGGCTCACTTTGGGAGGGTATACTTATAACTGTAAACAAAAATATTTTTAACTTCGAGTTTGATTTTCTACATGACGATACCACGAAACCTAGATTCTCTAGTTGGAAAAAAATAGATAAACCTAGCGATTATTATATGCCAGAATATATTAAACATGGTTTAGATATCTTAAGTGATTCTGAATTAAAGTTGTAGAACTCATCTAGAAATATCCTTCTATCAGTACATCATCCTGTATCTTTCTTATAACTAGTTTCTTCAATCTCCACGCATCCTTCATTTTCTCCACACCTTTACCTTCGAATGCATTTTTTCCATTACCCAGTATCTGTGCAGCTATGAAGAATGCACCTTTATTTGCAAGATTGTGCTCAAGGACGGTTGTTGCGATTTCACTGCCGCCTTCTACTATCACCGAAGCAATCCCCATTTCACCTAGCTTTGCAAATAATTCTTTTAAATCAATAAAACCTTCTCCGGTTTCTTTGACTATTAGTATCTCGACACCTAGTTCTTCAAGTTTCTTCTTTTTTTCTCTGTCGCATTTTTCAGTTGTGGCGATTATTCTTCTGGCACTTGGAAAAAGCACTTTCGCGGTAAGCGGAATTCTCAGATAACCATCAACTATTATTCTTGCAGGATTTTCTACCCCACTTGTTCTGGTGGTGAGCCTTGGATCATCTATCAAAATTGTATTTATACCAACTAGTATGGCATCGTAAATAGTTCTCCACGAATAGCTGATAGTCCTTGCTTGTTCGTTAGTTACGTATTTCGAGTCCCCAGTCTTTGTCGCAATTCTTCCATCTAATGTCATTGCTAATTTTAGTAACACGAATGGTTGCCCTGTCTTAATCCAGTGGAAAAAACCTTCGTTCAGTTCGTGGCATTTTTGGTCATTCAATATTTCTACGTCGATACCATTTTTTTTCAGATCTTCTAAACCATTAACTTTTGGGTTTTCATCCATACAACCAATAATGACTTTCTTTATTCCTGCTTTAATTATTGCATCTGTGCAAGGTGGAGTTTTCTTATCAAAGTGGGAACAAGGTTCTAGGGTAATATAAAGTGTAGAATCCTTTGCTTCGCCTTCCTTAAGTTTAGTAAGTGCATCTATTTCTGCATGAGGTAAACCGAAGCCATGATGGTAACCTTCTGCAATAATCTTTCCTTCTTTGACTATCACTGCGCCAACTCTAGGATTAGGGGATGTTCTTGCCTTTCGTGCAAGTTTCAGTGCAGCATGCATGAACTTACTATCAATATTTGTTTTTTCCATAATACTTCTAACCTCAAACTTCTACCATCTAGCTTACATTTTATTGCTTAAAGCATGTGCTTCATTTTCTTTTTTTTCGTCTCAAGATATTTTGCATTTTCTTTTGTGGCTTTTGTAGTGATTGGTATTATTTCTGTTATCTCTATACCATTGCTTCTAATTTCCTTTATCTTTTCAGGATTGTTAGTCATTAATTTTATACTTTTCAATTTAAAGTATTCAAGAACATATTTTGCTGCATCATAATTTCTCATATCATCTTTGTATCCTAGTTCTATGTTGGCTTCGACAGTATCCAATCCGTTATCCTGAAGTTCATACGCTTTTATTTTATTAGAAAGTCCGATGCCTCTACCTTCCTGATCAAGATAAATTATCATTCCGCCATTTTTTCCAATGCTTATCATTGCAGCTTCAAGTTGTTCTCTACAGTCACATCTTTTAGAAGCAAACGTATCTCCAGTTAAGCACTTGGAATGAACACGTATTGCAATCCCATTTTTCACTTCACCACTAACAATTGCAAGATGTTCCTTCTCTCCATCTTTGAAAGCATAAACTTCGAATTTACCAAAGCTCGTTGGTAATTTTGCTTTTGCAATAAATTCGGTAGTCATATTTATTCCTTATCGTCTTAATTTTTTCACTAAATTAATGGATGATTTAATTGCATTCTTTGCATATTCTTCTGCTCTTTCTTCTGCCTGTTCCCAGGTTGCACCAGGGCCAATTATTCCTAGTGTGATCGGTTTGTTGAATTGTAAAGAAAGTTGTGCAAGTACGGTCGCAGTGCTTTGCGTAATAACTTCATCATGTTTTGTATCTCCTTTAACTACTGCACCTATTGCTACAATGCCATCGTTTTCTTTGAACATCAGAAGCTTTTTTGCAGCTAAAGGAATGTCATAGGCACCTGGGACAGAAATGATTTCACCTAGTTCAGCTCCTTGTATTTTTACTTCATTCTTAGCACTAGCTAACATCTTCGTAGTTAATTCTTCATTGAATTCACTCATGACTATGGAAATTCTTATTTTTTCTTTTTCCTTTAGTTTTCCTTCATCTGGTTTCCCCTGTCTTCTTCCTGTGCCAGCACTTTTTATTAGTTTCTCAGGATTTTTCACAAGTGCAACAGCATTATGACAGTGCATTCTGATTCTTTTATCAAATATCTCTTGTAATTCCATTTCGTTCCACGTTTCATTTTCAAAAACAAATACCTCAATTATATGCTTATTAGTCATCAGTTTTGCCTGCATTATCGCCATACTCGCTTCGTGCGCACATTGAATATCAATAGGTGCTCCGCCTGCCATCCCAAGTGCCATTGCTATATCGCACTTTTCTTTTTCTAATAGTAACTTGCATTCAACTGCTAAGTCTTTGAATCCAGGAACAGTTCTTCTGACGATTTTAACATTAGAATAGTTCTTCTTTATTTCATCTATTGCGATCTCTCCCATATTTACTCTTGAAAACATTGTATCTACAATCGCTAATTTCATAATTTCATCAACCTCTACTTTTCGCCTTTCAGTAGTATGTCTTTTTCTTCTAAAAATACAAGATTCTTCTTCTTTGCATATTCTATAGCTTCTTTTTTTGTTAGTGCTTTGCCACTGCCTAACATTTCACAGAGTACTATCGTTTGAGTTATGTTTGCTAACTCTGCTAGCTTCAGTGAAAGTTCAGTATGGCCTTTCCTATTTTCTAAACCTCTCCCTATAAGCAAAAACATATGTCCAGGAGTGCGAAATTCGTTCCTGAATTTTTTCAGTGGTTCGTTTTCTATTATAGTTTCCGCAAGTTTTCTTATCGTAAGTGCGCGGTCATTGTCAGGAATGCCAGTATAAACATCCTTATGATTGACTGAAATTGAGAATGCAGGCTTATCTCCATAAGCTGCTCGTTCTATTATTATGGGGACTAAGTCGGGTTTATCTGCAATCATATCGGTGTAAAATGGTAATTTAAGTTTCTCCGAAATTGTTTCTGAAAGCGCAAAGCAAATCAGTCCGCCAGCATCCTTTCTCATCATTTCTATTTTTTCTGGAGTTGCAAATTTTGCATGGAAAATCAAGTCAGCTTCGCCTTCCCTCTCGTCACCATCGTATAAAACTACAAATTGGCCGTTTTTGAGTGCAGCCAGAGCTGATTCTAAGAGTTTTTGCATAATTCTATTGGAATATTTACCTATAAATAGGTAGCTACCAGGAAAATGGTAGGTACGTTATGGTTAATTACTAGTAAAACCAACAGTTTTTATTTATTCCCACACATAAAAAAATTATGGTTGAACAGAAATTACAAAAACCTAGACTCATTATTGTATTAAAGACTGACGAAGTTTCTATGTGCAGAGCGAGATGCTTTGCTGCAAATCGTGTTTATCAGGCATTCGATGTTGCAGGTGCAGCGGCTATAGAAGAAAAACGCGGTCAGGGTACATTGTGTTTAAGCCAGCATCTTGATAAGTTGAAGGCTGGTATAGGGCCGGCTTACGTGACATCACCAGTGGAACGGGAAAAATTATATTGGAAAGCTCCAGGATGTTCCGAAAGAGATGTTAGTGTTGTTGGTGTCAGAATAGATTTACCATCCGGATACGAATATGTTCATCCACATACAGGAAAAACACGTAATCAATATTATATAAATTTAGAATTACCTCCAACCGTTCCATGGAAACATTATTTTTATAGGGAAACAATGAATTTTCGGCTGCCGGAATTGCAGCAAGTGGAAGTATTCGTTGCTGAACAAGAAATTAGAATGATAAAACTAAAACTTCTCGAAAAACGTCTGAGTGGTGCTACTATAGAAGAAGATAGTTATTCGGTTGAAGTTAATGCTAATTTTCTTAGGTCAGATTATACTTTACCACCACCATTAGCACCTCAAGCTATTGAAAATCATGTTTGTGCGATTATTGCAGATGGAGTAGTAACATTCTGGCATGAAAGCGAAGAACATAGTTCGGTACTTATTGTTCCGGCAGAGCATTATATAGAAATCGTCAAGTTAGTTGGTCAGAGGCTTTTGGAAGAACCATTAGCTATTATGCCACTAGAAATGGAAGAACGAATAGTCACAGTGGTCATAGCTGTAGGCAATTTACTTGTAAATGATAAATCATTCGATTACAAATAATTATCTAGCAAACCTTTGACACGGTAGCAAAAACCGTGTCAAAATTTGTCGGTATTTTTCTGCCCTGCCGACAAACCTTTAACACGGTAGCAAAAACCGTGTCAAAATTTGTCGACACAATTATTTTCTTTTGAAAATAATGTGCATTGTTTTTCTTTGGGAAAACAATTGCGTTTTTTGGCCATGTCAACAAACCTTTGACACCATAACGAAACTGGTGTCACAAACTTGTCGCTTTGCGACAAGATGCCCACGCAATTGTCGAGCGCGACAATGCGCACATTGTCCGGTACGCCGGACAATCGTGTTGTTCGAATCGTAGAACAATCGGGAAATTTGTTAGCATTTTTTATTATGCTAACAAACCTTAGAGCCCAAAGGTACATCTTGCTCTGGTTGCAATAAAACAATTCCTTTTTCCGTATTGAAACCAGTTGTTAGACATTCAGAATAGAAATTAGCTATCTGCTTCACAGGAAAATTTACAACACACACTACTAATCTTCCAAGAAGTTGCTCTTTAGTATAGAGTTTCGTAAATTGTGCACTGCTCTTCTTTATTCCGATCTCTTTTCCAAAATCTATCTCTAGCTTGTAAGCTGGTTTTCTTGCTTCAGGGAAATCTTCCACTTTGATTACTTTGCCAACTCGCAGTTCTACTTTTTCAAAATCATTCCATGTTATTGTTTCCATAGTTTTCATCACCTTATACTGGCCACGTGCCACGTAAAATCATTTCTTTTGTTTTTTCTGCCCCGTTAGCTTCTATCATTAATTCCCATCTCAAACTCTCTAATTCATCAGCAGTCCATTTCTCAGTAGCAAGTGTTGCTCTCTCATGAGACCATCCAAAATCGTAATCCCGAACTACGAATTGCTGTTGGAACTCCCACATTCTTGTTCCAGGAAGTGGAGTAACTATGAATGGATTGGCATAATCCATACCTGCTTTTATTAGTGTAACTGCATAATCAACCGTATTCCTCATTTGTTCTTTACTTTCGATATATAATTTTCCTCCCTTCTCTTTTGGTGGATTTACAAACCCTAGCATGAATCCACCAGTTACCTTTATTCCTGAATCAGCGAACATTTTCACTATTTCAATTGTTGCTTCTTGTATTGTATTTATTGTTGGTTTATTGGACTTACTTAAGCTTTCTTCGTTAGCTGATTCAACTGCCAGATAAACACCATAACAACCGGAATCAGCCATTTGACGGATAAGTAGCTCTGCAGTAAGTCCCATATCCAATGCTTCAATAACGTTTTTATAAATTGGGCTCCGTTGTTCTTTTTCGGGCAATGTATTCAAAAATTCTTTTCCTTTATGAAGTATAATTAGATTGAAAAGACTAAGGCCACCTTCTTCAACCCACGGAAGATCATGTTTTTTGAGCATGCGAAATACCACAGTTGCATAAAGTGGATCGTGCAAGAGATGGTCATCTTCTAAAAGAACTTCTGTTACACCTCTTTTCTTAATTTCAGCAAGATGTCTATCAAACCACTCGTAACCCATATTCCTCCACGGTCCATTTACCATTGGAATATAACAAAAATCGCAACCTACGTTACAGCCTATTGTAGAAAATATTTGTGCCCAAGCTCCTGTTTTTCTTACCCTAGCTCCTGCCGAGTGATAAGGTAATTCGTAATTGCTCATGTTTAACAAACTGAAATCAGGTACTAACATCCCATTTTTATCTGGTGTTATGCTTACGTATGGCTTTCTTTGAGTTTTTACTATTTGATTATTTTTTCGATAAACTATTCCAGAGACATCCATCAGTTCTCTATCCGTAGTCAATGCATCTAGTAAATCAGAAAATGATTTATCGGATTCGTTCATGCAAATTATATCTGCCGGAGAATCCATTATAGCATTTTTCCAGTCACCGCTAGTATGCGCACCACCCATTACTACTACGATCTTTTGATCTATTGTTTTAATTAAATCTGAAAGCGCTCTCGCATTTCCCCATTGTACGGTATAGTTGCATTGAATGCCTACTACATCAGGTCGGAATTCATCAATTATTTTTCTGATTTGAGTATCTGTTAATCCGTATCTGATTAGTTTGCCCCCATTAGGGAGATAGAGTAAAGGTTCTTCGTGATTCCAGTCTTCAAATGGACTATCAACTATCTTTACCTCATATCCTCTTGCTTTAGCTTCAGTTGCAATTCTGACTAAACCTATTGGAGTTCCAGCTCTTTTCATTACTTCTTCTGTTTCTATTCCTAATTTCCTTAGTGGGCTATTTTGTGGAGCTGACTCTATTGCTCTTGTATACGGAGGTACAAACAAAAGTACTCTTGGTTTTTCACCACTTTGTCTCTTTTTTGATCCACTACTACTTTTTGATAGAGAAATTTCTCTTTTTGCAAGCAATGCCTTTCTGAACGGATTTGAAGAAAATTTTGGTCTGCAGCATTGTTCTTCTATGATTATGTGTTTTTCCATGTATTAATTTGGTCTAAGTTTTAAATAAAAATTTACCCGTAACTGTTCGGTATATTAGAATTAGTATTACCTCTTCTTTTTTTCTGTTTTCTCTTCTGGTTTCACAATACGTTTGTTCTTACTGAACAAATCTTTCGAAGATTATTTCACAATCCTTTCTATTAACAAGGGAAGCATCTTAGCCTCTGCTCTCCTCAAATTCTCCTGATAAGTTGAAAGACTAACTTTTGCAATTTTTGCTAGTTCTCTCAAATCAATCTTTCTTGGATATTCATAATAATTCCACTGGTAGGCAAGCATTATTGCTTTTTCTTGCGCTGGTGATAATTTAGGCATGACACTTGGGAAATAAACATCGACATTGTTCATCTGTCCAATACCGAGCACTTCACTACTGTCCATGCTTTTCGTTAACTGCTCAATAAATTTTGTTATCTTTTCTTTATTCCAAGATGCAACTTCCCAATACTCATGTCCATCAGGAGAGTTAATAGTTGGTTTCACGAAAACCATTTCTGGGTCAAAGTAAAGCATTACGTGTTCTCCTTCTTTTCCTAAATCATATTCGTAAACAAATATATCACCACTGACATCTAGTCTTGATATACTTCTATCCTTTTTCAAATCTTCTATAAATTGTTTTTTCTTCTCTTGCTCATAACCAACAAACTTGCAGACAGTTGTCGCATATTTCTTGCCTTTCTTGACATAATGAGAACGAGGATATGACAGAACACTAACTCCAAACTTGACACATCTAGTTACTATGGGGCAGTCTCTGTGAAATAGTTTCAGTTTTGCAGTCCACATGTTATTCCTTCATGAAATTTATTCCATTTTTAATTGAATATGTTTATGGTCAGAAATAATTTCGACAATTATTTGAAATAACGTTTCGCCTTTATTTTTTAGAGCATTTTCCAATTCTTTTTGCACAGCTTCTTTATTTGATGGATGACACGTTTCTAATTTGGCTTCAATATACTCGATGGTTTCAGGAAATCCTAAAATTAATTTTGATTTTTCTGAGTTTTTCCAAATTATTGTTATAGGTTCTCTATATTCAAATTTTCCGAAACCACCGCTCAGAAAATCATTAAATGCATCCAGGTTTCCATTAAACTCTAAGTTAGATGATTTGCCTATTAATTGTTCATTGACCTCATTACAAAAACCTTCATACGTTTCAAAATTATTTCCATCAATAATTAAAGTTTTTATCATTCGTAATTTACTCCTTCAACAGTTTCAGCATATTATCTCTTCCTTTTTTGAATCGCTTAAGCAAACCTGCAACTTCTAACTCAGTAATAGTAATACTCATTTTTGCTTCTGACCAGTTCAAGATTTCTCGTAATTCTTTTTGGTACATTCTTCCTTCGTTTTCTTTCAATATTTTCAGTACTTCTCTTGCTTCTTTATCTGGGAGATACTCCATAGTTTCCTGTTCAGAGCTTTGAGTCTCGAGTCTTGTAGTTTCCGATTTCGAGTATCGGGTTTTGAGTTCAGCGTTTCGAGTCTCGAGTTTTTTAGTCTCTACTGGTTCTTCTGTTTTTTCATTTACTCGTCCTCTAAATAACATATAACCAAAAATAATTATCGCAATTGCAAAACCAACTAATATTATTAAATCATAATTGGATTTTTCGGTAGGTTTCGATATCTCATTACCTTCACTGGCAACATTCGCAATATCTGCACTGGGGGCAGGTGTAAGCAGATACAATTCGTAAGGGATCAACGCAAGATCAAATTTTGTCTGAGAGCTATTAACAAATACTTTTTCCTTAATTATATAATTTATCTTTCCCCCAGTGTAATGAGCAGCAGTTAAATCATATCTTCCTTCAGGTACTTCAATCGAATAAGGACTGTTTGAAATTATCTGCGTTGTGAAAGATGCACTTTCAATTTTTATCATTGTATTGTTGAGTTTGGAAAAGCTGTCAGCATCATAAACCTCTCCAAAAAGAGTGGCAGAATGGAGTAAAGTGAGGATTAACAATAAACTAGTAAATAAACGCATACCTAAGACGTA
>JAUSHJ010000032.1 GCA_030648615.1 Microcaldota archaeon | reverse complement strand
CGTGCCGAATTGACACATGATACAAATAAATACCGGATATTAGGTTATAATTTTAGTCTAATTAAAGAAAAATATATCTGCCCAAAATGTAAGTATATAGGAAATTACATGAAAATTGATCCTAAAGAACATAAAAAATATAACTTTCCTAACAAAAAATTTAATAGTATGATAAGAATTGACAAAACTATTCAATATCCGCAAACAAAAAATAGGAAATTGCTTCATTTATTATTAGGAGTATTATTAGGAGCATGTATATTACTTAAACAATTTGAGGTTTTGTTAATTATTTTTATTTTAATAATTATTAGTGGATTTCATGGAATTAAAATGCTTCCTTTATTTAAAACAAAAAAATAAAAAAATTTGTAATTAGAAAATAGTTAGACTTCCCTAAAGATACCATTATATATGTGTTAATGCACATGCATATATGTATGCCAACTAATGATTATTACTCTGTCTTAGGCGTAGCTATAACTGCTACACCTGGAGAAATAAGAAGCGCTTACCTAAAACTTGCATTCCAGCATCACCCCGATAGGAATAAAGGAAGCAGTGAAGCAGAAGAAAAATTTAAGGTAGTTGCTGAAGCCTACGAAGCCCTAGGCGATGCTGAAAAACGAGCTAATTATGATAGACATGGAACTGTAAAGCCTCAAGCAACAAGAACTCAGACTTATCGAGACCCGTTTTCTGGTTTTGATCCTTTTGTTGGTTTTGGAAGAAACAAACAGAAACTAGTAACCGAAGCAGAACTAGAAGATATGGTGAGAAATATAGATGGAGAGGGACTTTTGAAAGTATGTGCTGATTTACATCAATATAATCAAATCAGAATTTCAGCAGGTACGAAATTATTAGAACTCGTCAGTGACGTTGGTAACCTCCTAATAATAATTCAAAGACCAGGTTTGCATGTAGATACGATGGGAAAAACCATAGAGAAATTACTTGGGATTATACCAAATTTAGAAAATCCTAATGAACTTATGAAAATTTTAAATGCAGATATAGGTGAAAATAGACTTGGTTTTATAACTGGAGGTATCTTACCTATAGAGATAAAAGTTGCCGCTGAAAAAAAACTTATAAAGGTAATAGAAAAATCAGAAAGTGTGCTAAACTTAGATGCGTTACTTTCCATTGCTACTAACACGTTATGCTATGGAGATAAACTAAGAATTACAATGGGAATGAAAGCAATTAAACAGGCTGGAGAAAATGTAGATGAACTTGAGAGAATTTTGAATGCTACTAGATATACACATCGGCTAGGTATGATAAGTCTACTGCCTGCAGAGGTTGAAGAAGCTGCTGGAAAAAAACTTGCTGAAGCAATAAAAAATAAAAAAGATCCCTCATTTGATTTTAATTGGTTGATTTCTTTTGCTACTTCTCAAAACTATGGAAATGAACTACGAATCGCAGCAGGTATGAAAGCTATTATGCAGGCAGGAAAAGACATCTATAAAATTATGGCTGTCAGAAATGCCGATATAGATGAATTTGGTAGAGATGGAATGCTACCTATGGAAGTCGTTGTGGCTGCTGAAAAGAAAATTAAGAAAATCATAAAAAAAGCAGATAGCATGTTAAGCACAGATGAACTTACCGAACTTAGTACCCACCAACATTTGAGAGATGATATTAGAATTCTCGCTGGGATGAAAGCGATTCAAAAAGCTGGAAAAGATTTAGATAAACTTACAAAAATATTTGAGGCAGACAGAAAGCGTCATACTTGGGGTAATTTACCTGCAGTAGTAATGGCAACTGTTCAGAAAAAACGTAATGAAATACGAGCGCAATCCACCTTAGAAAATAGAATCGCAAAACTTGATGATAGAAGAACTGATAAACCTCTTGGTTTTAAAAAGCCAGAAACTTGCAGTATATCTCCAAAAAAAATTAGAAAAAATAGAAACCGATAAATATTCATCATTTGATTCAGATAAAAGATAAAAGGGGAAAGAGATGTAGAATTTATAGTACATAAATAAAGAAAATAAAGAAATGTAAAAAAATTAGAAAAATAAGAAAAATAGAGAAAGAACTACTCTTTCTTTTCAGTCTTCGGTTCTTCTTTCGAAACTTCCTTAGGAGTTTCCTTTCGGTGCTGAACTGCACTTTCTTTTGATTCTGGTTCAGGTTTAGACTTCTTTAGAATAGACTTAGTAGTTATCTTTGATGGCCCTTCACCTTCAGCATCCGAATTCTCGAAGAATGCAAGATCGTGAGTAAACTCATCGTAGGATGCTATTTTACCCTGAGAAAGCATCACTTCTCTTGCTAATATGTAGAATATTAACGCTAAAGATCGCTTACCCTTATTGTTAACAGGAACTACAAGATCGATGAAACGGGTTTCGTTGTCAGTATCACAGAGTGCAATAACTGGAACACCATTTTTAGCAGATTCGCTTATGGCTTCCCTTTCACCTTTAGGATCACAGATAAATAATATCTTAGGTTCTCTAAAACCAGTGTAAGCCAAATTAGTCATGGTTCCTGGAATGAATCGTCCTTTTATAATTGGAATTCCAGTAAGTAAAGAAAACTTTGATGCTGGGTTTCCTGAATATGCTCTAGAAGCAACTACCAAAACATCTTCTGGTTTAAATTTTGAAATTATTTTTGCAGCCTTCAAGATCTTTTCATCAGTCTTTCTTAGATCGAGAATAAATAGACCATCATCTCTTCGCTTGAAAACATAATTTCTCATATCATAGGTACGCATTTTAGTACCGATATGGATACCTGCTTCAAGATACATTTCCTGTTTTACGAGCAAATTTGCTTTGTCAGAAACCATATTCATACCTCAGTCTTCATATATTGTGGCCTTAAGCCCGTCATTCCTTTTTTAGTTAATATAATTTTGAATCAAATATAAATTGGGGCCGCCAAGAAACGCAGTTTCGAGTTATCAGTTTTCAGTCTCGTAACTTTTGCTCCAACCATGGGAAATACCGCATGGCTTTTGGATACCCGTTTTGCCGTAAGTTTGACAAAAGTCAAAACGGGATTGAACTCGGATAACAAACACCCCAAGCTTGCAGGATACCAGGTTACCTCACAGCCCCGTAAATATTTAAATTCTGGGATATTTGGAAATCGTACCCATAACTTCTACGTGTCCTAGGAACATCCTTCTGCAACAATATCGATCTACTAAAAGATCATTGAGTGCCTGCTCTGGATTTTTGTCCTTTGAAAGTGACTTGTACTGATCATACAAATCTCCTATAACAGCACCGCATGTGTAACATCTTACTGGAAATTCCATATCATCAACCTCTAATTTCTAACTTTAAACAACTGTCGTAACCGCCATCAGGCGGGGAAGCGACTTGCGATAATTATCTGTATGATTTCTGGAACCTTGCTCTTGCCTTGGGTCCTTTATATTTCTTAGATTCTACACGTCTTACGTCTTCTATCAATAGTGATCTATCAATATCTAAGAACTTATCCTTAAGATTTTGGCTATCAAAATATTGGACTAGTGCTTTTGCAATAGCAGTTCTGGAAGCCTGTGCTTGACCCATTATGCCGCCACCGTAAACAGTGACGTGGATGTCTACTACATTAACTTCGGGACCCACATAATTAACAGCTTCTTTTGTAATTTCTCTTGCGTATCTATTAGTATAATAAGCTTCTAAAGAAAGATTGTTAATTCTTATCTTACCGCTTCCCTTGTTAATAGTAGCTCTTGCAATACTCGATTTTCTTTTACCTCTTGCCATGAAACTTTCTTTCTTCTTTGATTTCTTCTTTGCTTTTGGAGTTTTAACTTCAGGAGCAACTACTGCTACGTGCTTTACTGGAACAGTTGGAGCAGCTACTGGAGCATGTGCAATGTGAGTTTCTGTCTTTACTTCGGTCTTAGCGTCTACTTTCTTTTCAACGTTTGCCTCAGTCTTTTCAACTTTCTTCTTCTTTGGTTTTTTATCTTCAGTTGCGACTTTCTTTTCTGTGATTACTTTAGTTTCGTCTGTCATGAAATATCACCATTTATTTAGCGTAACCTATACTCGTACAGAGTTGATGTATTGTAATATGCTTAATTGGCTTTGTAAATTTAGCAGTTTCAACAGTCTGTGCACCTGTAAGATTTTTAGGGTTTCCCATGTACACTTTCAATCTACCATAGGCATCCTTTCCTCGAGTAGTCTTCCATGGAAGCATACCTCTAATAATTCTTCTTACAAGCATGTTTGGATTCTTTGGCCACACCGGAGAAAATTCTGGAGTACCTTTGTGTTTTGCTCTTCTCCTAAGAAGGTAACGATTGGTTACAACTGCTGGATCACCAGTCATGATAAACTTTTCTGCATTTATAACATGAACTTCTGAACCATTTAAAATCTGTTTAGCAATAAAAGATCCTGCTCTTCCAAGAATTAAATTTGTACCGTCAATAACAAGCATCATGTTTTCACCTATTTAATAATCACGAGATTTTTGGCATCGGGGTTTGAAGAGTAAAGTTCGCTTATACCCATAACCTTGCCACCTGCAGCTGCTATCATGGACTTTGCACTTTCACTAAATGAGAAAGCTGCCACAGTATATTTCTTCATAACGTGACCCGAACCAAGCACTTTGCCTGGAACTACAAGTACATTTTCGCCTGCATACAATTCAAGCTTGCTAAGATTAACTGCATTCCTTCTTCGCCTTGGCTTTGCTAATTCATAAGCGATTGCTTTCCAGAAAGGTTTTTTAGCAATTTGCAATTTCCGTATTAAATCTGCCAGTTCTGCATTATCTGCTCTGATTGTAATTTTCATATTTTAAACATCCCCGGCAATAAAGCCTCGCCCCCACCGCTTACAAAGAAGCGGCTAAGACTAGAGAAATAAGTATTATTTATTATTAGTGAGAAGGTTTAAATAGATTACCAATGGAAACTTGTCGATTTACAATTGCCCCAATACTTGTTTCACTTTTCTTGCGTGACCGTCAAACGAACCGTAATCACGTTCGATCTGCTCTCGAAGAAGTGGATCGTTACTTGCAAGCGTAACCATATCTGGCAATTTATCAGGAGGAACAAGAATGAATCTCTTTCCTGCAGCTAATCTAGAATCCGTATTACTGCGCATCTCGTCGATCTCAGTAGTTGTTGACTGATGTTCAAAACTATAGATATAAGCTCTTAGGAACGAAGTTGCTAATTCTCGATCTATTTCACAAATATGATTCAAATGCACTCCGTCTGCTTGAAGTCGCCTAAAAAGAAGATGCATTAGTAATGGATTAGAATCGTCAGAAAGTTTTGGTTGTAAATGTGGTGTAATCCAACAATCCGAACCCGCATCTATCATTAATACAAGAGCACCCATACGCTGATGAATTTGTAATCTGGTCCTTGTATTTCTTATGCTTTGCTCGTCGTTCGCTTGCCCAATCATTTCTGATTCCAACATGGTGCCGGCCACTTCACTTGAATAACCTAGTTTTCTACCATCTTCCTCTGCCATGCCATGACGTAAAACATAAAAATAATGTGCAATTCCGCGAGACCTAAACTCGGTATCAATACCATAGGTACCTAGCATGAATAGCCGATCTGCTACACCAGTATAGAGATCATATACAACTGATTTGCCACTCTCTAGCGGCATGGTTGCAAATGAAGTAAACCCTGCAACTGCTCTTCCTTTTAGAGCCACCACATCATGGTAACGAAGATGTCTATATTTTGCCTGTAATTTTGCTGAATGATCAATATGATTCATGTCACCTACTGACCCTATCATCGCTGACCATGGGCTTCGTTCATCTGGATTTGGAAAAGAATTTCCGTAGAGCTCCCTATAATGAGTAGGATTAAAATCTCTTCTGCCTCTTAAACTTTTGATTTCGACAAATCGATCGACTATTGGAAGAGCACTAACAACTTGCCGTTCCCTAGCAGTACCGCATAGATGAGTATAATCTCTCAATTGAAGATCTCTATTTCTGAAAGCTCTAGTAGCCATGTTTATAAATATGTTAAGACATGTTTAAATATGTTTTGATTATAAACAAAAAAATAAGCTCGAATTTTATTGCTGATGTTTCCCAACTAACTCCAGTATCTCTTCCTTCATTTTCTCATCTTTTATTTTTTCCACTGCAGAATTGAGAAAACCATCAACCAACATTTGCTTTGCCTGATCGGAATTAAGACCACGACTCTCAGCATAAAATAGCTTCTCTTCGTCTATCTGAGCAACAGAAGCAGAATGCCTAGACATGACATTATTATTTTCTATTTCCAATTCCGGATTAGCTTCTGCATGACATCCTGGATTCATGAGCATTACGTGCTGATCAAGGAAAGATTCTGCTCCGCCACCATCTTTATCTACTTTTATCATGCCATCTAACTTAACTGATGCACTATCTCTTGCGATACCCTTTACACAAATATTGCCTTTTGTAGCTGTTCCAGAATGTTGAAGCACTGAATTTAGATTCATTTTATTATTGTCTGCCTCAACAAATAATTCGACATCATACGCCTGTGCATTATGCCCAGTAAGTTTATTTAGAGTTTCTATTTTTCCTGAACCGAAACTTGCTGAATAGGTATTCACTAGAGCATTCTCACCTATTAAATTAGCAGAGGAAAGAAACGCTGTATCGTGATCTCCATTATTCACAATTAGACTTTCAAAATTGGTATTTGATGAATAGGAATATTCTTCTAACTTCATTCCGTCCTTAAGAGTACGAACGATTTTACCAGTGCAATTGGCTTCAAGAAAGAACAGATCTAATGATATTCCACCTACTACTTCGCTCCGGAAATCGCATGGTTGCCCAGCTTCGGCAAAATAAAAGCTGCATTCTGTAAAAAATGCAAGAATAAATGCAATTTCCGGACTTTTTTCTGGTTTAAATTCTTTGCTGAGGAATGCTTCCTTGGCAAATTCGCCCCGAAGTGCATTAAATAACAAATCGTGAAGTGTCATTCTGCCTAGGCCGGAAGATTTTTCAACATTTGAAGATTTTTTTGATAGCTGACGATTTACTTTTGTATAATAAGTACCAAACTTTTCAGCAAGTGAGCTATCTTTTGCAAGGAATTCCTCAAGAATAGAAAATGCATAGAGCCGTTCTTCCAGCAACCACTCTGGTTCGTTAAGTGACTGTGATAGTAATTCCACATCTTTTCTGGTAAACTGCATCAGCCAACAGCTCCTTCAAGCTCTAATTGTATAAGACGATTGAGTTCCACTGCGTATTCCATTGGAAGTTCCTTTGTAAATTCTTCAATAAACCCAAGTATTATAATGGAGATAGCTTCCTGTGCTGGAATTCCACGAGACATTAAATAAAATAGCTTCTCATCACTTATCTTGCCTACCTTTGCTTCGTGTGCAACAGTCGCATCATCTTCATTTATCTGAATCTTTGGATAAGTATCACTTCTTGAAGTTTCATCAAGCATGTAAGCATCACATTGAACAAAGGTCTTGCATTTTTTCGCTCCCTTTACTACCTTGACTAAACCCCTGTAAGTGGTTCTTCCGCCATCTTTGCTAATGCTCTTTGAGATTATTCTTGAAGTAGTATTAGGGGCCATGTGATAAATTTTAGCTCCAGCATCCTGATGTTGACCTTTGCCGGCATAGGCAACGCTTACAACTTCACCACGTGCACCTGGTTCTTTTAAAATAATACTCGGGTATTTCATAGTCACACGTGACCCTATATTACCATCCATCCACTCGACGAGTGCATTCTCGTATGCGACACTTCTCTTTGTAACAAGATTGTAAACGTTGCTTGACCAGTTCTGTATGGTAGTATATCTTATATGGGAATTTTTCATTGCAATTAATTCTACTACTGCGGAATGCAATGCACCTGCGGTGTAAATGGGGGCACTGCAGCCTTCCACGTAATGTACATTAGCTCCCACATCTGCAATTATTAGCGTACGCTCGAATTGTCCAGCATTTTCAGTATTTATTCTAAAGTATGCCTGTAGTGGAATATTTACATCCACTCCTTTTGGAACATAAATAAATGAGCCGCCACTCCAAACTGCCCCATTAAGTGATGCGAATTTATTATCATTAGCAGGGATAACAGTACCAAAATATTTTTTTACTATTTCTGGATGTTCTCTAACTGCAGTATCCATATCTGTAAAAATTATTCCTTGATCTGACCATTCTTTTTTGAGATTGTGGTACACAACCTCACTGTCATATTGCGATGAAACTCCACCTAAAAACTTTTTTTCTGCTTCTGGAACACCTATTTTATCAAATGTTTTTTTTATGTCATCTGGTACATCATCCCAATTAGCAGATTGTTTCTCGGTTGGCCTTGCATAATAAATAATATCTTCAAACTTAATTGCACTAAGATCTGCACCCCAGGAAGGCATTGGTTTTTTCAAGAAAAATTGGTACGCTTGCAATCGTTTCTCAAGCATCCACTCTGGTTCACCTTTTATTCTAGATATTTCCTGTACTAATTCTGCAGTAAGTCCTGGTTCTGACCGATAAAAGTAATTATGATTATCACGAAAACCATATTTGTATGTATTTAGAGAATTTAGTGCTGCCTTTCCTTCAGCCATTTTAATCACAACGTTTAGAATTATTTTAGCTTAATCAGTTATATGAACTCCTATATTTAAAAAGTTAGGCATACCTAATATTTATATTATCATTAAATATCGTGATTTTTATGTTTGAAATTAAAGACCTTACAGTCAAAGCTGGAGATAAAGTAATAATAGATAGCATTAGTCTCAAACTTGGAAAGGGTGAATTGCACGCTATAATGGGACCCAATGGAGCAGGTAAAAGCACATTGGCAAATGCCATAATGGGTCATCCGAACCTAAAAGTTACTGGAAGCATATTGATAGATGGAGAAGAGATTTCAAAATTAACACCTGATGCAAGAGCAAGGAAAGGGTTGTTTCTGGCATTCCAGGCACCACAAGAAATAGAAGGAGTCAGTATTTTTAATTTCATGAGAAAAGCTACCGGTGCTACTGAAGAAAAAGGAAGACCTAGCAAAGAACTACTGGAAAGATTAGTGAAACTTAAAGCTGAAGCAGATAGTGGAATAGAAAAAGTTGGTTTGCCAAAAGAAATACTAAAAAGAGATTTAAATGTGGGACTTTCCGGTGGCGAAAAAAAACGTGTAGAATTATTACAGATGATCATGCTTAAACCCAAAGTAATAGTACTTGACGAAATAGATTCTGGGTTAGACATTGACTCTCTAAAGAGTGTTGCCAATGCCATAACTGAGATGAATGATGGCACGAGATGCTTCCTGGTGATTACCCATTACAAAAGAATACTTGAATATATAAAACCGGATTTCGTACATGTACTAAGCAAAGGCAAAATTGTAAAAACTGGTGGGCATGAATTAGCACACGAATTGGAACAGAAAGGTTATGCAGGAATAGTATAACTAGTAATAATGGTTTTACCATGAAAAAAGATTTCCCAATATTGGAAAGAAAAATAAATGGTCACGATTTTGTTTATCTAGACTCTGCTGCCACTTCTCAGAAACCTAGGCAAGTAATCGAAGCAATGAATGATTATTACACTAATTATAATGCAAACGTCCACCGGGGAGTTTACAAGATAAGCGAGGAAGCTTCTGAAAAATATGATGATGCAAGAAGCAAAGTTAAAAATTTTATAAATGCTTCAAGCGAACAGGAAATAATTTATACTAAAGGAACTACCGAATCAATTAACCTGGTAATGAGAAGCTGGGGAGAAAAATTTATCAAAAAAGGAGACAAGATAGTTACTACAATAATGGAACATCACAGCAATTTTGTGCCATGGCAGCAACTTGCCAGTAAAACTGGTGCAATATTTGAAGTAGTTGGAATAAACAAAAATTATGAACTAGATGAGAGTGAATTAGAAAGAAAAATTAAAGGTGCAAAACTAGTTGCAGTAACACACGCTTCAAACGTACTTGGAACGATAAATCCTGTTGAAAAAATATGCAAAATTGCACATGATAACGATGCAGTAGTACTGGTAGACGGAGCACAGAGCATACCTCATTTTCCTGTTGATGTAAGAAAAATAGATTGTGATTTCTTCGCTTTTTCAGGACATAAAATGCTGGGACCCACTGGCATAGGCGTGTTGTATGGAAAAAAAGAACTACTTGAGAGTATGGATCCGTTCAACTATGGCGGAGATATGATTAGTGAAGTGCATGTTGATAAATCTGAATGGAATAAACTGCCTTATAAGTTTGAAGCTGGCACGCCCCCAATAGCTGAAGTAATTGGACTTGGAGCAGCGATTAGTTATTTAGAAAAAATTGGAATGAAAAAAATAAGAGAACATGAAAAAGAATTGACTAATTATGCAATTGAAATGCTCAGTAAGATAAAAAACTGTAAAATCATAGGCTCTGTAGATGTTGATAAACGGCTTGGAGCGATCACATTTGACATAGCTGGAATTCACCCCCATGATTTAGCTAGTTTACTAAATGAAAAAGGAATTGCCATAAGAACTGGTCACCACTGTGCTATGCCTTTGCACGAATACCTAAAATTGAATGCAACTGCCAGAGCAAGTTTCTATATTTATAATGAAAAGAAAGATGTCGATGCACTTGTTGATAGTATAAATTATGCAAAGAAAATATTTGGGGTAAAATAAATGAGCGAAGATATTTACCAGGAATTCATTCTTGAACTTTACAAAAATCCAGTTAATTTTGGTAAGATCGAGAATGCAGATTTACATGAACAGAGTTTCAATCCACTTTGTGGTGACAAAATAGAGATGTTTATTAAATTAGATGCAGGTAGGAAAAAAATAGAGGATGTTAAATTCATTGGAAACGGCTGTGCCATAAGCCAGGCAAGTGCTAGTCTGCTTACTGAAGAACTAAAAGGCAAAACGCTTGAAGAAGTAGACAAAATGGGAAAAGAAGAAATAATTAAAATGATAAAAATAGATTTAAGCAAAAATCCTTCTCGTTTAAAGTGTGCAATGCTAGGTTTAGAAGTAGTTAAAAAAGCAATAAATACCAGTGTCAAAGAAATACAAAGAATATAATCATTTAATCATGATACTGTCTGCAAACTTCAACTCTTTCAGAGTTTTTATAACTCTGGAACTTAATTTCCCATCTATGATTATAGTAAGTACAGGATCTGGAAACAAATCCGGATCATCAGAAATGATTTGACGAATGACTATTCCAGCATCAGCAAGAACCTTTGTTACAGAAGCTACAATTCCTTTTTTCTTAGGGTCTGCCCTCAATTCTATCACGTCAAATCCAAGTTCCCTGGCAGCATTGCCCATGAAAGCACGCGATTCTAACCGATAAAATATCTGCAATAATTTATCATCATCTGCAATTGCCTTTGCAGTTTCAATTACTACTCTTCTGTCTACACTTAAAGCACGACCTATTTTTGCAGGTGGCAACTCTATATTTCCTGCATATATTTTTCCTTTTCCGTCAACCTTCAAACCAAGGCGGAGAAACTCGATTGCAACCAATTTTCTTCCGCGTGCATTCTCAAAGAACTTTTCAAGCATTTCAAGCATAGGTACATTAGTATACACAAAAGTTTAAATAAATACATTTGCCACGTAAAGATTTATTGAAGTCTTTAGGGCCATTTTAATGAAAAATAAGCTAAGAACTTTGTCAAATAAAGAAAATGATAGATCTACTACGAGAAAATTTACAACTACAAAAATAGCAGAACCCGAGTATATTCAAACTCTTGCAAACAAAAAAGTCGTTGTCATAGGAGCTTCAAAATATTGGAATGAAATATTTACCTCTGCATTAAACTACAGTGCTTACCGTCCGCTGAGAATAACAACTTCTGGAGAATTGACAAGTTTTAGAAAGATAGAACTGGGTGATTTAAAAGGTTTTGACATTGTCGTAATTACATCTTTTCTAGCATATGGCATGAGAATTAAGATTGCTGATTTAGTTGCAATGGCAAAATCCCAAAATCCTGCACCGTACACCATAATATTTACTGAAGCTCCAGAAGAAGTTCTGGAATATGTAAATGCGCAATTAATTGATCTTATCATTGATAAAAAGAATAACAGACGAAAAATTGCAAATAAAGTAGAAAAGTTAGTTACCGAAACAACTCCAAAATCAAAGGAATGTGCGCTTACCTTAGACAAAGACCCTGATGAGCTGACATTTCCAGATTAAAAACCAAATCTTAAATAAATGTATATTTATATACACAAGAGTTTAAATACATACAATACCTAAAATAAGTTACGAGGGATGAATATGACTAATGATGGAAGGGATTTACTTTGGCTTGCATTCTATAAAATTGGAATTGCAGATATCACCAATAGATATGTACTCTGTCCTTGCAGAACAGTGTGACAACGTTTTTTTACTTGAAAGCAGCGAAGGCTCCGAAAAATTATCAAGATACTCTTTTCTGAGTTTCTCACCGACAAAGCATATTACACTTAGAAACGGCATCGTTGAAATTAATGGAGAGAAAAGAAATTGCAAAAACCCTCTGGAAGAACTAAAAAAGGAAGTAGGAACAAGCAACATAAAAATCCCCGGATTTATAGGTGGGGCAGTAGGCTATTTTTCATTTGATTACATAAGATACTTAGAGAAACTTGAAAATAACACCAAGGACGATGTAAATTTCCCCGATTTTGAATTTGGCATTTTTGATGACTCCATAGTTTACGATCACCGCGAGAACAGTATGAGATATGTCTACCGTGAGAAGAACAGAATTGATGAATTAATGAAATTTATAAAAAACGCCAGTTTTGAAAGCAAAAAATTTGAGATGTATAATAAAAAGTGCAACCTAAGCAAGGAAAAGTTTTGTGAAAATGTAGAAACTGCAAAAAAACACATAGTCGCAGGTGACATATTCCAGGTAGTGCTTTCAAAAAGATATGAGATAAGATATGCTGGAAGCTTGATACCGTTTTACAGAAAATTAAAAGCAATTAATCCTTCCCCGTATATGTACTACCTTAAATTCGGAGAAAGAGAAATAATTGGATCAAGTCCTGAAAATCTTATTCGTGTTGAAGATAGGGAAATAACCAGCTATGCAACGCTTGCTGGCACACGTCCAAGAGGAGAAACACCAGAACAAGATGCGAAACTAGAAAAAGAACTCCTAAACGACGAAAAAGAAAGAGCAGAACACATAATGCTGGTTGACCTTACAAGAAATGACGTGGGAAAAATTAGTGAACCTGGATCTGTAAAAGTATCTGAACTCATGTCCGTGCACAAATATTCCAGTGTCCAGCACATGGCATCTCTGGTTAGTGGAAAATTGAAAGAAGGCAAGGATGCATTCGACGCGTTCAACTCGATATTTCCCGCTGGTACTGTTTCCGGTGCACCAAAGGTAAGAGCACTCGAAATAATAGATGAACTTGAAACAACTAAACGTGGTCCGTATGCAGGTGCAATTGGATATTTCTCTGCAAATGGGAACGCAGATTTTGCCATAGGAATTAGAACATTATTTGCAATCAAAGGCAAAGCTTACATTCAGACAGGCGCGGGTATAGTTTATGACAGCATACCAGAAAAAGAATTTGAGGAAACTGAAAATAAGGCAAGAGCACTATTGACAGCTATAGGAGATGAAAAATATGAAGCTGTTATTAATAGATAACTTCGACTCGTTTGTCTATAATATTTACCAATACCTCGGTGAACTAGGACAGGAAGTAGACGTAATCAGGAATGATAAGATAGCCATTGATGAAATACTAAAACAAAAATATAATGGCATCATTATTTCTCCCGGACCTGGAACTCCTGAAAATAAAAAGGATTTCGGAATTTGCAGAGATGTGATAACTAAACTTGGAAACGCGATGCCAATATTAGGGGTTTGTCTAGGACATCAGGGCATTGTAAGCTGTTTCGGTGGAAAAATAATACGGGCTAAGAAACCGATGCATGGTAAAATGAGTTTGATAACCCACAATCAAAAAGGCATATTTGAAGGAGTTAAAAATCCACTGAAAGTTATGAGATACCATTCACTAATTGGAGAGGAAGTGACTTTGCCAAAGTGCCTAGAAATAACTGCAAAAAGCCAAGATGATGGTGTAGTGATGGCAATACAACACACGACATTGCAAATTTACGGAGTGCAGTTCCATCCCGAATCTATCCTTACCGAAGATGGTAAAAAAATACTGGAAAATTTTTGTAAGATATGTGGTGTAAAATCATGACATTTACTAATATCCTAGACAAGTTGATTGATGGCAAACACCTAGACGAACAAGAAGCTTCAGTAGCACTGGAAGAGGTAGTTAGTGGCACAGTTAATTCTGCACAAATCGCAGCATTCCTTACGGCATTAAAAATAAAAGGAGCTAGTATTGATGAGATCGTAGGATTTGTAAAAATTATGAGGAAAAATGTGATAGTCGTAGATACAAACATTAGTAACCTAGTTGATACTGCAGGAACAGGTGGAGACAGCAATAGCACTTTCAACATATCTACATGCGCAGCATTTGTAGCTGCAGGTGCTGGAGCAAATGTGGCAAAGCATGGCAATCGTGCAGCATCAAGCAAGAGCGGAAGCGCAGATGTTCTTGAGGAACTTGGCGTAAGTATAAATGCAGATGAAAAAACTGCAGCAAAACAATTAAAAGAAATAGGAATAACGTTCCTTTTTGCCCCAACATTTCACCCTGCAATGAAAGCAGTTGCACAGGTAAGAAAAGAACTTGGTTTCAAAACGATATTCAATTTGCTTGGACCGTTGACAAATCCAGCAAATGCGAAAAGACAATTAATTGGAGTTTCTGATAAAGGATTTATAAAAATAATTTCAGAGGCTATGGAAAAACTTGGAACTACAAGAACACTTCTGGTTTCCAGCGATATTGATGAATTGTCCATATCTGATGAAACCGAGGTTTACGAAATAAATAATAATGAAATAAAAAAATATATTGTTTCACCTGAAGATTTTGGATTAAAAAGAACTTCGCTTAGCAGCATAGTAGTTGAAGGGAAAGAGAAAAGTGCAGAAATCATATTAGAAGTATTGAAAGGTGTAGAAGGCCCAGCAAGAGATATTGTAATACTAAACGCAGGTGCTGCCATTTATGCTGCAGGAATTGCAAATAACATAGAGCAAGGCATTAGATTAGCTGAAAAATCTATAAATTCTGGAAAAGCAATGGAAAAACTAGAGTTATTAAAAAATTATAAATTTGAGTGAAATTATGGACATACTCGACAGATTTATAACTCAGGCAAAAGAAAATGTTGCAAGCGGATACTATAGTATTACTGATGTAGTGGTAGCAACAGAAGAAAAGATATCTCTAAAAGATACGCTTAATTCTAAGAATTTCTCGCTTATTTCAGAAATAAAACACGCTTCTCCAGCTGGAGAATATTCGTTCGATAATATAAATGTTGAAAAAACTGCAACCGTATTCAGAAATTATGGTGCTGACGCCATATCTGTGGTTGTAGAACCAAAAATATTCAGAGGAGACTTAAAACACATACCAATTGCAAAAAAAGCTGGATTACCAATAGTATTCAAAGATTTTGTTTTGGATGAACGGCAAATAAATGCAGCTTCTGCATATGGAGCTGACTGCATACTTCTAGTAATGAAAGTTATCGACAGATTGAATTTGAATGTTGATAAGCTGATAACTCTTGCACACAAAAATAATCTGGAAGTTCTTTTGGAATGCTATGACAATGAAGAAATGTTACGAGCGACCAAAACAAATGCAGATATTCTTGGGATAAATAATAGAGATCTACAAACGCTTAAGGTAGATCTCAAAAGAACTACGAACATAATGAATAATTTAAAAGAATTGAACAAACCTGTGATAAGTGAGAGTGGCATAAAAACGAGAGAAGATGCTGAATTTGTAAAGGCAAGCGGAGTAAAGGGCATTCTTGTTGGCACTGCACTGTGGACTGCAAACGATCAAGCAGCAAAAATAAAAGAGTTGACGCTAAAATGAACGGAAGATTTGGTGAATTTGGAGGCAGATATATTTCTGAATTACTAGTACCAGTACTCGAAGAACTGGAAATTGCTTTTGAAAAAGCTAAGGTAGATGATGAATTTAACAAAAAATTATTGCACTATTTGACCAAGTATGCAGGAAGAGAAACGCCCCTATACTTTGCAGAAAATCTGAGCAAAAAATTTGGAGTAAAAATATATCTTAAAAGAGAAGATTTACTACACACTGGAGCACATAAGATAAACAATACCATAGGACAAGTCCTGCTTGCCAAGTATATGGGAAAGAAAAGAGTGATTGCGGAAACTGGAGCAGGGCAGCATGGAGTAGCAACGGCAACTGCCGCAGCATTATTTGGATTACAGTGCGATGTATATATGGGAAGCGAAGATGCGAAGAGACAGAAGCTTAATGTCTACAGAATGAAAATTTTAGGTGCCACTGTCAAAATAATTGACGCCGGATCCAAAACGCTTAAGGATGCTATAAATGAAGCACTTCGCGACTATGCAACTAATTTCAAGGACACGCATTATGTACTTGGTTCTGCACTTGGCCCCCACCCTTATCCTTCAATAGTGAAACATTTCCAATCGATTATAGGCAAAGAAGCAAGAAAACAGATAATTGAAGCTGAAGGAAAACTACCTAATTATTTAGTTGCCTGTGTTGGAGGTGGAAGTAATGCAATTGGATTATTTGCGCCATTTATTAATGATAAAAATGTAAAAATGATTGGAATTGAAGCAGGTGGCGAAGGCATCGAGAGTGGAAAGCATGCTGCACGCATAAGTGGCGATGGACGAAAAGGCGTTCTACATGGTTCCCTTACATATTTACTGCAAAACAATGATGGACAGATAAAAGAAACACATTCAGTATCAGCAGGTTTGGATTACCCCGCTATAGGTCCAGAACATTCATATTTGCATAAAATAAAACGAGCAAGTTATGTTTCTATAACTGATGCTGAAGCGCTAGAGGCATTCCATTTGCTTTCTAAAACTGAAGGAATAATACCTGCATTGGAATCTGCCCATGCTATTGCATACTTGCCAAAACTTGCAAAGCAATGTAATGAAAATGAAATCATAATTGTGAATCTCTCAGGACGCGGGGATAAGGATGTTGAAATTGTCGCAAAAATTTCAACAGATCGAGAGTTCAGTGGAATTCGAGACCGACAAATCGGTGATCCAATTTGTGGTCCATTTTTCGCTTCGAGCGAAAAATTGGAGATTTGTCCAACAAGACAAACGGATTTGACTAGAGGTCAAACAGATGTTAAGCACATGTCCGAATTAGAAGGTGAAAAATCATGATGTTTGTCCCATACGTTTGCTGCGGAGACCCAAATCTAGAATTCAGTTATCAGTTAATCAAAAAACTTGCACCTTACTCTACAATCATTGAACTCGGAATTCCTTTTTCCGACCCCATTGCTGACGGAAAAACTATACAAATGGCAGCTAACCGGGCGCTTAAGAACGGAGTCACAGTTGAAAAAATTTTTGCCATGATAAAACTACTGCGGAAGGAGGGCATAAAAACTCCGTTCGTGTTCATGACGTACTATAATATAGTATATTCCTATGGAAAAGAAAAATTCCTTGAAAGAATAACTACTAGCTCAGTACAAGGAATAATAATTCCAGATTTACCATTTGAAGAAGACCCTGAATTTGAAAATCTAGCTGAAAAACATGGAATAGGCATAGTAAAATTGATAGCGCCAAACACTGAAGAAAAAAGAGCAAAGAAAATACTAACTAATGAGAAATTATTTACCTATTTAGTTTCCACTACCGGAACTACAGGAGCTAAAAGAGAAATAGGAAACGAAAGTCTGGATTTTGTAAAAAGAATTAGAAAACTCGCAGGCAATGATAAAAAATTATATGTCGGTTTCGGGATTTCTAATGCTGCTCAGGCAAAAGAAATTGTAAATGCTGGGGCAGATGGAGTGATTATTGGTAGCAGGATAATTGATATTTACTCGAAATTCATTGGAACAGATGGAGAAATGACTATAGGTGCAATCGAACAAGTGGAGAAATTCGTGAAGGAAATAAAAGGTGCTGAAAATGACTGATGAAATAGTGATGATAATTAGTGGCATACTATTTGGTTTAACTGCTGGGATTTCTCCGGGTCCATTGATAACAATGGTTATTTCTGAAACCATAAAAAAAGGTAAAACTGCAGGTATAACTGCGTCTGTAGCACCTCTAATTACAGACATACCAATAATAGCAGTCGCAGTATTTTTACTCTCACGTGTTTCAAACTTAAATGTATTTTTAGGAATAATGTCTATCCTGGGAGCCGCATTCATAACCTATCTTGCATTTGAAAGTCTTACGATAAAAAATATGGAAATGAAACAATCTGAAAGTAAAAACAGTAACGACTCGCTCAAAAAAGGCATTTTAACAAATTTACTAAGTCCGCATCCATATGTATTTTATTTTTCAGTAGGGGGACCTTTGATAGTAAAATCACTTGCAGAAGGAATTTTACCTTCTCTCTTATTCATTACTTTTTTCCTTGGTTGCCTCGTAGGTTCAAAAATTGTAATTGTATTGATGGTAGACAAATCAAAAAAATTCTTAACGAGCAAAATGTATATTTATCTCATTAAATTACTTGGAGTTTTATTATTATTATACGCAGTGGCATTTCTAATAAACGGTTTAGGTCTAGTTGGTATGTCAAAGCAATTTGACAGATAGTGAATTCCACCCTAAGCATTTCTTAGGAACCACCAGTCATCGAAAAGAACGAAGTTCTTTAAGAGATTTGTCCAACAAGACAAACTGAGATAGACTGGTGGAATTCGCTAGATTTAAAAACATTTTCGTTCATAATTAGTGTACAGAAAGATGTAAAAAAGTGTTGAATATGGATAACAAAGCTAAATCAAACATAATAAAAAATAAATTCGATTTCTCCAGCTTTAGCTTTTCATATTTTAGATTTAACTTTTGGTATTGAGAGCCAACAGTAAAAAAAATTAATTTTATAAATCAGATTTTTTCTGTTGGTTCGATTTTGACTATGACTAGTGGAACTAATATAAAATTTAAAATATGATTTGCCCATTCGGTTAAAAGCCGACAAGCTTGTTGCTCTAAGCAACAAGATACAATTGACGCGAAAACGCGTCAATGCACATTATTTTCTACGGAAAATAATTGTGCCCACGCAATTGTCGAGCGCGACAATGCGCACATTGTCCGGTACGCCGGACAATCGTGTTGTTCGTTGCGACGAACAATCGGGAGGGCAACGCGATTGTTGTAAAAACAACAATATGCCCACATTATTGTTGCCATGAGCAACAATATGCATATTGTCCCGCTGGACAATAATGTTGACCAACGGTCAATTGGGAGTTGTGTAAATTCGGGTGTCGAATTGACACGTGATGAAAATATTTAAATCAAGGTGATTCGAATGGCTATAAAAAATATAAAACTGGCCGCTTTGAATGGAAGCGGAAAAACTATAGTGCGTGTAGGTGACGTGAAAGTAGGTCAAGGATTTACAGTCATTGCAGGGCCTTGTGGAGTTGAAAGTGAAGAACAGATAGTAGAAACTGCAATTGCAGTCAAAGCAGCAGGAGCAGACATGCTTCGAGGCGGAGCATTCAAACCTAGAACTTCACCATACGCATTTCAAGGACTGGGATTAAAGGGCCTAAAACTTCTTGAAAAAGCAAAGGATGCGACTGGATTACCAGTGGTAACCGAAGTAATTGACACCAGAGATGTTTCCTGGGTTTGCGAATACGCAGATGTATTACAAATTGGAGCAAGAAATATGCAAAACTTCTCATTGCTAAAAGAAGTCGGGAAAGCAGATAAACCAGTGTTACTCAAAAGAGGAATGTATTCGACCATAGAAGAGTGGTTGAACTGTGCAGAGTACATACTCAATGAAGGCAACCCAAATGTAATACTTTGCGAACGAGGTATCCGTACGTTCGAAACATATACCAGAAATACGTTAGATTTGAGTGCTGTACCTGCAGCAAAAGAACTAACGCACCTTCCTGTGATAACCGATCCGAGCCACGGAACTGGAAGAATTAGTTTAATAGAACCGATGTGCCTTGCGTCTGTAGCATGCGGAGCAGATGGACTAATACTAGAAGTACATAGAAATCCTGCAGAAGCACTTAGTGATAAAGACCAGGCATTGACACCTCCACAATTTTCAGAAATGCTGAAAGGAATAAGATCGCTGCATACATTCATGTATGGAAAAGGAGGAGAAAGAATAAGGGGTGAAAACAAATGAGAGTACTTGAACTAAAAGCTGCCAGTGGAAATTGCAAATTGCTGATAGGCGAGTCAATAGAAAGAGTAATGGAATATTGCAATGCTAAAAAAGTAATTATAATAACTGACAAGAATGTCCTGCAACTTCACGGCCACACCTTCCCCAAATGTGAAATGATAAGCATTGATAGCGGAGAAGGAATAAAAACGCTCGAAACTGTAGAAATAATATATGAAAGACTGCTGGAGCTAGAAGTAGACAGGTCTTCCATAATTCTTGGCATAGGTGGTGGAATAGTCTGTGATATAACTGGCTTTGTTGCAACCACATATTTGCGAGGCATAAGATTTGGTTTTGTACCTACTACTTTGTTGGCACAGGTAGATGCAAGCATAGGTGGCAAAAATGGCGTTAATTTCAAAGGTTACAAAAATATGATTGGAGCGATACGACAACCAGAATTCTGTCTCTTCGATTTCGAACTACTCAAAACATTGCCAGAATCAGAGATGAAATGCGGTTTTGCAGAAATAGCCAAGCACGCTGCCATAGGAGATGCGTCTTTGTTTTCCTATCTGGAAGTCAATTATAAAGAAATACTAAAACTGAAGAAAAGCATCATTGAAAAAGTGATCTACGATTCGCTCAAGATAAAGGCAGATATAGTTGCCAAGGACGAGAGTGAAAAGGGGGAGAGAATGAAACTTAACTTCGGACACACCTTAGGCCATGCGATCGAAAAAACAGTTGGTTTGCCTCACGGTAAAGCAGTAAGTCTTGGAATGGTACTTGCAGCTAATATATCAGCAAAGAAAGGTTTGTTGGATAAAAAAGAGGTTGAAAGAATCGTGAGACTTCTTGAAAATGTAGGTTTGCCAACTAAAATAGATTTTGACAAAAATATGGTAATTGATGCCATGAGAAAAGATAAGAAAAGAAGAGGAGACGAAATCAATATGGTGCTATTGAAAAGCATTGGAAATGTAATGATCACAAAAATAAAAATCGATGAATTGGAGGCGATGATCCATGAACCTGATATGTGTTAGCATAAAAGAGAATACTACTGAAAACGTCATAAGATCACTTAAAGGACTAGAACTTGCAGAGGTAAGGCTAGATGCATTAAAGGAATTGAAAGAAGGTGACATGGAAAAAATATTCTCGCAATCGATGAAACTTATTGCTACTTACAGACCAGATGGAAAGAGTGACGAGTTCAGGAAAAATATACTAATAAAAGCCATAGACTCGGGTGCAGCTTATGTAGATATAGAAGTAGAATCCAAAGACGAATATGAAAATGAAATAGTAAAAAAAGCGAAACAAAAAAACTGCAAAGTAATAGTGTCTTATCACAACTATGAGAAAACACCACCACGAGGAGAATTGGAACAAATAATTCAATGGTGTTTTGAATCTGGTGCAGATATTGCAAAAATAGCATGCAAAATTAATTCTGACAGAGATAATGCAAGATTATTCGGACTCCTGGATTCTGAAAAGAAAATAATTATAATAGGTATAGGGGAAAAAGGAAAAATAACACGGATAGTTGCACCCATACTGGGAAGTCAATTCACGTTTTCATCCCTGGCAGTTGGAAAAGAAACTGCAGATGGACAAATAGAGATAAATACTATGAAAAAAGCCATTGCTGAGTTAAGGAGATACCTATGACCGAAATATTCGCAGTTACCGGAAAACCGATATTGCACAGCAAAAGCCCTCAGATGCACAATGCGGCATTCGATACACTAGGAATAGATGCAGTGTACACCAGATTACTAGCAGATAATGCAGAAGAGGCACTGCAGACTGCAAAAGAAATAGGCATAACTGGACTGAATGTAACTGCACCGTTCAAAGAAGGATTTGCAAAATTAACTGATGAACTTGACGAAAGTGCAAATGCAACCGGAATGGTAAACACCATACTTATAGAAAAGGAAAAAATCAAAGGATTTAACACTGACACCGTAGGCATAATCGGATCATTCATTGCACACGATGTTAAACTCGAAGAAAAAAAGGTAGTGGTACTAGGAGCAGGTGGAGCTGCTGTTGCTGCTGCATATACGTTAACAGCTGTAGATGCAAAAGTCACCATAGCAAACAGAACGATAGAAAACGCAAAAAAACTGGCAAAAAAATTCAACTGTAATTTTTGTTCTCTTAAATTTTCAGAACTTGAAAAAATCATCCCTGAAGCAGACATAATAATGTCTACAATAGGCACCACAGAAAGAATAATACCAGGTGAATTACTTCGAAAAAATACAGTAATATTAGATGCAAATTACTCGAAAAAAACAGCATTAATTGAAGATGCCCTGACTAAAGGATGCAAAATAATAGATGGAACAGAATGGTTATTTTTCCAGGGACTTAGGGCATTCGAAATATTTACTGGGAAAACTGCTCCGGCAGACATTATGCAGAAAGCGATTCATAAAAAAGTACCAGACAAAAATAACAATATTGCACTTATCGGTTTCATGGGCAGTGGAAAAACTTCCGTGGCAAAAGAAATTGCTAAGAAAACCAAAATGAATATTGTGAATGTTGATGAAGACATAGAGAAACTAGCAGGAGTCAGCATAAAAGAAATATTTGAAAAGCATGGAGAAAAAGAATTCAGAAAAATGGAAAGTGAAGAACTAAAAAAAATAAAAAATGCCAAAAATTCTGTGATTTCATGTGGTGGTGGAATTGTACTTGATCCAAATAACATAGAATTGCTACAACAACATTGTACAGTTATTTGGCTATATGTAAGTGCCGAAACAGCACTTCGAAGAACTCACGGAGATACTTCAAGACCACTCGTTAACGTAGAAAATAGAGAGGAAATTGCAAAGACTATCGTTAAAAATAGGCTAAGTATTTATGCAAAAGCTGCTGACCTTATAGTGAATACTGAAAACAGGACGGCTTCACAAGTGGCAGAGTTGATAACTAATGAGATATATCAAACCAAGTGAAATTAACGGAGAAATTGATGCTCCACCTTCAAAAAGCATGATGCAGCGCGCAGTAGCAGCGGCTTCACTAGCCGAAGGCACTTCGATGATTACTAATCCGTCTTTCTGTGATGATGCACTAGCAGCGATGAGGATTGCTGAAGGACTTGGTGCAAAAGTAACTAGGGAAAATACTAAAGTTATAATAACTGGAGGAAGAACACCTGTAGCCAATACCCTAGATTGCGGGGAATCTGGGCTATGTATGCGAATGTTTACTCCAATCGCAGCATTATTCAATGAAGAGATTGTAATCACTGGCAGTGGATCACTTTTGAAAAGACCAGTTGAGATGATGGAACAACCACTGACTACATTGGGTGCTAGCTGCAATACAACAAATGGAAAACCACCCATAACAGTGAAAGGTCCTTTGAAAGGAGGAACTGTAAAAGTAGACGGCTCAGTAAGTTCGCAGTTTATAAGTGGTTTGCTCATGGCACTTCCATTATGCAAAATAGATTCAGAGATAGAAGTAGTAGATCTGAAAAGCGAACAATATGTTGCGATGACCATTGAAGTTCTGAAACTATTTGGAATAAAAATAAAGACCGAAAATGATTTGCCCATTCGGTTAAAAACCGAAGGGCAAAGTTGTGTAAATTCTAGTGCCGAATTGACACATAATATGCAAAAATTCATAATTGCTGGAAAACAAAATTACAACGTAGCATCAGTCACCGTGGAAGGAGACTGGTCTGGAGCTGCGTTTCTATTGGTCGCTGGTGCGATAGCGGATAAAATCAAAGTAAACAAATTAAGCAATGGACTTCAACCAGATCAACAAATAATAAATGCACTAAAAAATGCTGGTGCTAAAATCGAAATTAATAATGAAAATGTAATTGTAAGTAAGGATGAACTGAATGCATTCAATTTCGATGCAACGAATTGCCCTGATTTGTTCCCACCGCTCGTTGTACTTGCCTGTAATTGTAAAGGAACTAGTCGCATTACTGGTGTTGAACGGCTTCTGCATAAAGAAAGTAACAGAGCCGCTACCCTGGTTGAAGAATTTACAAAGATAGGTGCGAAAATAAAGATTGTTGGCAATATTATGGAAATTACTGGAACTAAATTAAAAGGTGGCGAAATTAATTCTCACAATGACCATAGGATAGCGATGGCATGTGCCATTGCAGCACTTAAATCAGAAAAAGGAGTTAAGATAAACGATCCAGAATGCGTTGCAAAATCGTATCCTGGATTTTTTGAAGACTTGGACAAATTAATAGGGACAAAAATTAACAAAAAAAGGTGATGACATGAATTCATTTGGAAAACTATTCAGAGTAAGCGTGCTCGGAGAATCGCACGGTGAATGTACAGGTGTACTCATAGATGGCTGTCCTGCTGGACTAATGTTGTCAACAGAAGATTTGCTACCTGATTTGGATAGACGAAAAAGCGGTGCCAAGGGAACTACTCCTAGAAAAGAAAGCGATGTCCCTATGATAAAGAGCGGAGTATTCGACAACAAAACTACCGGAGCACCCATACTAATATTATTCGAAAACAAAGATGTGAATTCGACATCCTATGAAAAGATAAAGAATACCCCCAGGCCAGGACACGCTGACTTCGTCGCAGTACAAAAATTCGGCGGTTTCAACGATTATAGAGGTGGTGGACATTTTTCCGGTAGATTGACCGTACTATTGGTCGCAGCAGGAGTAATAGCAAAAAAGCTCATGAAAAATATAAAAATAGATGCTAAACTACTAGAGGCAGGTGGCATGAAAAACATCGAAAGTGCGATAGACGAAGCAATTAAAACTGGAGATTCCATAGGCGGAATTGTTGAATGTAAAGTGAGCGGATTACCAGTAGGATTAGGTGAACCGTTCTTTGATTCTGCTGAATCTTTGTTAAGCCACGCAGTATTTTCTATACCAGCAATAAAAGGAATAGAATTTGGTGCTGGATTCTCTTCGGCAAAAATGCACGGAAGTGAGTGTAATGACGAAATAGTTGATACAAACGGTAAAACCGCCACGAACAACGCTGGAGGAATAAACGGCGGAATAACCAACGGCAATGAACTGCTATTTCGTGTAGCTGTCAAGCCTACTTCAAGCATAAAAATTGATAAGAAAACTGTTGACTTGAAAACAGGAGAACGGGTTAATTTGTCAGTAGCAGGAAGGCACGATGCCTGCATTGCCCTGAGAGTACCAGTAGTGCTTGAAGCAGTAACTGCAATTGTTCTTGCAGATCTGATGCTTATTGAACAAAAAATGAAACGTATAATTTAAGGTGATACTATGACTTTAGAAGAAACAAGGAAAAAAATAGATTTGGTTGATAGTGAAATAATAAATATGCTGAATGAAAGAATGGAACTGATACTTAAAGCAAGAAACTTCAAAAAAGATATTGAAGACCCTGCACGGGAAAAAGAAGTAATTGAAAACGTGAAGAAGAGTGCAACGCTAATAGTAAACTCTGGATTCTCTGAAGAAATATTTAAAAGTATAGTTAAAGAATCGAAAAACGTGCAGAAACAACATCTGAAGCTTGTAGGGTTTCAGGGAGAGCACGGTGCCTATGGCGAAATAGGAATACGAGTGCTTGATAAAAATGCTGTACCTATACCATGCACTGAATTCGCAGATGTTTTTGAAGGTGTTAAAAGTGGACAACTAGACAGCGGACTTGTACCAATTGAAAATTCCATAGAAGGACCTGTAAATCAAGTAAACGATCTGTTGATTGAAAGCGATCTGGGCATAGTCGGGGAAATGAATCTGCCAGTGCACCACTGTTTACTCGCAATACCAGATACAGATTATAGAGAAATAAAAGTAGTATATTCTCACCCGCAAGCTCTTGGTCAGTGCAGAGGATTTATATCGAGAAACAAACTCGAAGCAAGACCATATTATGATACGGCAGGAGCTGCACAGATGCTGGCTAAGGAAAGGCCGAAAGCAGCTGCAGTTATCGCAAGCAAACTCTGCGCAGAAATATATGGTCTTGAAATACTAAAAGAAAATATAGAAGACCACGAATCAAATTCAACGAGATTTATAATAGTGGCAAAAGAAAAATCATCTGAAAAAGGAGACAAATGCTCAGTTGTATTTTCAACACTACACAGAGCAGGAGCACTTTTTTCAGTACTTAAAATATTTTCTGATTCAAACATAAACCTAACAAGAATAGAATCTAGACCAATAAGAAAGGAACCGAAGAAATTCGCATTTCTTCTTGATTTCCAAGGCTCTGACAAAGACCAAAAAATTATAGATGCAATGGAAAAAATGAAACGTGAAACTGCGATGTTCAAATTCCTCGGATGTTACAAAGGTGATTCTCAATGAAAATCACAATAGTTGGTTGCGGAAAGATGGGATCATGGATTGCAAAGGAATTGGCAAAAGAAAACGAGGTTTCAGTTTACGATGTCAACAAGAGCAAAATAGGCAGCATTGGAAATGTGAAAAATCTCAATGACTTAGAAGAAATTAAACAATTCGAACCTGAAGTTTTGATAAATGCAGTGACACTTCAGAATACCATAAAGGCATTTGATGAAATTGTAAAATACCTTCCTGAGAATTGTATATTAGCAGATGTTACATCTATAAAAAGTGGGTTGCCAGATTATTATAAAAAGTGCAGCTTCAAATTCGTTTCCGTACACCCGATGTTCGGACCTACATTTGCAACCATGGAATCACTTAGGGAAGAAAATGCAATCATCATAAAAGAAGGCGATGAACAGGGAAAATCACTGTTCCAAAAATTATTCTCTTCTCTAAACATAAGAATTTTTGATTACTCTTTCAAAGAGCACGATGAAATGATGGCATACTCTCTGACCACACCGTTTGTTTCGTCCATGGTATTTGCAGCATGCATGGATAGTACTGCGGTGCCAGGATCAACTTTCGCAAGACACCGAAAAATAGCTAGGGGAGTGCTTTCCGAAGATGACCACTTGCTTGCTGAGATATTGTTTAACCCTAATTCGCTAAAACAGCTTGAAAAGATAACTGCAAGACTGGAATTTTTAAAACATGTGATAAAGGCAAAAGATTATGAAGAGACAAACGGTTTTTTTGATAAACTACGAAAGAACATTGGGTAAACATATGCTATACGACATTTTCGAGAAAATTTACAAATTGGAGAAGGAAGGGAAAAAAATAGTGAAACTCAGCGTTGGTGAGCCAGACTGGCATGCACCGAAAGGGGTTCTTACTGCCACTTACCAAGCCATGAAGCATGGTAAAGATAAGTACAGTAGCTCTGCTGGAGAAATAGAACTAAGAGAGAAAATTGCGAAATTACACAGTTGCGATGTAAAAAATATTGTTGTTACTCCTGGATCAAAAATAGGAATATATGCTATACTAAAATTTTATTTAAAAATAGGTGACAATGCAATAATTTTTTCCCCTCACTGGACCGCCTATGAACTAATGTGTAAATCACTCGGTGCCAGTGCTAAAATATTAAAATTAAAACAAGAAAATGAATGGAAAGTAGATTTTGATGCACTGGATGAAATAGTGGATGAAAAAACCAAAATAATAATCTTAAATAGCCCGTCTAACCCAACTAGCCATGCATGGAAAGAAAATGAAGAATGGGAAATTATTGAATTTGCTAAAAGAAAAGGATTGTTAGTACTTGCAGATGATGCCTATCGTGATCTTTGCTTCGATGAAAGAAAAGAAAGGAAATTTGAAAATAATTTAGTCGTAGCAAATACATTTTCAAAAACATTCGGTATGACTGGCTGGCGCATTGGCTACATGGTAGCTCCTGAGGCAATTGTAAAAGAACTAATTGCATTTAACCAAATAGCTATAACAAACGTACCACAGTTCCTCCAAATTGGAGCCCTAAAAGCACTGGAAAATAAAGATAAAGTTGCTAAAGACGCAAGGAGATTATGCATGAAGAGACTGGAATTAGCTACCAGCATATTGAAAGGACACGTTGAATTTTCTAAACCAAATGCAGGATTTTATATTTTTCCCAGGCTACCTAATAAAATAGATACGCTACAATTTGTGAATGAAATTCTTGATGATGGCGTTGCAGTAATTCCGGGTGCAGCATTCGGCGATTATCCGCAACACATACGAATATCTCTTTGTAGAGAAGAAACGGTTTTGAAAAGTGCCTTGGGAAAAATTGTAGAATTAATTAGGTGAGTTAATGGCTATTAAAATTTCTAAAACTGAACAACCCTTGAACCAAAGAAAAAGTTCAAGATTCATCAAATCACTATCTAATGACGAATGGAAAAAGAAACTAAATCCTCAGCAGTACCGTGTATTACGTGAGAAAGGAACTGAGATACCATTTACTGGAAAATACGTAAATACTAAAGAAGATGGGACATATCTCTGTACTGGTTGCGGTGCCGAACTCTTTTCTTCCAACACTAAGTTTGACTCTCACTGCGGATGGCCAAGTTTCTTTGCTGCTTTTGATGATAAAGTTGTGCTAAAGGAAGATTCTGGTTTTGGCATGCGCCGAATTGAAGTGATATGTAAAAAATGCGGAGGGCACTTGGGCCACGTATTTGATGATGGACCGAAGCCCACAGGGAAAAGATATTGTATCAATTCTGTTTCTCTGGATTTTAAGAAGAAAAAATAAAATGACTATTTGGCATTGACCGTGAAGAACCTAATCATTTGTAATCATCTTGGAGGAAATAAATCCCCTAGTAATGCTCCCATTTCATCTAGATATACCCTACTCCGAAACAAATCGGGGAGAAATTTCGCTTTCAATATATCCATAGCGCGTGAATCGGTTTTAGCAAGTTCCCTAAGTTGCACGATTACGGTTTCACCAAGTGAAGAAAGATTAAGATATTCTGACAGACATATCAGAACCTCAGGTTTCATTGGTTTGTTTAATTCGACTGTCCGTCCAACCTTTTTACGAATAAATTCTTCTAACATTTCCATCACTTTTATCGTAACTAATGGATCATTATAACTGTTTGCGAGAGAAAACAGCTTATCTGGATTATCACGTGCCATTAATAGCTTTCTCAAAATTTCCGTTTTATCTGAACTAATTGGACGACTTACTTCCGATTCAGAGACAACGGTCTTCGATTTTAGAAGGCCTTCTGGTAAGCCATTTTGACACCCGAAACCATTATTTGGAGGTAACCCATTGCATTTTCTGTTTTGTGTTTTTTTCATGTTATCACCCATGTTTAATTGTGACTTAGGTAATATTTAATAATAATTACCCCCAGTCGGGGGAACAATAGAAAGATTCTTTAATGTTTTACTATGCAATATAATTATGGAAATTAAGACAATACTTCAGGATATCGGACTAACTCCAAATGAAATTAAGATATACTTGGAACTGTTGAAATTAGGTACTACGACCACAGGAAACATAATTAAAAAAACTGGCGTTCATGGCTCCAAAGTTTATGATGGGTTGGAAAGACTTGCGACAAAGGGGTTGGTTGGTTACGTAAAAATTGCAAATACTAAACATTATAAGGCAGTTGAACCGATTAGATTAATTGATTTTTTAAAAGATAAAAAGAAAAAAATTGATGAACAAGAAAATGAAATTAATAAAATAATTCCAGAATTAAGTAAAATGATGCATGTTGGTAAAGAAGAAAGCGAAGCAGAGGTATTCCAAGGCTGGAAAGGGATGGAAACTATATTTAATGACGGAATTAGAGAGATGGGTAAGGGAGACACGTGGTATGTCCTAGGTGCCTATGCCGGAGAAGATAGGGAACGAACAGATAGGTTTATACAAAAAGTTATTATGAAATGTGAAGAAAAGAAAATGAAATGGAGAATTATTTATAATGAAAGTGCAAGGGATACTTTCAAGTATGAACAGAAATCGTTTATTACAACTAATAGATTCATAGACCAAGAAACTCCTGCCACAATTAATATTTACAAGGACGTAGTATTCATTGCCCTGTGGATTAGAGACCCCATTGTATTTAGAGTACGAAACAAAAAAGTTGCCGAATCGTTTAGAGAATATTTTGAAGTTATGTGGAAGCTAGCACACAAATGAAAATAGCATATTAATTTGTGAAATCAATACATCCGGATATTTTTCTATTCATAATCTAGGCAATAGCATATTAAAACATCTGCCCAGTACAGCGTCATATTTAACAGATTAACGGATTTCTTTAACATCAATAAAATTTACAGTACAACAAAAAGCTGAAAATCAAGATCATTGCGAAAAAAACAAATGGCAGACATTTAAAATCTTCAGTATTTGCTAGATCATTGTACCGTATAGCATTGTTTATTTTTAATTCCGGTACTTGTGCATATGGATTAATTGTATACTCTTGGTCAGGTTCCACCCTAACTTTAGAAAATGAATAATTTTTAGAAGTCCCATTTTCATCCCAGTTAAATAATTCCAGATCGAATACGCCATTACTAGTTCCACGGAGAGCGAATTCAATATTTTGTTTGCCAATAATTTTTATCATCTGATGTTCTGATTCATTAATATTAGAATAGAAAACTCCCTTTCCTATTTCATTTTCTAGTTGCCCATTTTTCAAGCCTGCGTGGTTACCTTCACTGTCATAAGCATGTAATGTTACTGGAGATTTTACAGTGGCACTGGTACCAGGTACAATAGTACTGCTTTCTCCGCAAGGAGCAACAGAGGTTGCAGTTCCGGTCAGGATTGCACTCGTAGTTATCCCATACGTCGCATCGCTCGTAGGCAATGTGCCGCCTTCGCTTGAAAACCAGCCACCACCATTGTTTTTGAAAGCACTCATGCATATAGGCGCAGCCCAGTACACTATACCAGTATGTGCATCATAAGTACAGTATAACGGAACTCCTTCCAACCTTACACTTTCTACTAGCACAACACCGTCTCCCTGACAGGTTGTAGCCAGAAATGTTTCTGTATCTGTAGACCAGCCTATTCCTGCTATTGAATGATATTCTATATCTGGATTCAATGATTGTGTATTGAGTGACTGGATAAATTGACTATCTGGCCTCAACTGTTGTCCTGCCATGCCCCCAATACCTAAGGGCGTTACATAACGCTTCGCATCCCATGCGCCATGATTAGGAGTTCCAATCATGACAAATTTCCGGATGTCTCCCTGATAACCATTACCAATATAATATCTGGTAACCAATCCGCCCATACTATGGGAGATAATGTCTACCTTCTCCGCTGAAATCTTTTTTCCTTCATAAAACTGACCTATGTGTATAGCCGATAGGAATTCTTGAATGTTTGAACCAAGTTGACCTGCACTCAGTGCTATGTCCTGTTCGCCAGAATAATCAATATCCTCATATTGCCAACCTTCTGCAGCTACACGTGGTTCGAATTTACTCCATGCGCTGGAATCTGACATGAAACCGTGCACGAAAAATAATGGAGGTTGTTCGATAGTAAATGATTGGATATCAGTTACTTTTTCTTCTGGACCTGCACCTATAGGAATGCATTCGCCTACTGCTTGAGCATGTTGTGGTTTCAGATAGTTTTTTTCCGCATCTGCTTCATCCGGAGTAAAAATAATCGTAAATGGATCTGGTTTTTCAATTTTGCCGCGCAGTGGTTCATCTGAAGTAAGATAAAAATCGAAACTTTGATATTCTCCTTCTAAAACAAGCTTGAAGATTATTGAAGCAACTCCATCCGCAGAAACACCATCGTAGTCTGCAGAAACTGTTGGCTTGCACTTATTTTGTTCTCCCCCGCCATTTGTTAACGATGGATCAGGTATGACACTAGAATCGCTGCTAGAAGTACCAGTAGAATTGTCATTTGTAGATGGACATTGATCCTGGCACACTAAGGATTGTTCGTTGCAGGAGTTAGTACATTTCTCATAGCAACTGTTCAAATACTGACCACCGCATTCTATATCAGCAGAATTGTAAGAATCTACGCAATTATCCTGGCAGGAATTGTCAGTTCCGCAAGCAGATAGGCAAGTTCCAAAAGTGCTGTATGCAGATTCGTAGCACCCTCCACTTTCAATCCTCGCATTTTCATGAGAACCGCTGCATTTTTGCTCGATGTTTTCACTTACTGGTTGTCCTCGATTTAGTGATGATGATCCGTAATCTTGTTCGCAGGATACTGAGCAAGAAGATTTGACACTATCACACGATGTACATGCTTCTTGAGCAAACACAATGCCGGAAGTTAAAACTAACAAAAATAGAATAAACAAAAAATATGATACCGATGTTATCCTCATCAGAAATACTAATAAGTTGAAATTTAAAAAGCAAATGGTAATACGCAGTTCATTTTAATTCTACACTTTCTCCCAAATATGGAACATGAGTAGTAAAACCGAGTTTGTTAAGAGCAGTTTGTAACCCTCTTGATGACTCCAGTTCACCGTGCACTATAAATATTTTTTTTGGTTTGTTTCTAAGAGCTGTAATCCAACTAATCAAATGAGTAGAATCTGCATGAGAAGAAAAACTTTCTATTTTTCTTATCTTAGCTTTTACTGCTACTTCGAGTCCCATCATTTTAACTGTCTTTGCGCCTTCAAGGATAACTCGGCCTAACGTGCCTTCTGCCTGATAACCTACAAAAAGAAGTGTGTTTTGTGATTTCCATATATTATGCTTTAGATGATGTCTTATTCTCCCTGCGTTACACATGCCACTACCAGCAATTATTATGCAAGGCTTATTATAGTCATTCATGCTGCGGGATTCATCTGCAGTCTTGAGGCATTTCAACTGATTGAAATTAAATGGATTAGTAAATTCCTTTCTCAAACTCGGAGAAAAATAATTCATGTATTTTTTGAAAACTTCAGTAACTTCTATTGCAAGAGGACTATCAAGAAATACCATTTCAGCAGGAAATTTCCCATCACGAATTAAACGATGCAAATAGTAAAGCAATTCCTGTGTTCGTTCAACTGCAAAAGAAGGAATCAACAATTTTCCGCCTCTGGCAAATGCTTCATTTACTTCTTTGGATAAAAGATCTCCACGGATTGCGGAATCCTCACGCGGACGATTTCCGTAGGTTGACTCAACAAGAACAAAATCAGCTTCCTGAATAATTGCAGGGTCATCTAAGATCTGAGTTCCTCCTTGACCTAAATCTCCAGAAAAAATTATCTTCGTAGTTTTTCCTGCGTCTCTAACTAAGAGTTCTATGATAGAGGACCCTAATATGTGTCCAGCATCGTGAAATGTTACTGTAAGATTATTTGTAAGTTTGTAGGGATTTTTATATTTAACCTGATGGAAAAATTCAAATGACTTAAGCACATCGGCAAGTAAATAGAGAGGATCTCTCGGCTTTAGACCTAGCCGCATACGACGAGCGTTCTCATGAATTGTGTCATCCTCATTTACATGAGCTGAATCCTTAAGCATAATCTTTGTCAAATCTATGGTAGGCGGTGTTGCAATTATCTTTCCACGAAAACCATTTTTGACCAGCTTTGGGATTAAACCAGAATGATCAATATGAGTATGAGTTAACAATAAATAAGATATTTCCTTTGGATTGAACCTGAATGGCTCGTAGTTCAATCGAGTTATCTCTTTTGTACCTTGGAACATCCCACAATCTATGAGGATTTTTTCGCCTGCTGCTTCAAGAAGATAGCAGGAACCAGTAACGATACCAGCTGCACCATTGAATGTTAGTTTCATAATGAGTCTACTGATAGATCATTTAAGAAAGTTGTGATTCGTTTGTTCTTCTGCTAAAAGTTTTCCGATCGTAGCATATGCTTCCATTAGTGCATCTTCTTTGAAGAGCATCATCATTTCTGCACCTATCGTGTGCATTGACTGAATCGAAATATTTTTTACTGCAAGTTCTCTTGTAATCCTATAGTAAATTCCAGGTATATCTTTGGTTACTTTTGCCCAGTTAACAGTAACGTATGCTAAATTATCTAGTTCAGAGGTAATTTTTTGGTTTTTAATTGCTTCCAGCACATATTTCTTATTAGTCTGATTAGTAAAAATAACAATCTCATACGTACCTTCGATAACAGATAAAAATTCTCCTTTGTGTCTTTTGATGTGATCGTATAGATAGTTGAGTATCTTCTGTATATCCGGACTCTTTTCAATTGCAACCTCGTATATTTTTGATTTGGTGGAGACTTCAATATCCTTTGGAAATGACCATTTGAATATTTGATTATCAGAAAAGTTTTCCATAAACCTTCTGATCGCCATGGAAACTGCTGGAAGCTCGATCTTTTTTCCGTATTTTTTTTCTATAGATGGTTGAATTTTTGTAGCAACAGCATTGGTATTTGCTAACTCCTGCTGTAGCATATCAACAATTATCGGTGATTTTCTAAGTTCCTCGTTTACCAGTTCCTGTATTGTAACCATGATCATCCCGTATTGTTAGTATACTAATGCATTTTTAAAAGTTTGTTAAAAAAATAACAGAAAGTATAAATATTAACAATTGCTCAATAGAGTAATGAAAATTGCTATTGTATTAAATGAAACACTAGGTTCAGGTTATCTTGTAAATGCAGCCGCTTGCATTGCCTCAGGTTTGTTTAATGGTGAACAGAATATTTTAGGTCCTCAGATTGAAGGAAATGATTTTACATATATACCGATTACTAAAATACCTATACTTGTCCTCAAGCAAAACAAGAAACCATGGAAAGAACTTTTAGAACGAGCAAAGAAGAATAAACTAAAGTATATGGTTTTTACACGTGAAGGACAATCAACAACTAGTTATGAAGAGTACATAAAAAACGTAGTAGGCAAACCAATCGAGCAAGTGGATGTTATTGGGATGGGAGTTCTTGGAGATGATAACTACGTAACTAAATTTAGTGGAGATTTGGGTTTGCTTAGGTAAATGATAGAGAAAACAATTAATTTTGTAGAAGTTAAATCAATGAAAACGTATTTAAAGTTATTATGAAAACTAATTGTATTGACAATCAAATTATCCGATTATATTGAGGTGTTTTAATGATACAGTTAATTACTAATAAATATTCAATATTTTTAATGGCAATAATTCTCCTAGTTTCATTATCTTACGCAACCGACCCATTCACAACTGCAACAGCTACAGTAAATGGTAGCACATATGCATTTGAAAGCTGGATTAATGCTTCAGTAACCGTAAACCTAGTATGCAATGCTGGAAATTCAAGTTGTGCTGGCATGCGCTACTGTGTTGACACTGCGAATATCTGCGATCCGATAAGCACTGGAACTCCTTACACTGGAACAATTAATATTTCAACTGAAGGTACATCTTTCATACGCTACTCTAGTAACAATAGCGCAGGTAGTTGGGGAGACGTTAACTCTAGTACAGTAAAAATAGATACTACCAATCCATCAATTTTGATAACCGATGATGCATCTGGCAACTGGACCAAAAATGATAAGATAAATGTAACTGTAACAGATAGCGGATCAGGAATATCTGAGACAAAATGGATAGTAAGAGCAGATAATTCTTGCACTATGACACAGGATAATGAATTAGATATCGGTACCGTAGGCACTTCTTTAGAAGCCAATAACGATACGCTTTACCAAGGTAAATACATCTGCTTCAGAACTAAAGATAATATAGGTAATAAAAATTATAGTATGACAACACAAATATCCCACCTAGATACCGTAAATCCAACCACCTATGCAGGTGGAAATAAAACTATAAACTCGCAATTTACCCAAGATGCTACTTGTTTTGACTCTGGAAGCGGAATTATGTATTATAACTGGACACAAGTATCTGGTTCTGGAACTTTAGCTTTATCTACCCCATATTCAGAAGACACCAGAGTAAGTGCAGTAACTGACGGAACCTATGTTCTTGGTTTGAACTGTACTGATAACACTGGAAATAGTGCCTATGATATATTCACATTCAACTGGGACACTGTAGCTCCAACTTTGAACATATTAGATCCAGGTACATCTACCTATCCATCTAAGACGATTACGGCTACCACATCGGATGGAACGCTTTCCATGGCTATGACACGTAACTCAATTTGTGATAATTCTCTTTCGTTTGTTTCCTATGAACTATTGACATTCAATTTTGAAATTGACAATGGTAACAAAATATGTTACAAAGCAGTAGACAATGCAGGAAATATTGCATATAGCTTGTCAAATGAAATAACTGGAATAACTTCAGGTGCACCTGTTATTACACTTAATGGAAACGATACTATTACTATAGAAGTCCACGAAATTTATACTGATCTTGGTGCAACTGCATCAGATAACTATGATGGAGATATAACATCAAAAATAATTGTAAATAATACAGTAAATGCAAATATGATCGGAAATTACACAGTTACCTATGCCGTTGTTGATTCTATCGGAAAGGCAACTCGAGCTATTAGAATAGTCTATGTTGTTGATACGACAAAACCGATAATAACTCTAATTGGCAATTCTACAGTAAACATAAATTTGAATAATTTATATACAGATGCTGGTGCAACTGCATCAGATAACTATGATGGCTACATGACTTCAAAAATTATTACCGATAACCTAGTCAATACAAGTAAAGTTGGCGTCTATAGTATCACCTATGATGTTACGGATTTAGTAGGTAATAAAGCAACAAGAGTTACACGAACTGTTACTGTTATTGATTCGTTATTTCCAATTCTCGTTGCCGGTGGAGTAATTGGAGTTACCATAATTGGAATTGTAATAAAAATGGTTTTTAATAAACCAAAGAAAGATTCAAATTCAAGGTTTAGAAGAAGTGACGATTATTGAATTACCATAAGATTTAATTCTTCAAAATCCTACAGTTTCAGAAGTTATTGAATCCTATTTTTCTTCGTCTGACTCGTTTTCATCTTCACCTTCTTCGTCTTCTTCATCTTCATCCAGATCATCGTCTTCGATATCTTCATCAGCCATATGATTTCACCTCATTCGATAGATTATTGTAACCAATAAATTATTTAAATTAACGTTTATCGATTTTTGGTTTGAATAAAAGGAAATGGTGCAGGCGACATTTGTCTTGAGGACAAAGCACCGCAAATTTATAAATAAAATTTGCAGGGGAAGAATGCTCAGACTAGACCTGAGGACACGACCTCACTTTTTGCCCTTTCTGCTAAGGTGGATCTAGCGTAGGTTCTATTTAAGACTTGGTCTGAACTAGATTAGGTGATTAACTGAAGGTAATAGTATTTCATCTAACTTATCTCACCAATTTGAAGATAGAATATAACGATTATGTAAATTACGTAGATCAGCAGAAACAAAACCCCGCCGAATTTTTGTATTCTTTTGTTCACTGCAGCTACATAAAATAAAACAATATTTGCAATTATCGCGAATAACAATGCAGCTATAAACACCGGAAGGATGATAGAAATTGGGTGAATAACCGCCGCAGTCCCTAACACCAGCGTGATATTAGTCATGGTGCTGCCAATAGCATCCCCCAAAGCCAATCCGTATTGTTTTTTCCTAATCGCCTGCAAATCAATTGCTAATTCTGGCAATGATGTACCGATAGCAATGAATGTAGCACCTATAAAACTTTCTGCAATGTTTAGCAGCTTAGCAAGTTTTACCGCTGAGTCAACCACAAAACCAGCACTTATAAGAACCAGAATTATCGAAGCAGAAAAAAACAAAAATGCATATAACGCTTCTTTCTTTGTAACCTGTTCAGTACCATTTCCTTCTGTTGCCTTCTTTCTAAAAATATAAATAACATAAAAACCAAACAACAAAAGGAGGATGATACCTTCCAGAAAACCTAATGCTTGGTTTCTGATGGTACTATTGAAAATGATATAAACTGATATGATCGTTGTTAGTACCAGTACGATTGCAATATCTTTGAGCTCATTCTTTCCTATCTTCAAACCATATAAAAACGCACCAATTCCAAGAACCAGTAAGATATCTGCGATGTTTGATCCGAATACATTACCAGCAGCAATGGCCCCTTCACCAGCAGTAGAAGAAATAATAGATACGGACAATTCTGGTAATGAGGTTGAAACGGCCAAAAGAATGAAGCCGATAGCTACCTGGCTTATTCCAAAAAACTTTGAAATTTTTGCTGCATTTTCAACCACTACACTGGATGATTTTGCTAGAATGGCTAAAGAAATCAAAAGAGTTATCATTTCTACGAGCATTATATCAACCAACGTTCTTTTTCTCTCTCATACTAATTAATGCTTGCAATATTGGAGGTGTAACTAATGTTGTTAGTAATGCCATCGTCGCAATTATTGAGTATTCTGAAGCATTGAGTATCTTTGTCGTCAACCCAATAGAAGCAACGATAAGAGCTACTTCTCCTCTTGGCGACATACCAAAACCCACTATTGCAGCTTCTAATGACTTTAATTTTGCAAATATTGCAGCCACACCGCAACCAACAACTTTAGTCAGAATGGCTAGGAATGAAAGTATCAAAATAGGAGTTAGGAAAGTTACCAGTGCATTAATGTCCATGAGGGTTCCCAAGGAAATGAAAAAGATTGGCAGGAACAGCATCTCCAGCCCATATGTTTTTTCTTCTATTTCATCGTGATGTTTGCTTTTGTTTAATATGATACCTGCCATGAACGCTCCCACTATCGCAGATAACTTGATAAATTCTGCAAAATAGGCATAAAATAGTACAAATGCCAGAATCAACATGAAAATTTTTGGACTCATCTCTCTTCTGTCCAAATATTTCACAAAATAATTTCCTGCCAATACACTGCCCAAAAGGAATACTATCGCAGTGATTAGAGTTAAGAGCAATGGTATGATTATTGACTCTCCAGCACTAGCCCCAGTAATATTTATAACCAGGGATAGAACCAAAAGGCCAAGAATGTCGTCTAAAACCGCAGCTCCTATGATTATTTCTGCGAATCTTTCATTTAGAAGTTTAAACTCCTTTAGGATCGCGACTGTTACTCCAACCGATGTTGCAGTCAATGCTGCTGCTACAAACATAGAATACGCAAAACTTCCGCCTGCATAAATTGCATAAAAGTATCCTACAACAAAAGGCAATACGATACCAGCTATCGCAACTATCAAATTATCAAATGCAAAAATACGTTCGATTTTGTTGTGCATTCCGACTTTGAACAATAAAATAACCGCACCTAACTGTGCGAATACAGTTAGGATATTTTCCAGTCTTAGAATATCTGGGGGGTTAGATGGGATATTAAATGGAAGATTTAAGGAGTGTAAAAAATCCCAAGAAAGATGCAGGAAACTCGGACTCATAAAAAGCCCTAGAATCATCAGAATCATGACTGAAGGTTGTTTCGTATATACTACTACTAATTCTCCTGCTACTGCAAGTAAAAGCAAGAAGACAATTTCGAAATAGATGTGTTTTTCTCCTTCAACTTCACCAAAAAGACTGGTTCTGACAACTGATATAGTTAACAAAATGAATATTCCAAGTACTAGTAAACCAATGAGTGGTGATGCTTTTTCGATTGTTTCCTTCATAAGCATATTATTCTAAGAACTTTTAAAAAAAGATAACTCTAACAGTAAAAGTTAGAGTCCTCTGATCAAGTAGGAATGCAGGAGAAGACTCCCCTGATCAGTCCTAAGGACGCTCTCGACGTTTTCGCCTTTTGTCTAGGTAACTATAACTTAAGTATTATTTAAAGGCTGGCCTGAACAAGATTAGGCAATTGACTAGATCAGCCTAACCCCTTAGCCTCATTAACTATGTTTCTTATTTCTGAAATGAATTCCCTTGCCTGCGTTCTTGAAAAAGCGGCATCCGTGGAATGTATTTCTCCAAGCCCATACGATGCCTTGACTCTAAGGGTTCTAACCTGTTCAAGGGTTTCTGAGTATTTTTCACTGAGTTCTTTTGCACGTTGAAGATACTCTAAATATTTGCTTTCGACCTTACCTTTCTTTGCATAGAATCTTTCGAAAGCAAGCACTGCACATTCGTGTGATCTGGCGTCTATGCCAATCAACCATAATGCAGATAGGGTTGCGTGATACATGGAATAGTACGCAGCAACGATCGTCCAGTCAAAGAATTTATTCTGAAACATGACATCCATCACAGCAGAGTTCGTTTCAGCCTTGTGAAGATGCGCTTCTACGGTGTCCATATCGGGTTTCTTTCTTATCAGCCTTGGTGGCAGATTCCCTTCTCCTTCAAAACATCTCTTAAGTTTGTCTTCCATTATGGTTCACCCTTCCTGATAACAAAATTCCAGAAATTCTCTTCTCCGAAAAATATAATCCTCTCATCCCAGATATTATTGTAAACTGGCTCTTTGAACCAACCTCTTTCCAGTTCCCCAAATGTTATTGGATGGAACGATATTTTCTTTCCGGTTATTATCTCCTGTTTTTTCAGTATTTCCGCAATTTTCTTTCTTGTTTTTCCATTATCCAAAAGAACGAAAACTAAGTCAATGTCGCTTTCTTCTGTTTGATGACTGCGGGCCACTGAACCAAAAAGGGCGATAAAATAGATATGTGGTTTATAGTCCTTAACAACTTCGTAAATTATGTTCCTAATCATGGATCCAATTTTATTAGTTTGTACGAATTTGATCCTTCTTTCCATCTCCGCAAATGCTAGGGCTTTTCTAGTCAGTTCGCTATTCTTGTTCAGGTGATAAAAGGCCTGCTTACCTCGATCTTCTCTGATCAACGTCTTTTGTATCCTAGCCAGTTTATCCAGGTAGACTCCTGCTCGTTCATGATTCGTATTGGTCAAACGTTCTATCTCCCTAGCGTAAAGAGCTTTTGACGGATTAAACAAAAATGCATTCAAAAGCTTGAATTCCGGGCTTAACATAAATTTATTACAAGCAGAATAATTTATAAATGTTGAGAAAACAGCCGTATGGCTGGAAAACCAGCCGTATGATTGAAATTCCAATCATAACTATTTAACTAGTTAGCGTCCTTAGATCAGACCTGAGGGCGCTCTCAACTTTTTAGCCCTTTTTATCGAGGTGGCTTCTGCTAGGAGAAGTTTAAAAAGGTCTCTATGAGGATAATAAGTATGAAGGACCATTACAGTATTTGTTGCGTAAGCCAGTCTTTTCTTCCATATATAGGCGGCTTGGCAAGATACGTCGAATCCCTGGGAAAACAATTTCTTAAACATGGCCATGAATTCAAAGTAATGCATTTCAAAACAGCGAATATCGACCCGATAGAATTTTCTGAGGGGATAGAGATTATCAGGGTCAACGTAACAAATCTTGGAGAAGAAACGTTAATCAAATACATGCAATTCAAAGAAACAATCTTGAATATAACCCATAATGAGGTAGTTGGTGAAATTCAGGGCTACAAAGAATATTTAGAAGTAAACGAAAAACTAGCCGAGGACATAATGGACTCCTACAACTACAAACCCTTCGACATTCTTCATGTTCACGATTTTCAAACACTGCCGTTGGCGGGGATACTAAAGAATAAATTCGGGCTAAAAATTCCGATAATTTTTACATGGCACATTCCATTCGTAAGTCCGCTACCTGAATTCTGGAAACGATTTTTTATCGAAAACATGAGTAATTACGATAAGGTGGTATTTTCAATAGATGAATATACGAACGCTGCAATATCCTGCGGCTTGAACCCTAAGCTAGTAGAGACAGTACATCCGACTATAGATTTGGAAAAGTATGCACCAAAAGAACAATATGATGCAAGAGAGAAGTATGGTATTTCAAAAGACGATATTTTGATCGTATGCGTGAGTCGAATTGACCCTAGAAAAGGCCAAGAAATCCTTATCGCAGCTATAGACAAGATAGTAAATACGCATAAAAGAAAAAACATTAAATGTATTTTTGTTGGTAATGGTTCATTTTCCAGGGAACTACTAGGAAAAGAACGATCCGGAAGAGCCCAAAAGCTCCTTAATCTGGTTGAAGAAAAAGGACTACACGATAATGTAGTCTTTACCGGAAAAGTAAATGACGAACTGCTTTATCATATATATAGTACTTCAGATGTCGTAGTGCAACCTTCTCTTCACGAGGGATTCGGATTAACTGTCTGCGAAGCCATGGTATTTGGCAAACCAATTATCGGTTCTAATGTTGGCGGTATTCCACTGCAAATAAAAGACGGGATCAATGGCTATCTTTTTGGAAAGGCTGATTATAATCAACTAGCAGAAAAAATCCTATTGCTTGCCCAAGATTCTGAATTGAGAAAAAAGATGGGAACGGAAGGCGCTAGAATAGTCAGGGAAAAATTTAATTCGGGCATAGGATATGCGGAATATTTGCGGATATATACGGAAATGATCGACTGATCACTTTTTAGTTATCGAAAAAACGCTCTGCGCGATCTTAGAATTAGGAATGTGATGGACACCGTCCTTGTTTTTTATTACAGTTGCAAGCAGGGTTATTTCTACTACTTCTCCTTTCAAACCATCTACCTGCAACATGTCTCCTTTTACAATTACCTTATTATTCACCAGGTGGATTCCGTATGAAATGCCTGGAACGTGATCCTTCAAAGAGAATATGAATAGAATGGCAGTGTAATGAATGTAAAACTGGACTTAATGAAGTCCGCGTGGATTTTAGATTAGATGAATTAATTTCAAACTATTTTGCAAAAAACGCCAAACAAGGTTATTGGCTGGAATGGTATATAGGACGGTTTCTCAAAAGTATGAATATTGCACCCATCATGAATAAAAAGTTTAAACACAACGGACAAGAGGTCGAAATTGATCTAATGTATAAAGTAAACAACAGACAGATATATGTTACTTGCGATACTTCAAAGGATTCTGTGTTTGATGTTGAAAATTTTCATTTGATTCCAGAAATAATCGGGGCTAAAGATATTGTTCTTATAACTACAAACAAAAAGATAGCACCTAAAGTTATCAGTGCTGCCCGCAAACATTTTGAAAGAGTTACCGCAATATATTTTAACGACCTTGCCTCTCTACGCGATAAGATGCCAATCAATTAGATATGATTATTAGAGAATTCTTGCATTTGAAACAAGTAGCTACTTATTGGCTTTGCTCCCTAGAACCTAACTCAAGCTGATGAACCTTTTGAGGTAATACTATCTTTATATGGGTTTCTTTTACCTTTTTGTATAATGGCGTGGCTACTCGATAACATTCTGTCGCTCGACCAGTATATTGAAACTGTTGGATAATTGCATCTCGGTATATAAGATACTTGAGAGTTCTATTAATCTCTGTAATAGACATTTTTACACCGTATAAATCGAACAGAGTAGTTTTAATTTCTCCAGATCGCATAAAGGATTCTGCCTCAACACGCCGAATATCAGCTTTAAATTTCCGTTTGTTGTCACCATAGACCTTAATTAAAGTGGCAAGCACATCGTAATTGTCTTTTCTGTCTTTTGTGAGTCGTATAATCCTCGCCAGACTAAAATAACTTTTAACCATAGTACGCATATATATAGACGTTATTATAAAATTTCCTCTGATTACCCCCAATTGCCTTTGCTATAACATAAAAAATGAAAAGAATCCAGAATTTTTTGCTAAAATATAGTATACAAGAAATATGTTATTGAATGTATTCCATTGCTACTTTATCTAATATAAAGATGTAGAGAATAAAGAGATAGCGAATCAACTAGAACGAGGTGTTAACATGAAAAAGATATTGACAGTAATGTTGTTTTTGGGATTGGTTTTGGTCGGCTGCTTGAGCAGTGGTGCATTCAAACCAAGCGTAGATTTTCGACTCGATAGGACAGCCATGATTGTAAGCAACAATAATTTTTCCAGCGATTTCGTTACAGCTACGATCACTCGACTCGATAATGACCCTACGCCTACTCAGTTTGTATTGAAATTCAAAAACAAAGCGGATGTTTATGCTGTTAACGCAGATGGGCAGAAAATTGATGAACTTTCTTCAAAAATATTGAAGGGCTCTGGGGCAAAGGACACTTTGCAGTTTAAGATATATAGCAAAAGCAACCTTGCTACTGGATCAGACAACTTGGAGGTTGAATTAGACTGGAATAATACGATCGTATCCCCCGAGCAAATAATAGCTGTAAACGTCAGATAAATTATCAAATCGCACGACAGAGCAGTCTTTATAAGCTTCTCTCCTCAGAACAGCACTCGGCGAGATGATCTTACTCTCGTGCCAAATTTGGTATTGCAATGCTAAAAAGAAGGGAAAAAAGAGTTTACTTTGAATAAATATCTAAAATCGATGAGTTTGGGTCCATAACAAAGATAAACTCGGTTTTGGTATGCGTATTTCTTACGGTGACTTCTTTCACTGGTTTCAACTTATAATATGAATCTGCGATTGAAACTACTTCAAGAGATACATTGTTTTCCTGCCCAAACTTCTGAACAACGTTGGTAATCGCGGTTTCATTAAACGTTGGGATATCGTGGCATTTGTTTATTTCTTTGTCAAAATATTGATCTGTCGAGCAATTTATTGAGGTCATGTTTTGCTTACATATGCCTGTATTGATATCGCATAGTAATCCATTCGTACATCCACAATCTTGCGGGCACGTATTGCAATACTCATCAGCCGCACAAAAATGATCACCACATTTGGGTTGAACTGGAGGCAGAGGTATATTAATTGTAGAATTGGCATCACTTTTTGGTATAACTGGTGTAGAAATGCAACCCAAAAACAAAACACCAAGTACAATCAATATAAATAATTTAGTCATATCAACCACCCATATTAGCACGTAAGGTCGGATCACCGTTTAAAATCTCAAGGGTTAACTTTTTCACATCGAATTTATTAGATTTTGGATCGGAGTTGTCTAAACCTGCGGTAATCGCTTCTTGTAAGATATCGCCATATCGTTTATTCTTTATATCCTCTAAAGTATTACTACCTTCAGTTAATAGATTATAAATTCTCACCCCATCCTTTTTCTGTTTAGAACTAAACGCACATGAATTTTGAACTCCATTGAGGGCATCTGTAAGTAAGACAGTAGTACTAGCATTATTGCTTGTTGCGTCGTAATAAAGACCAGTCGCACTTTGTGTTGTATCAATAGCGCATGTATACGATTTTACGTCTCCTGTATCAATATAATCTGCCTCACCCAATAAGAATATCCCGTCTTTTGCCATTACAAATACTGAACCATCCTTAACGCTCTGTTCGAGTATTGCTGTGCTTCCTGTTTCTTTATACTGAGCTAACCCGTCGTATAAGTTATTCATAGTATCCCAATTTGATACTACAAAACAGGCACCATCCACACATAAACTAACATCTCCGTATAAAGCAGCGCCAGCACCACCACTTAGAGCGGCAGCTCCAGTAGTTATAGCTATTTTTGTACCCTCTTTCAGGAATGGGTTTGCACAGATCAATTTTGCATCGTCCCATGCAATTTTACCAAGACGATCTAGGCTTAAACTAAAACTAGAAACGCAACCCGTTCCATTGTCTACACAATAATCATGATGCAACTTAGTAAATTGACTGAGCAACTCGATTATAGCTGTTGTCTTATTAGCATTTTTTTCTCCAAATATTCTTGCAATAGGAATTTGCGGAATGCCCGAACCAGTGAAATCAACATAAAATTGATCCGAACTTATTATTTCCCCTCTGAAATCAGATGTGGGTACGGGTATATCATCTGCGCCACCAACCAAAATAACATATTTAGCTTTAGTCTTAGAAATAAGTTTTTGAATATCTGTTTTTACCTGAGCAGTATCCTTCAGATCTCCCGAAAGTCCAAAAGCCTTAATTACCTCTGGATCGTCTAATTTCAATACCTTTGAAGATAGACCATCCTCTACTATGGATGCCGCATATTTGTTTAATTCATTATCAAATGTTTTGCTGGATGAAAGGCTATCTGTGGTTAATATAAGTACGTCAGAAGACTCACTCGTTCCAAATGATTCGTATCCAGTATTGAGTGATGAATCGAAACATCTAAACTCAATAAATTGTTGACTAAATGGGATTCCAGATAATTCATATGAAGCTGAAACACTTGTTTTGTTATACTCCCCACCCATATTAATCCAGTTTCCATGATCGATACGTATCTGACATAGTTCTATCTGAGCTCCGTTATTTGGATCTGATGCATTAAGATAGAATTTTATTGAATTGCCAGTTCTAGTCATTATAGGGGGACTGAGAACAAGTTGGACACCACCAAAGCAATCTTCATCTGAACAATTCGTATTCAATATTGAAGATCCATTCACGATCAATTGTATAGTGCCCTGATCTGTTTTTTCTAATTTGAATTCTTGAAGAAAAGAAAGTTTTTGGGCTTCGTAGGATAGATTCTTTTGATATATCTCTTGCATAGGTACATATACATAAGAATTCGGATCTGTAACTAAAAGATTATAAAAAAGGTAATCGTCATTGGCAGTAAGATTATCATTTTTTGTTGCGTACAATTCTAGTACGTGAATCCCAGCTTTAGATGCAGTATAATTCAATAACAACTTTGAATAGTTTCCAGAAGCATTGACTATACTAAAATCAGTAATTTTTTGCTTATCTAGGTACACCAAGAATATTTCGTTAGACGGAACTGGTAAAAGATTCACTCCTATGCTAAAAGATGTGTTTACTTGTGGGTTAGGGGTACTGATAACACTATCAAATATAGTTGAAACTTTCTTCATACGAATTGGTATCGAAGGTTGTACCTCTATTTTTATTGTCCTTTCAGGTAAGGTGTTAGTTATCCCAATAAAATCGTAAGACAACAAAGTATTCAACGAATAGATACCTGGGTTAAGTTTCCCCAGGCTTATGTTGCCTTGTACTTGTTGTGCTGGAGCGATATTACCTATACTTGATACGAACGAAGTATCTAGGCTGTTTATCGATATCACAGCATTATTCACCTGGTACTGGATATCATTATCTGATATGTAATAGGTCAAAATAACAGATTCGTTATCATAAAAATAATCTTTAGTAGCCTTGATATGGTAGTCAACATTTATTGAAAATAATGGAACCACAAGTACAAGTAAAATCAAAAACATAAGTCGTGAACGCATCATATCACCTCGGAATAGTAAAATTAAGATCAGAATTTGTATTCTGTACCACATGCACCGGAGCGATGGTGTCATTGCAATTTTTATATTGTGTTTGAAGAGAAACTATCTGATCATTACAACTACCAAAAGCAGAAGATAACAGTTTATTATCAGAAAATGTTGAAAAACTGGTAAAAATAAATAATACGGTCAAGAGAGAAATTGACAGAAAACCAATTGCTATTGGTTTTGGATCTCCCCCAGCCAGGATATAGATATAAACTCCTTGCGCGACTACTATTGAAAAGATGATTGTCCATCCTAATAGTATGTAGATTGCAGTATTGAGGTCCAGAGTCGCAGAAGACAGAATAAGTATAAAGAAGACAACTAGTTCACTTATTTTAAAGAGTGCAAGGTATCTTCGTCTAGCTCTCAGGAAAAAATTCATGATCGGATTTATTTCTAAGTCGTGCCCCATTTTGCTAGTTGATTTTAGCGTAAGATACAAATCCATACCCCAGAGTAATAGATAAAATACGCTGACAAGCAAAATTAATGGTTGAATCATTGCGTTTCACTCCCTTTTTTCTTATTGGTTTTTTGTTTCTTGAACTTTAAACCACAGGAATGACAGAATTTCGCTTCAATAAGATTTTCTGTACCGCATTTCTTACAAAGAGGTTTAGATGCAGGATTAAGACGTTCTTTTGAAGTTTCTTCTTCTGGCTTGGGGTTTTTTGATGGCATTTCTTTTTCTACGATGCCTTTTTTGGTTTGATCTTCTGTTGAGGCCTTAATCTCAGTTTGTTTTGGTTTGGTTGTAGCAGGGTTTTTCTTTCGTTTCCACCACATGAAACCTCCGCCTATGGCGGCAACTCCAATAGCGCCACCACCACCTACCTTAGCGTAACCTTCTAATTTAGCATTATCTGCATCTTGCATTGAATCACTCATAGTTTGACTTGCAGTATTTAACTGAACAAATGCTTGTTTCGCCAAACCAAGCTGATCTAGTAAATCGGTATCATTTTTTGCCTTATTGATGGTAACTTGAGCATCACTAAGTTGTTGTTTTGCTTGTTTGAGTTTATCTTGTGCAGAGATAACACCTTGAGTTGATGCTCCGAATGTTGCAGAAGCATCTGTAATTTTTTGTTGTACAGCGGTTTCTTTTTGGATTGCAGTATTTAATTGATCATTTAAACTCACGATAACTGATCCAGATAACTTCAAAACGATGTCATCCAATCTATTATACGACGTAGCTGCGGTGTCCCTGCTCTGAACAGCATAATTAATCGTATCAGATGCTGCCCCAGCGCTATGTGCATTTTGAGCCTTTGAAAGCAAATCTTTGGCAGAATTTAAGTTATCTTTTTCTTTTTGAATCGAAATCAGTGTATCACTAAGATTGGTGTAATTTTGCATATCTCCAACAAGCGACAAAAGTTTATTGTACAATTGTTCTGCTTTAGATATTTCGGTTTGAGCACTATCAAGCTGAGGTTGACCTGTTTTAGCCTTTTCAAGGTAAATATTTAGCTGATCAAAAGCCGATTTTGCATCTGTTTCTGCTGCCATAGAATAATTTTGAGCTTCGTTAGCGTTCTGTTGAGCAAGGGCATATCTGTTCGTACTAAATGCATCTTGAGCCTGAGAATAATAAGTCCGAGCATTATCTAAATCAGCCTTTGCAGATTTTATCTTAGTTTCTGGATCAACTAGATCAATCCCATGAAGTGTTTCATTATTTGATAAAGATACCGCTCGATCAATCCAACTTTGTGCACTATTAATGTTGGATTCTTTGTCCTTAAGAAGATCAGAAACGTGTTTGATTAGTTGTTGAAGCTCTGAACGAGCAGTTTCAGCGCTATTGTAAGCTTGAGTAGTATACTCTTTGGCCTGATTAGCTTTAGTTTTAGCAGATGCGGCAACACTAGACACCTGATCGAATGCACAACTATTAAATTCAGATTGGGCAGTACCATAATCAGTCTGAGCACTGCTAAGAGATTGCTTGGCCAGATTATTTAGATTAGATGCATTAGTTGTGTCAGCTCCTAAATTTGAAACAACGGTAATGTCAGAATCAGTAGTTGAAATAGATCGAATCGTATCCTGGATTGTATTGTTCGCATCGTGTATGGCCGAGGAAGCTGTTTGTTTTTTTTGCTCTAGCTGACTTAAAAGAGTCTGGAGCTGAGTACTAGCTTGGGTTGCGAAATTTTTCGCTTGCTCTGATTTAGATTGAGCATCGTTGGCCTGATTTACTGCAGTTTGTGCTGTACTAGGGTCATATGGTGCATTTTGATAAGTCGACTCAGCATTTTGAAGGCTGGTTTGAGCACTGGATAATTGTGATTGGGCTTGTGTGATGAGATTCTGAGCACTAGTTGTATCTATACAAGAACTTGTCTGACTAGAAACTAGCGAATTGGCACTATTTATAGCTGAGATAGCACTATTGATGGAATTGGTAGCACTATCGATTGCCGTCTTTGCAGGATTTTGTATGACGGTAGCTGAAACAGTAAATGGTTGCGTAGCGTGCTGGTTATACGAATCCAAACAGGTAACCTGCCCGCTTTTAGTTTGTGGAGCAGCAGTATTTGGTGCTTGTATCGTTACAGAAAAACTTTGCGAACTAGATGGTAAAATAGTTCCAAGAGATCCAGAACCAGCATCTCCAGCATAAGTACATACAAGTGATCCTGAAGTGGGGTTATTAACAGTAAATGATAATGATTGAGACTGTCCGGTATAAAGAGTCACAGTTTGACTCGCAGGAGTTACAGAAAACTGTAAAACACTACAGCTTACAGATGCATATCTTGGAGAAATTGCGGGATTGGTATCTTGTTTGCCTTCACTATATTTATTAGTACGGGCCTGCTCATAGGTGTAACTATTTACACACGTATTTGATCCGAAGAGTACGTCATAAAAATCAAAACAATCTAGTTGTACAGTAACTGATTGTGTTCCACTATTAGAAGGATAAGTTAGTAGTGCATTAGAGTATGAAGTTGAACCATGAGTGATACAGTTAGGAGTAAGTTTTTGAGGAGTTGGATTCTGCGAGGTAGTATACCAACATAAAGCTCCACCATATCCATTATTAGTTATGGTAAATGGAAGGTTAGCTTGGCTACCGCAAGCTCCATATCCTAAATTCGATGTGGATCCCTGCGTAGGTTGAATTACTAGACTTACTGCATTAACTGTAGACAATAGCCCTATCAAAATTACAAAAATCGAAAAAAACTTTATTGCCGGATTGTTCATGATTCGTACACCTCACTTTTTTTCAAGACTAGTTTTGCAAGATCAGTAAAATCCTGCTTGATTATGCGTTTAGATGGAATAAAAAACACTTCAATTTTACCTATTGCTGATTGATATTTCTTTCTAAATTCATTAAAGAATGCATGATAATCCGCCATATCAAAAAATCCGAGCATAGCAACGTAATTTAGGTTAGATGAACTTTCACCTACTGAAAAATAAACTACCTGCGGTGTTTTAGAAAATTCTGATTCCATCGCTTGTGTTTCTTTACTGTTATCGAAATCACGCCATTCGAAAAGCACTACTGCGAACATATTAACTCCGAAATAATCGAGATTTAAGATAGGTATGCAGTCTGTAATAATGCCCTGCAATTCAAGACGCTTTCTAATACGATTAACTGTTGCCTTACTTAGATGAATTTCTTTCGCTATCTTAGTGTCTGTCTTATTTCCAGCTTCAAGTAGTGATATAAGAAACTTTGTTTCATTATTATCAAGTTTTTTGATACTTTGTTGCATAAGTACTGGTTAATATGCACAAAAGTTTAAAAAGGTTGTGTTTGGCTAAGTTTAGCTGAGAGCAGTCTTTATAAGCTTCTCTCCTCAGAACAGCACTTGGCGAGATGATCTTACACTCGTGCCAAATTTGGCATTGTAATGCTAAGTAGCTCCAGACCTCTGATCTGTTCTGAACGTACCAGGGCATGATTTGAGATCTAATCTGAGGTTCCCGAAAGGGTAAGACCTCAGATCAGATCTGTATGCAGGGGAAGAGATTCGAACTCTTGAAGGTACTGAACCACTAGCCCCTCAAGCTAGCGCAAAACCAAAGTCTCGTGTTTTGTGTCCAGAGTCCTGCGAACAAGACTCGAACAAGCTTGTTGCTTCGAGCAACAAGATGTCCATTGTTGGAAACATCCAACAATTGGAACTCACGACTCAAGACTCTTTTGGCCGCTCTGCCACCCCTGCATGAGTGGAACGAATGCTGGGGGAATTTACCAAGAAGGTAAATCTGACCCCTGCATTGACATGTGTTTTACTTATGCAATGTAGCCGGGCTAGTCTTAGAAAACCTAAGAGACGCCCTTTCAGTCGCTTTGACATCGCTTCGATGTCAAATGTTGTCGGCATTTTTCTGCCCTGCCGACAACGCTTCCAGCCGTTTGTCGGCTTCGCGACAGCAGATTACTAAAATTTATTTAAAGAAAAAATATGAATGAAACTATTTAAAAAAGAATTTAAAAAGAGATTCTAGTTTCAACCATCTAGCCTCAGGCATCTAGCAGTAACTATTTCTTCTTTGCTGCAGCTTTCAAGCCTTTCAATATATCAGTTGCATCTTTCTCTAAAGCAACACAGGCACGAAGTATAACTTCACTCGGTTCCATCTGATAGAAGCTCTCAACAATGAACTTGAATGTATTATCTTTTATGGCATAACTAACTAAACCTGCTTGGAATTTTGCATGTTTAGTACCATAACCAATTATAGCCTTTGCTTCAAATTTCAAATGCTGCCCTTCAGTAAGAGTGATAATTGGGATATTTTCCCTTGCCACTGCAATTCCCTTATCGGAACTTTTAAGATCTTTAGCATAAACCATTTTTGGACCAGTTTCATCAAGAGAAAAAATAATTTCTGCACTCTCCGGAGTTTTATCTGGAGTAACTACTGGAATTAAGCCAATTCTGTGTGCAATATACTCATCAAATAAAGAAGCAGTATTATCATAGAAAACTACAGTATCCATAGCAAGCACAGCATTATGAGTCATGGAATAACGTCTTACTGCATTTGAGAATGCAACAGTAGTTCCTGAAATAGTAAATTGTATTCTGTTAGCCTGTTCTTTTTCTATGTTAACCTGCATGAATATACCACCTTTTATATATGCCTTATTCAATAGGCTTTAGGCAAAAAACCTAGCTTATTGCTTACGACATAATGCTATATAACTATACTCTTCTTCCTCTTCTTCCACCTTTTCTTTTCATGGAGTCAGTAGGTAATGGAGTGACATCTTCGATTCTGCTTATACGAACACCAGTTCTTGCAATTGTTCTTACAACTGCCTGGGCACCTGGACCTGGAGTCTTTAATCCAACTCCCCCTGGAGCTCTAATTCTTATATGAACCATGGATATTCCCTTATCCTTTAAAACGGTTATAACTTTCAAAGCTGCCTGCATTGCTGCGTATGGCCTTCCTTCTTCTCGGTCTGCCTTAACAATCATCCCACCACTTGCCCATGCAAGTGTTTCGGCACCACTTAAATCCGTGGCGGTAATAATAGTATCATTTTTGGATGAAAATACGTGTAAAATAGCTACGCGTGGTTTTCCTTTTTTAATTTGTGGAACTACTGGAGCTGCGACAGCAACTTCTTTTACATCTTTTGTTTCCTTAGGAACTTCTTTTGTTTCCTTAACTTCTTTCTTTGCCTCTGCAACTGGCTCAGCAACTTCTTTAATTTTCTTTTCTTTATCAGTAGTCATATTATATATCACCATAATTTTAGCTAGCAGCTGCTTCAACAGGAGCTTCTTCTTTAGTTTCTGCCACAACAGGAGCCTTGGTCTCAAGATCTATTGGCTTGGAATAAGATATTGCAGATTCATCAGCAGTATACACTAAATAACTTGGAATGGAAACTTTCTTTCCACTTACAGCTATAAAGCCATGAGTAATTAATTGTCTTGATTGTACCATGGATTTTGCCAAACCTTTTCTTACTACCAGAGTCTGTAGTCTTCTTTCTAAAATATCTTTTACAGTTAAAGATAAAACTTCGTCCAATGTAGAGGTCTCTTTCAATATACTGTAACGATTTAATTTAGCAAGAATCTTTTTTGCTGGTTCAGCTCGTTCTTCTTGACCCATGGATAATAAACGTCTGGCTTCACGACGATATTTCTTAAGCCACGCTAGTGCAATCCACAACTCGCGCATGTTTTTAAGACCATAGGAATTTTTGAATCCTTTTTCTTCCGTAATTCGTTCTGTATCCCATAATTGTTTAGGACGCTCGTATTTGTTTCTTAATCGTGCTGGATCTCCCATGTGAAAACCTCATTAAATTATTATTTCTTAGCTTCTGGCTTTGCTGCAGGTTTCGCCGCTACTGCTGGCTTTGCTGCCCCACCTGCTGGTGCTGGACCTTTAGCTACTCCTGCTGCCGGAGCTGCTCCACCAGCTGGTGCCGATGCACCTGGTTTTCCTGCTGTACCTGCTGCTGGTGCGGCTGCTGCAATAATTGATTTCCTAAGTACACCAACTGCCATACCAGTTCTTCCTGTATTTCTGGTTCTTTGACCGCGAACCTTTTGACCATAATAGTGACGGAAACCATTCCAGGAGAAAATTCTTTTTTCTTTTTCAGTATCCTGTTTACCCGCAAAAATAAGATCATTCATTATAACGTGCTTATCTGTACCATCCATGAAATC
>JAUSHJ010000027.1 GCA_030648615.1 Microcaldota archaeon | reverse complement strand
AACTAAAATAAAATTTTTCAGTAATTAAGTAGATCTGAATGATTTTCTTTAGGATAAACAGTGGTTTGTCGATAAACCAGGCCTTTTTTTCTTCAGGTGATGGCACATAATAAATTCCCTTAAACGGAGTTGGGAATAACTTTAGCGATGCACTTAGATTTTTTATTTGAGGCCCTGTCAAACCTTCTTTAATTAACTCACGAAAAGTTATAGCTTGTCTAGGAAGCATTTTTGACTACCTCGTTGAAGAATTTATAATCGTCTTCGCTTATGACGTAATCCCTTATTTCTTCTGGATCATTTGGATGACCATATTTAGCAAGTAAATCTTTTACAGAATCATAGTTCATCCCTAGATGCTTTAAAATAAAAATAATGTCGAATAGATCACGCACTGCTTTTCTATTTGCATATGCTTCTAATTTCATTTCAAAAATATCTTCCAATGACGCAACAGATATCGATACTCCGGCAACATCAAAACTTTGTATTTTTTTTATTTTGTTAGTTGGATAAAAAATTTCTATTTTAATACTTGTATCATCAAACTGAACTACAAATTGATTGTGATAACGTGCTGTGGAAGTTCGATAACCTTTTTTAGTTAAACAACCTTTCATCATCTCTTTTAATTTAGTTTCGTCTCCCTCTAAAGGAACAAAGTCTAAGTCGACACTTGCTCGATGTTTAAGATAGAAAACAGCAAGAGCAGTTCCACCGACTAAAATGAGTCTATTTTGTGCACATGCAGCAGTATCACTAATGATATCTAGAACTCGTCTATATTTTAGGGCAAACTTTTGATCCATGGAATTATATCGAAAAATAGATTTATATATGTTTGCACTAGGTTAAAGTTTTTCTAACCTAGCAGAAACTCGTACGAGAAACACTAGAAAGCATACTCTTTATTTGCACTACCTTAAACTTTCTTTAATCTAGCAAGAACAGCTACAAGATAAAGTAAATAACTGACTTTCCGGACACTTGTTTATAAGCACTTCGTTTATAACATATATTACAATCGAAAATAACAATATAAAAAACATTGGGGTGAAAAACATGGAAGGCAACATACATGAAAAAGGGTGGTTAGAAGTTCAGCAATACAATAGAGTTAGATAGTCTTAGAACTAATTTTTTGAGTGGAATCTTAAGGAGATTAATAATACATTTCCCAAGAGAAAGGGAAGGATCTCAAGCATACGCATTTAGAATTATTGAAATTCTAATTGAACGAAATCATGCAGATGCAACTATAGGGTTTTTGTTACATGCAAAAATACCTGACGAATTGAGGGAAAGGGCAATAGGAATACTAGCTCAGGCTGCAGAAAAAGGAAACGAATCTGCTAAATCAGCACTTTTTAGTTATCTTGAAGGTAGCGCAGCCAAAGGAACAACTGGAAATTCGATAAGAGCTGCAAAGAATGCTTTGTCTAGAGATAGTGAACTTAGCAGAAAATATACTGAGATGTGCAGAACAACAGAACTAAGAAAAAGGAAAAAACTGGAAAATCCAAAACCAAGTAAACGAACTTTGGAAAAGACACGAGCATTAAGAATGGGTTCTAGAGCAATGCACTCGTGTAGATGATGATTTGCCCATTCGGCCACCGCAGCCTAAAGGCAGCGGTTTCAAGGCCGACGCGAATGTCGCAAATGCGACATTGCGCCCATTGTCCGACAAGCTTGTTGCTCTAAGCAACAAGATGCCCATTGTTGTAATGCAACAATTGGGAGGACAATTGGGAGGGCAAAGTTGTGTAAATTCGGCACTTCCTCCCAAGGTTGAAACCATTGACACGACGTATCGTGTCAATATTTGACGCGGCGTTACGCGTCAAACCATGAGTTTCCGCGCAATTGTTTTCAACAGAAAACAATGCGCATTATTTTCAACGGAAAATAATTGCGCCGAATTGACACATGACAAATCGTAAACATTAAGGAGGTGTTGAATATGGAAAAACAAAAAGGGTGGTTAGAAGTATGGCAAGAAAAAATATCGACCAAAGATAGGAAGGCCAGATTCGCTGGATAAGAGTAAGGTAGAGGAACTACTAAAGATATATTTCAGCAGCCAGATATCTTTGAGAAAACTTGCAAAGATTTTTGGAATCGGCAAAAGCACGGTTTTAGATATTATTCAGCGAAAGCGCTGTGAAAATCTAAAAAATATACGAGGTGAAAAACATGGAACAGATTGATATGGAAAGAGATTGTTAAAAACTGGGGGAACCTCTCCTAGTTGGCCTTTTTTTATAATTATTTAATAACACCAAAAACCTTCTTTTTTGATTTCTCACTTAATTTGTAGAAATCCTTTAAACTAATAACAAAATTATCAAAAATGATAACTTTAAATACTTATTGAAGGAAATAGCCATATGGAAAATCGAGAATGGCTGAAAAAAACGTCCGTTATACGGCTTAACGAAATTTCAAGAAGGGTTTCAAGCAAGGCATATGCCAAACTCCTAGTACACAGACTAATAAAATCAGGAAAACTATCAAAAATAACAAAAGGAATTTACTCTGCTTCAGATGACATCTTCTCAATAGCCTCAAACATTTATTTTCCGAGCTACATATCAGGTTTATCAGCTTCTTACCGTTACGGAATTACCGAAGTCATACCGATAATTATTACAATCATAACAGGAAAGAAGCACAAAAGAATAGAGCATAGTGGATATAAAATAGAATTCATACAGTCAAAAAAAGTTTGGGGTTATCATAAAGAAGGGAACGATAACGAAGCAGTTTTTATTGCAGATTTTGAGCGCTTAGTTATAGACGTATTCTTCTACCCAAAACAGATGGGAAATTTTGACGAGATAGAAAATATATTTAAAAGCATTGAAAAGATAGATGTAGAGAAACTTAAGGGATACCTTAAGAGAGTAAAATCTAACAAGATATACCGACAAGTAGGATACATGTTAGAAAAATATAGGGGCTTAGATATAAGCAATCTTATGAAGATCAATAGAAATTATTACCAATTAAATCCATTTGTAAAAAAAGGAAAAACATTAGATAGAAAATGGAGGTTATACTTATGAATATAGATGAACTAAAAAAATATGGAAATTTAAAAGGATTGAATCTGGGTCAAGCAGAAAAAGATTATTATCAAAACATAATATTATTTATTTTTTACAATAAAGCATCTAAAGATTTGGTCTTCAAAGGTGGAACTGCACTTGCGAAGTGTTATGGTCTGAATAGATTTTCGGAAGATCTGGATTTCACTCTGACTAACTCTGCAGATTTCATCGAACTAATAGAAAATGGTCTTAGTGAATTTGGGATAAGTAATTCAATAAAGGAAATTGGAGATGCAAAAAACAGCAAAAAATATAAGATAAAAATAGAAGGACCTTTGTATAAAGGAAGTGAAAAAACACTATGTTCTATTACGATAGATTTTAGCTTGAGGGAGAAAATTTTAATGGACCCGAATATAACTACAATAGGATATCACATGGACATCATACCGGTCTTTGATGTGTACGTAATGAAAAAAGAAGAAGTTATGTCAGAGAAAGTAAGAGCTATCATGACACGTAAATCAGCAAGAGACTTGTATGATCTTGTTTTCCTGATAAGGTTAGGCGTAGTTACTGAGAAAGAAATTGTTAATGAGAAACTGAAACTCTACAATATAACTTTTGATGAAAAGGAATTCAATAAAAGGTGCCTGGGCATAACTGATATCTGGGGAAGTGAATTAAAATCACTGGTTAAAAATGTGCCTGACATTGAGGAATACCTGGCAGAGATAGAAAAGTTTTCGTGGATTAAATAATACTTAATGCAGATTTTTACTCAATAACACCAAAAACCTTCTTTTTTGATTTCTCATTCAATTTATCGAAATCTTTTTCATAAACCAGAATCCTGTTTGATTTTGAGAATTTTTCTATTGATTCGTTCGTTGCACTTTCAATAATTAGATCATTAACATGCTCCACGTTACCATCAAAATCAGCATCAATAGAACCAACAAGTAATTTACTCTCTTTGTATTTTCCTAAGTCCAATTTAGTTGGAAGTTTGACAACTATCCGGACTTTAACAGTCAATAGTTTAATTAACAATTTATCTTTATCGCCGCACTCAACCTCAACATTCATAAGATAGGTCAAACTATTATAGGCATCAAAGTTAGTGTCAGAATCACGCTTTAGGTCTTCATCTATGATATGTAATAAATCATATCCTTCTTTTTTCAGTTTCTTTCCAACATCCATAGGTTTGCCAAGGAATCTGCGGGCTCCGTCAACAATTGCAAAGAATTGTTTATCTTTTAAATAAAGTAATTTGGCTTTTATCATTTTAATCTACCGCGTGAGTTTACTGATTTAATAAGGATATGAGTTCGCTGGTGTTTAATACACCGATAATTTGTTGTTTCTTCAATCTTTTATCATTAGACCACAACTGACATTTTAACTTTAAAGCTAGAGCAAAATAAGGAGCATCGTACTCATCCGGACAAATTTCAATAGCTCGTTTAACAAATATCGCGTACTCACTAATTGGAAAAATATTAATATTATGTATTAACTCATGAATAACTGCATTTGTTTCCTCATTTGTTTGTTTCAGTTTTTCTTTGAGTTCGTTATCAGATTTCAAATGTTCGTCTAATTCACTAAGTAAATATTCTGGAGAATATAGCTTTAGTTGAGAATTAAAAATTAGAGCTCTGGTTGCACTTTTAGCTAATAATGCAGAAAATAATATGTTGGCATCTACAATTAGCTCTAGCATACTTACAACCCAAGCTCTTTTTTATGCTTTTTCCAGACTTTTTCTTTTAGTAATTTCGAATGCTTTTCTACATCTTGTTCTGATAATTCACTTTTTGAGAGTATTGAGTCTAGTTTTTCAAGTACTTTGACTTTTTCCCATAATGCTTGTCGCACAACTTCTACCCATTTTATTTCCTTGTATTTAGCCATTTCATCCTTTAGTTCCTCTGGCAATGGAACAGATAACATATTTGTCATGTATTCACCTTTGTATGAATGTTAAAATATTAATTTTAACAGTTATGAATTCAGTTAATTTTAATAATATTATGAAAAATAAGGTTTTTAATAGTAACTAAAAAAGGTCCTCAACAATTCTCATCTATAATGTGTAATAAGTCATAACCTTCTTTTTCAGTTTCTTTCCAACATCCATAGGTTTACCTATGAACCTACGAACTCCATCAACAATTGCAAAGAATTGTTTGTCTTTCAAATAAAGTAGTTTAGCTTTTATCATAGTGAACCTTCCTAATTTTTTCTATAACCAAAAATTTTATTGTAGGTCGGATGATCAACAAGATATAAGATAAATGCTACAACTTCTATTTGATTTCCTTCTAGAGTATAAAGCATTCTCCAATAACCAATTAATTCGACACGAAAAAGATTTGAGACATCTAAATTTTTTGGAATTAGATGATGTGGAATTTTGTCACCGTATACTGGATTTAACTTGAGGAGTTCTGATTTTTGTTTTATTGATTTTAAAAGTTGCATTTCTTCAGAGTTTGTTATACCTTTATTTTGCTGTTCTCCTACTATTTGATTAAGTTCTTCAAACTCTAGTTTTGCCTGATCTTTTAGTATGACATGCACTAATCGTTTGTCTTTCATAGAGAAAACCTTGTTTTCGATGTATTTGATCGCTTTTGCCGATCAATTCATATCTCTAACCCGCCTTGCTTAAATCGATCTAATTCTTCTGGAGAACGATAAATCCAAACTACTCCTTTAGTAGTGATAAGAATTTTTCCACTTTCTTGTAGGTAATCTAAGATTTGTAAAATAGTGGAATGCATGATTTTCTTTGGTAGCCGTCTTTTTAATTCTGAGATTTTTATAATTTCTTTGGCTTCCTGCATAGTCTTCTCTACCATTAATACAGTATTTAGAGTAGGCGAATGCATTACTTGGGTTTGTTCAAATTTCATAAATATACTTATACCAAAAAGGCATATAAATATATCTAATTTATATATCTAGATAGATTTTAGCTTCTCAATCAGTTTCTTCAGTTCCAACTTCTCTTCCTTACCAGTCTTCATGTCCCTTAGAGTAAACTTCTTTTCTTTCAGTTCTTTCTCTCCAAGAATTAACATGTAAGGTATTGCCATGGAATTAACATAGTCGAACTGTTTTCTGAGGTTTCGCTCGTTCAGATCTGTTTCACAGCTTATGTCTTCCTGTCTAAGTTCAGTGGCAACTTTTACTGCATCCTTGTAAAACTCATCTTTAACTGCAGCAACATAAACTTTAGTAAATGTCTTCAGCACTTCATTGTTTTGGGTTTTCTTTTCTTTCAATAATGTAACAATTCGCTCTATTCCTAGGCTAATTCCAACTGCAGAATCTGGCTGACCATAAGCTCCTAGCAAATTATCATAACGCCCGCCACCATAAACCGAACCAATATCGTCACTAGCTTTTATTTCAAATATTGGACCAGTATAATAACCTAAACCTCGAACTAAAAAAAGATTTATTTCAACGTCAAAATCGCAACCATCAACAATTTGCTGCAGTTCACTAGCGCCTTCTTCGCTTATTTCACTTGCAACTTTCAGTTTCTTCTTGTTATCTCCTTTAGTATCAAATAGCTGGAAAAGTTGTTTTGTTTTATCTTCTCCAATTACTTCTTCCATTTCGTCTTTTACTACTTGTTCTCCGACTTTATCTATTTTATCCAGCAAACGAAAAATAGCTTCTTTTTTATCTTCAACTTGCAACTTCGCAGCAAACGCATCTAGGATTTTTCGATTGTTCACCATAATTCTTGGCTTATCAAATCCTAGGGAAACTACTACTTCTCTTGCTATGGTAAGTATCTCTATATCTGCACGCATGCCTTTCGTACCAATTACATCTACGTCTGCCTGCCAAAATTCTCTAAAGCGACCTTTCTGCGGCTCTTCCTTTCTCCACACTGATGCAATAGCATATCGCTTGAAAGGTTTAGCAAATGAATTATTAGCTGCAATCCTAGCTAACGGCACAGTGAGATCGAAACGTAAACCGAGCTCATCGTCATCTAATACGAATATTTGTTTACCTATTTCCTCTCCACCTTTCGCGCGTAGAGTAGTCAAATATTCGAGAGCAGGACTTTCCATAGGGACATAACCGTACTTACGATAGATGTTCTTTACAAGTTCAACTACCTGTTCGCGCAGTATTGCATCTTCTGGTAATATGTCTCTCATTCCTTTTGGTGCTAGTTTCATGATTATGCCTCCTATTTTTCTTCAGACTTCTTCTTTTTAAGAGCTATTAATTTCTGATTTTGTGGTTTTTCCAGGTAATTTTCACTGGTAGCAACTTTTTCCCCACTTCTTTGCTCGAGTTCTTTCCTTGCCACCCCAGCTACCGTTCCGCCTTCTTTTGCCGCAAATTTATTTTCAATAAAACCTTTTGCATCTTTATTTCTTGCGATCCTAGTAGTTGATGCTTCTCCAAGCATAGTAAATATGAGTTCAAGATCGTCCATATGATCCCTAAGATTTTCTTTTCTCAAGCTTTTGAATTCTTTATACTCTGATGGAGTCATGCCAAATGTTGCTTTGCTTATTTCAGAAGTAAGAATAGCATATTCTAAGTGTTCTTTTACGCCTCTTTTCTTCCACTCTTCTGTCAGTTCATCCCGAACCGCGATGCCTCGCATCCGTTTTTCAATCCATTCGTCTGAATAACCTTTTTGTTTGTATATTTCACGCATACGCTTTGAAGCAATTTCAGGATTTTCGATCTCTTCGAGTCTTTCATAACCCACCTTTGCAAGCCAGCGTTTGAAAGGCTCTGCCTTAGGAGATGGGATGGATTGAATCAAACGAAATAATTGTTCAGTATCTGCAACATCAGTTTGACGTAATTTACCATCAGCAGCTTCCATTTTCAAAGTGTGACAATTTGTCACAGTTTCATTTCCCTCAGCTTTTAAACGTTCCTTAAGCTTACGCCAGTATGCGCCCGGATCAATACTATCAGTTAAGATAGCGATAACATCCACAATAGAAAAATACCATTTATGACTACTTTCGTCCCAAATCCTACGGACTTTTTTATCTTGAAATACAACTAAGGAATTACTTTCTTCCATGAATATCACATTTAGCTATTTATCATTTCATCTTCTTTTCCTAAGCTCTGTAAGCACATCTTCGAAAGAGATTTGTCTATTCTCTAGATATACCAGCATGAAGAATAATAAATCTGCAGCCTCCCACTTAATATCGCTTGGCTTTTCTGCGTCTATCAGTTCTTCGCACTCTTCACGTAATTTTGCAATTATTTTTGACCTGTCGCTAACTATCGACGAAGTAAATGAATCTTTTTTCGGATTTGCTTTGCGATCTTTGATTACTTCAATAAGCTCGCATAATATACGTTTTTTCTCTCCGAAACAGGAGTAACTCCCAGTGTGGCATGCTGGACCTTCTGGTTTTACTTTTACAAGCAAGGCATCCGAATCACAGTCTTCTGAAAGTGAAACTACTTTCATGAAATTGCCGCTCTCTTCTCCTTTTTTCATTAACTTCTTCCTACTTCTACTATAACGCCAGAGATACCCAGTTTCTTTAGTTTTTTTCACTGCGTCTTCATTTGCATAGAATAGTGATAGAACTACACCGCTGGTTGCATCCTGAACTATCATAGGTACTAAACCTGCATCATTAAATTTAACTTTCACGTATATCAACTCCGTTTTCTTTCAAGTATTTTTTTAATTCTGAGATACTTAATTCTCTATAGTGAAAAAGGCTAGCTGCAAGTACTGCAGTTGCGTTCGTCTTCTGAAAAACATCCAAAAAATCTTCTTTTTTGCCGGCACCACCTGAAGCAATAACAGGCACGTTGACTGATCTTGAAACTTTATTTGTCAGCTCAATATCAAATCCTTTTTTCGTACCGTCACAATCTATGCTGGTAAGTAAAAGTTCGCCTGCCCCCAGTTCTTCTGCTTTTTTTGCCCAGGAAACGGCATCAAGTTGTGTCTCCTTCTTTCCCCCGTAGGCATAGACAGACCATTTGCTTCCGATTCTCTTTGCATCGATGGCAACAACAATTGCCTGAGAACCGAATTCTTTTGCTGCTTCCTTAATTAAATTGGGATTTTCAATTGCAGCAGTGTTGATGGAAACTTTATCTGCACCTGCTTTTAGCAACTGCTCGATATCTTCGATAGTTCTTATTCCGCCTCCAATGGTAAATGGAATAAATATTTCTTTTGCTACTTTACGAACAAGTTCCACTGCGGTTTTCCTAAGTTCTGAACTTGCAGATATATCTAGAAATACTAGTTCGTCTGCCCCCTGCTGATAGTAGAATTTAGCGAGAGCTACTGCATCTCCGGCATCCTGTAGATTGTTGAAATTAGTACCCTTAACGACTCTTGCATCCTTGACATCAAGACATGGAATTATTCGTTTTGAAATTTTAGAAATTTCAAGACCGACAAATCTGATATCAGATTTGTGGTCCATTGTTCGATCTGATCGAACAATTGGAGATGTGGTATTAGACCACATTGATTTACACAACATATCAATCACCTGCAAGACCCTCAAATCTGAAACCGTCCTTGAGATTTATTTTATTTTCAAGAAATGCTTTTCCTATTATAACTCCGTCCATTCCGATTTTTCTAAGCTCAAAGATATTTAGAATGTCTTTCACACCACCAGCAGAAATCATCTTACTTTTACAACGGATCTTAAGTGACCTAAGAAGATCCAGATTTGGACCGTTGAAAGTACCATCACGTTCTATGTCAGTAACAATAACTTCTTCCAGCCCAGTAACTGCATTTTCAAAGGAGATATTGGATTGCTTTACCCAACCAGCATAACTCAACCTACCTTGATTAAAATCAAACGAACCGACTAGTTTTCCATAGTACTTTTCTTTTATTTTAGATGCCAGGTCTTGATCTTTTAGCAATAATGTGCTTACAACTACTTTTTGTACCCCTAGAGCTAGTAATTGTTCTATTTTTCTTTCATCACGTATCCCTCCACCTACCTGAATTGGAAAACGTTTTGCAATCTGTTTGATTAGCTCAAGATTCTTCATATCACCTATGAAAGCTCCATCCAGATCGACAATATGAATTAACTTTGCACCATATTTGTCGTATTCTTCTGCTGTTTCCAATGGAGATTTTTCATAGGCTATAGAACTACTCTTTTCTCCTCTCACTAACCTAACGCATTTACCATCCATAATGTCAATTGAAGGAATTACTCTCATTGTTTCACCTCACGAATAAAATTTTTTAGGAATTTTAACCCTAATTCACCACTTTTTTCAGGGTGAAACTGAGTTGCAAAAATATTTTTCTGCCTGAATACGGATGGAAATTTAACTCCGTAGTCTGTAGTTGCAGCAACCCATGAATTATCTTTCGGTTCACAATAGTACGAATTGGCAAAATAGCCATAGAAATTTTTCAAACCTTGTGGCAATGATGACTTTTGAAATTCTACTTTATTCCAGCCTATTTGTGGCACCGGGAGTTTCCCACGGAATTTTTTCACTTCCCCGACTAGGACGCCTAATCCTTGCACACCATCACTCTCTTCGCTTTTTTCCAGTAGAAGCTGCATGCCTAGGCAAATGCCAAGAAAAGGTTTTCCGTCAGATATTAGTTTGACTATCGCATCACACTTTCCATTTAGCCGTTTCATTGCTGCACCGAAAACACCTACCCCTGGAAGCACCAATGCATCTGCATTTTTCCAAACAGCTTCGCTAGAACTAATTGTAACAGCTGCACCTAGTTTTTCAAATGCATTTTTTACATTGGCCGTATTTCCAGCACCATAATCAATAATTACGATTTTCATTTTCAGCACCTCAAATCACTCCACCACTCTGGACATGTTCATTACAAGAATGTCTCTCGCACCGGCCTGCTTCAACTTTCTTATGGCAGTAATCAGATCCTTGCTATCTACGACACTTTGAACTGCATATTCTCCTTCTTTTGCCAGCTTCAGAACAGTCGGACTTTCCATGCACGGCATAACTTTTACTACTCTTTTCAGTTCTTCTTCGCTCTTCACATTTGCAATTACATAGCGCTTTTGTTCTGCAGTGATGACACTTTCCACGGCCAGTTTAAGCTCATCGATCTCTTCCTCTTTTTCTTTCATACTTCTTTTGTTAGCTACAAGACAAATGTCAGATTTTGCTATTGTATCCACTACCTGGAGGTTATTCGCAGCAAGAGTTGTTCCGGTACTTACTTGATCTATAATTACATCAGCAATTCCAATGTTTGGTGCAAGTTCCAGTGCTCCCGAAAGCCGAATTATGTTTGCACGTATATTCCTTTTTGCAAAGTAAGTTCTAGCAGTATTCACAAGTTTGGTTACAACCCTTATTCCATCTGAATAATCAGATGGAGATTTTACTCTGGAATTTTTTGGAGCTGCCACGACAATCTGACAGGAACCAAAATTCAGCTTAAACAACTTTTCCACGGTCATACCGCTTTCCCGAATCATGTCTTCTCCAGTTATTCCAAGATCTGCAACTCCAGACTCTACATAGAAAGGAATGTCCGCTGCCCTAGCGTAAACCAACTGAATATTTGGATTGCTAGTATTTGCATAAAGCTTCCGCCCATTTTCAGGGACATCCAGTCCCATCTTCTCCAGCAACTTTACTATATTGGCATTCACTCTTCCCTTATTTGGTATTGCTAATTTTATCATTCATATCACCCCTTTTGTACTTGGAATTTCTTTTTCCCTCGGATCTTTTTCGCATGCCATGCGCAGTGCTCTGCCAACTGCTTTGAACAATGCCTCAATCTTGTGGTGATCGTTCTTTCCTTCAAGCAACTTTAGTTGAAGTGTGCATCTGCACTCGCGAACAAAAGCTTCGAAAAACTCCTGCACTAACTGAGTTTGGAATTCACCAACTTTTTCAGCACTGAAGCTAGCATCAAAAACCAGTTTGCATCTTCCATCAAGATCAATGGCAGCTTGAGCTAGTGCTTCGTCCATGGGAAGCAAGAAAAAACCGTAACGATTTATTCTTCTTTTGTCTCCTATTGCTTCCTTGAACATTTGACCTAGAACTATGCCGACATCTTCCACCGTGTGGTGCTGATCGACGTAAAGATCACCTTTAGCGATTAATTCGATATCAAATAACCCCTGTTTTGCCAATGCAGTAAGCATGTGATCGAAGAAACCGATGTCCGTAGCAATAGTAGCCTTGCCACTACCCTCTAGCTTCAAGCTTCCGATAATTTCGGTTTCCTTTGTTTTCCTTTCAATTTTTGTAATTCTCATGTTAGACACCACCAAAAAATTTAGTTAATTCATTAACATCTTGAAGATTGACATTTCCGACAATCAAATCAACAACAGAAATAAACTGAATTTTTGCTCTTTCTGCAGCAAGTTTGTCGTTGATTGAATCTCCGATATAAATAGGATTAACTGAAGAAATTCTATTTCTTGCAAGAAGTAGTGGTTTAGCACTTGGCTTTTCTTCATCACAATCTTCAAGTGCAACTACAGCCTCAGAAGAAAGGAAATCTGGAATAAACTGTTGCAAAGCACTAAGTGCTTCTTCTCTTGGCCTGGAGGTTACGATACCTAGATTTATGTTAGAATTTTTCAGACATTGAAGTGTTTCTCTTTTTATTAGAAGTTTTTCATTCTTCATGAATTCATTCAAATAGAAATTTTGAAATTCGTTTTTTATTTCAAGGTAGGTTTCTGTGTTTCTATCTATTTCTTTTTGATTGAACACTCCCTTTACAATCGCATATGTCGCATCCCAATCATTATTAAATCCTGCAATTGATTTTATTTTGTCTATTTCACCAGTAGTAACTTCTCTTCCTAAAAATTTCTCCGCTGTTTTCTTTATCGCTAATCTATAGGAATTACTGACATCAACAAGCACACCGTCTATATCAAAAATAACTGCATCGATCTTTTGCGATTTCAAACACGCTAAAAACGCATCATTCTCCTGCTTTGTTCCAGCATTTACTCTGAGGAAACCTTTCATTCCAGAGCGTTCTAGGTTACGGATAAGAATCCCTTTATTCAGAAGTGACTGGAATGTTGTATTCAAATCCTGCAATGTTCTGAAAAGGATGAAGTTACAATCACTAGGATAAACTTGAATGCCTGGAATTTTTTTCATTTCATTTTCTATTCTTTCTCTTTCAGAAACAATGAAATTTCTGTTTTGTTCAAAGTAACCTTCATTGTCTAGAATTATTTCTCCAGCAACCTGTGAAATTAGTGAAATGTTCCAGGGTAATCTTATTTTATTCATGTAACCTATAATTTTTTCATCTGCAATTGCGTAACCAATTCTAAGAGCTGCACCTGAATAAATCTTGGAAAATGTACGCATTATAACTACGTTTTTGTATTTCAAAAGATCAAGACAATTTTCTGATGCAAATTCCCCGTAGGCCTCATCTATGCAAACGATACCTGAAGTAGTTTGTACTATTCTTTCTATTTTTTTCTTATCAAAACTATTTCCCGTAGGATTATTTGGTCTGCAGATGAATGTTATTTTCGCATCTTCGCTTTCTTTTACGAATTCTTCTGTAAGCTCGAAGTTTTCATCTAATTGAACTACTGTGTCTTTTGCTCCAGCAACAGCTGAACATATTTTATACATTGAAAATGATGGTACTGTCCTAACAATTTTATCTCCTTTATTTACAAATGCTAGAACAAGGTAATACAGTAGTTCGTCTATCCCAGCACCAACTAGTATGTTACCTGATTTAACTTCAAACTTTTTCGCCAGTTTCTCCTTCAACCGAGTACTACTTCCATCGTAGTACCTATTCAACGGAAGGCTAATTATTGCCTTTGATATTTTTTCCTTTAGTTCATCTGGCAAATCAAATGGGGATTCATTCTGATTTAGTTTGCAGTCTGCATTAACTATGGCTGGAGCTGGGTAATCTGGCATTTGTTTGATTTCTTTACGTACAATTTCATCTATCATAGTTTTCACCTCGATTCGCCTTCCTCTTTTCTGCTGAACAAGCGTGAGCTTCCAATTTCTCAAGCCTTGCAAATTCTGCTGTAATACTTGCAATTTTTACCTGCTCTTTTTTGCTTAATTCTTCTACCATCTGATATTTCATGAAAGTGTAAACACTGACTCCGGAAGAAAATCTGGCAGCACCTCCGGTAGGCAAAATGTGATTGCTCCCTGTCATCCCATAATCACCAAAAACTTCACCTGTGCGAATGAAAACTGCACCTGCGTTTACAATTGATTGTGACAGTTGTTCTGCATCTTCAGTGAATATTTCTACGTGTTCCGGTGCAAATGAATTCACAAATGATAGTGCTTCTCTACTATCTTTCGCAACCAGTAATGCACCGAAATTTTGTAGTGAAGCAGTAGCAGTTTCGTTGTTTGGCAAATCCTTGAGTTGTAATTCCACTTCATACTTTACTTCATCTGCAAGTTTTTCCGAAGTAGTGATAAGAATAGAAGAAGAATTAGTTCCGTGCTCAGCCTGTGCAAGCATATCACTCGCTATGATCTCAGCGTCACCAGTTTCATCAGCAATTATTACTACTTCGCTTGGACCTGCGATTGTATCTATTTTTACAATTCCTTCTGCAGCTACAAGCTGTTTAGCATAGCTAACATAGACATTTCCTGGTCCTGAAATAATATCTACTTTGTCAAATAGTTCGCAACCGTAAGCCATTGCAGCAATTGCCTGGACTCCACCAATTTTGTAAATGTCAGTAATTCCACATTCGTTTGCAGTTACGAGAATTGCTGGATTGACATTGTCATCTTTTTGAGGAGGCGAGCATAGTATAAATTCTTCTACACCTGCAATTTTAGCAGGTAATATTGCCATTAAAACTGAGGATGGCAATGGTGCTTTGCCTGCTGGAGCGTAGATACCAGCACGTTTTATAGGTAACCATCTAAGCTGAGTTGTTCCTTCTTCTGATTTTAGTAAAGTATCTTTTATGCCAACCTTTTGCTTTGAATAGAATTTTCTTACTCTTGAGATTGCTTCACGTATTGCAGCTAGCTGGTTTTCAGTTAGTTGAGAGTATGCAGCTGCTATCTCGGCTTGGGTGACCTTAATATTGTCTCTAGCTAATACTACGCCATCAAACTTTGCAGTATACTCTAGTATTGCTGTAAGCTTTCGCTCTTTTACATCGGCTACTATCGCAGCTACTCGATTCTTTACTTCTTCTGAGATTGTACCCCGATTTAGCAGTTTTTGAGTGCTATATGATTCTAACTTCTCTATGAAGTAAACCCCTTCCATTGGCAGTCATGTTAATCCCCCTCCTTTCGTAAATATCTCCCATTTCTTGAGAAAGCAACAGAATTCGTGATTTGGCTATCGCTAGCTTTTGATAGTTTTAGAATAACTTGACCGTTCTGACTAGAGCTTACGCTAAGGGTAATTTTTCCATCTGTTTTAATGTCTAGGGCTTCTCGGATTTCTAATGGTAAAACTAGGCGTCCCTTCTTATCGAGGGAGATGAGATATCGTTCAATCCAGATACCTGTTGGTTTCTGTCTCTCCAAAAGCTTACGCTTGTTGAAGATGAAGAACATCCTTTTCCGTGAAGTAAACTCCTTGCCATATTTTTTTACACCAACAACTATTATGTATTTCCCACTATATAAGGCTTTCGGTTTACGAATTATTAAACTGACATCTTCTGAACTAATGGTTTTCTCTCCACCCCAGTAACATTAGTTCTTCCTTTTGGTGGCTTTAAAGTTTTATCATCTAGCAAAAGGTCTTTTCCCATTTGACCCAGTATATTTTTTGCAGTAGCAACCATTTCCAGACTATTCCCGTTTCCCTTAGATACATATTCTAGCAATGACTTTGTCTTATCGCCCATTTTTATGAGAGAGTCCCTTGAATTGTTTCTTACTTGAGCATCTTTATCACTAACTACCAAACTCAGTAAAAGTAAGTCCGCAACATGACCATATGTTAGTTCTCCCACCATTTTCGTAACTATTCTTCTGGCTAAAATATTTTGTCCTAAGAGTATATCCTTAAATACACAAAATATCGGTGAATCGGAGTGCTGTCCGGTTACATAATTATCACTAGGATAGACTCGAATTGACATACCATTTCTGTAAAAAACTGGATTTATTTTTATTAGAATTCTTGCTATCTGCTCGCCAGATACTTCGTCATTACAACTAGCTAGTGTAGTTATCAGAGGAATTGTTGCAGTACTTAAATCAACTCCTTTATCCGCTGCAACGGCCAGAGCGCTAATACCTTGTTGTTTAGTTACTGGATTTGAATCTGTAATTACCTGTACAAGAGAACCAACCGCACCAGAAATATCTTTACCTGTAATTGCAATTCTATTCAATATGATTGTAGCATTTTGCCGAGTATTAGCATCACTTGATTTTAGTACAGCATCCAATACCGATACTGCACGTATACCAATCTTAACAAGTGTATCAGTTGCAAGCGTTCTTACTTGTTCATCCTGGTCTCCCAGTGCAGTTATTAATGGTAAAGTTGCTACATCTGGTTCGAATCCCTTATTAACAGCCAAAGCAATTGCAGATATTGCACATTTTCTCCTTTCCAGATTAGCATCAGAGATCGTATTTACAATATAAGTAACTGCATAGGGAGCATTTTCTGCATCTTTTGAAATTCTTACCATCATTACCGCAGCATTCAAAGCTAATGAAGAATTTGAAATTAAAGTTTTTTTCAAATTACCCAAAACCGTAGAACCGATTTGTTCCAATAAGGCTATTGCTGCAGCTATTATTTCTTCTTTCTCATCCCCGGTAGCTGCGATGATAGAATCGAAAACATATTCTAGAGATATTCCTTTTTTATTCATTTTAGATAAAATCTCCAGAATACTATTTTGATTAGCTAATTCCTTGTCTTTTAAAATATCTGCAAGATAAGGAAGAATAGTGGTACCGCATTTAATTATCTTACCCAGAATTAATTTTTTATCAACTTCGTTGCCACGCATATAAAAATTAAATATGCAATACGCAGAAAACCGTTTGACAGATTCGTCCTTACTATTTTTAACGTTGCCAGCAAGAACTGAGATGACCTTATCTATACCAACTATGTCCAATGCAGCATTAGCAAGTTTTTTAACCTCTTCGTTTTCACTCCAGAAAAATGCAGAGGCTAATCCGTATATCCCACGAATACGCTGTCCGTTTTTTAAAGCGGTTAGCATGGCTGCAATAGCATAGGAACACGTAATATTATCATTAAGATCAGTTACGATAGCACGAGCAAATAAAGATCCTACTTTTTCTATGTTTACACCTTTCTTAACTAATTTAAGTAAAAACAAAGCAGCATTTCTTCGTGTAACCAGATTACTATCCTTTAAACATACACTTAAACCAGAAACGGAATTAATCCCCATCTTTTTAATTAAAACTTCAGCAAATTTCCTAGTTCTTTCTTTTTCACTTTGATCTGAAAGTATTTTTACCAGTATAGATGCACCTCTCCCCATCTCAGAGAGTTTGGTAATAGCATATAATCTAAGATAAATATTTGTGTGTTTATTTGCAGCAATAACACTTAATTTATCATAACTAATAGACGTTCTTTTTAGAACAAAAGTTTCAAGTATACTTGTATATCCATCATAATTTTTCGCAGTGAGCATTCCTTCCAGTTGGCCAACTATATTTACAGCATTCGCATCTCTCAATGATTGTCCCATTCTCTGAATCGAATCGGTTATTTGTCTTCCTGACAAAGCGATATCAGATGTATTTCCGACAATTTCATCTGCTGCATTTGCAGTTCTTCCGCTATTTTCAACTAAATTTTCTAAAGAATCAGCCATAGCTCCAGTATTTCTTGAAATTGCGTATGTGCCACCATCAATATTGTCCAAGGTATCATTTGCTCTAACTAAACTACCTGCAATGTCATCTTGAGTTTCAGACATGACACTCAAACGATCAACTGCATTCCAGATACCACTATCGATAGAATTAGCAGAATCAGCAATATCTCCAGTATTTGCAGAAATATCTGCAAGTGAATAATTTGCGTTTCTTTGTAATCCGACAAGCGCAACAGTATTAACAGCAGTAGCCTCGTTTGCAACTGCACTTCTTTCGACACCTTTTGCTATGCGTTTTAAGCCCTTTTCTAAAGTAGTATTAACAACTTCCAGAACTATTTTTATTTCCTCAAGAGTATACCCATTCTTTTCAAGTTGATCTCTCACTTTTTCAAGACCATATTTAACAGTATCGTTAAGCATATCTACTGAGGCTTCGATATCAGAAAGCCCATTTACTACATCGTCAAACCCGTCTTCTAGAGTAGCATTTGTAAGATCAAAACCGTCACTTATACTAGATGATATTTCTCCTGCAGCATTACTAACAATATTTTCAATTCCTGAAAGAAGACCACTTCCAAAATTAATAGCTATACGTTCTAACGAATCCCTATCAATGGTGGCCAAAGAAGATCTTGCTGGAACAAAAGCAGCACATTCGTCTGCTTTTTTCATGAGTATGTCTTCTATCCCAGCAAGTCGCTCATTGGTTGTAAACGCATCAACAATCAATCGTTTCGGCATAAATTATCACAAATAAAGTTTACCGTGTCCCACTATATTAAATATAATAACAATATTTTTTGACAAAAGCTCAATAAATAACTAATAAATTAAGTTAATGTCAATAAATAACTAAGAATAGGAGTATAACAGGAATAGAATTTGTAATAAATTTACTCAGGATTTCAAGAAAAACTAAGCTTGGTGCATACTACTCTAGACTCCAAACTCAAAACAAAAAAAATAAAAAATAGCCCCGATCGGAATTTCGAGTCATGCGTCGAGAGTTTTGATGTCTTGCCGCATGGCTTTTGGACAACCGTTTTGCCCTAAGTTTGACAAATGTCAAAACGGTGTTTCGAACCGATGTAACCAGCTCCAGAGGCTGGTATCCTTGACCGTTGTCAACCTCTTTGACGAATCTTAAACAGATGTCAAAAACAGTACTAGACGACGGGGCTACTAAAACTAGCAAATCTAATTTCGAACGATTATTTTTTAACCTTAGCTTAGAATGTAAATAATGGAAACTGAAGCAGATATCAAAGCAAAGAATGATTTGTATTTCGCAATATTCGTCACGGTCGCAGTAACCGTCATTCAAATTATAGGATTTTACCTATCCAACAGCCTTGCATTACTAAGCGACACAGTACATGTGGTTTCTGATTTGGTAGCAATGACCATAGGATTTATAGCACTTAGAATGTCGCTTAAAAATCCCACACAACGAAGCACGTTCGGTTTTCATAGAGCGGAAGTATTCTCCGCAGCTTTTAATGGCATATTACTCCTGGCATTAACAATTTTTATAGCAACAGAAGCTGTGCAACGTCTTCAATATCCTTCTGATATCACGCCTTTACCATTAATGTTCGCAGCCATAATCGGACTCGTTGGAAATTTAATTGTAGCAACTAGACTACAGAAAAATGAAAATATGAATATGCATGCGGTATTTCTCCATGTTGCGGGTGATGCTCTTTCTTCAATAGGTGTAATTTTTGGAGCCATAGTAATTTATTTCACCGGATTAGCAGTTGTTGATAGCATAGTAAGCCTGATAATCGCTGTAATACTTTCAATAAGTGCATATGGACTTCTTAGAAGTGCATTAAGCATATTGTTCGAATCTGCACCTGCCACTGCAACTCCAGAAATAATAATAACTGAATTAAAAAAAATAAAAGACGTGAAAGATATTCATGATGTGCACATCTGGAGCATATGTAGTGATATACACTTTGCAACTGCCCACATCGTAGTGGAAGATAAACCAGTATCAAAAACTAAAAAAATAGTTAATAAAATGGATGAAGCAATGAAAAAAATTGGTATCTCCCATGCCACATTCCAGATAGAGAATGAAATGTGCGAAAACTCAATTTGTTATACTTGGCATGGTGAGGAACGACATCACCACCATTAGCTGTTTCGAGTCTAGTATTTCGGGTCTTGAATCAAATAAACCTAAAGCTTTTTTTCACTCTTTCAAAAATTATTTTATATTTATCGTAATCTCTTGCCAATACAGTAAACGTTATAGAAACAAAACGTTCCCTCGTTTTATCATCTATGAGAAGATTTTTTACTATGGCAGATACATGGTTTGGACCAACTTTTGCATCTGCTGAAAATTCGCTTTCAAGAGCGTTATAACTTAGTATTTTCAATTTTTGCTGGGATTTTAAGCCATAACCATTTTGCTCTTTAATTGCTTCCACTAAATTGTTAGAATACTCATCAAAATCCTGGTAATATGATTCCACGGTCTTTACAGAAAACTTACCTTCAAGACGCTGACTATCAGATAAAATAACTCCATATAAATCACTTGTTTCAACATGATTCCAGTTTTTAGGAATTTCAAAGGAATAAAATTCGTCTTCGTTCCTATAAACTTTAAAGTAAATTCCACCATGCTTTTTCCTGAAGATGCGATCGAGCAGGTATGGGTCTGCGAGAGATTTGCACTGTAGGGCAAAATAATCAAATAATTCCATGCTGGGCTAACCTCTTTGAAATTTCAAGGCACTCTTCTTTTGTTAGAGTCCTTACTCTTCTGGCAGCATAGTCTCCTAGAAGACTTAGCTTCTCTTCGCTAAATTTCTTGCTGTGTTTCAGTGCGTTCTTTGCATTCTGATTCCTATGCTGAAATAAATATCTAATGACTTCTTCATCTTTTTCAGTAATCTGCATGTTTTTCTCTAAAATTATTATTGCTGAATCCACTTTCGGTTTCGGAACAAAAAGATGAGCAGGAACTATCTGAATTAGAGTGATTTCGAATGCAAGTTGAGCAGTTACGCTCAAGCGGCCATAATTAGATTTATTTGCTGTTGCAATCATCTTCTCTGCAAATTCCTTCTGCACCATGAGCAGGGCACGTTCGAATTGCATTGTTGCAATCTTGAAAATTATTGGAGAAGTAATATTGTATGGGATATTGCCAATTATTACTTCAAAATTATCAAGAGTAGTATCTAGGAAGTCGGCATTTAGTATTTCAATAGTGTCGCCGAACTTATCTTTCAGCAACTCTGCAAATCGAGTGTCTTTTTCCACTACAGTAAGTTTCTTTGGCTTGTGAAAAAGCAATTTCTCAGTAAGCCTTCCGTCACCAGGACCGATCTCAAGAACAGTTTTTCCTTCCACTTCTGCAAGTTCAGCTTCCTTTCTTAGTATATTATGATCCTGAAGGAAGTTCTGACCAAGAAATTTTTTGAGTTGCATAAGATAGTTTATAATATTAGAAGATATAATTGTAATGGATTCAATGACTGAAGGTCTAAGTATTAGAAAAAACGAGGAAATAATTGCTAACACGACTGCAGTTCGACTTATTGCTCACCTGAAAAGAAATGACTTTGATAATTTACTATTTATCAAAGATAAGTCTAAGGTAGACACGTATGTATTAACAGACAGAACTGGTGGCAAGGACGTAACTATCATAGATATAGGTGCTATGTACAACCCACATACAAAAAAAACTGAAGAAAGTACTATAAGAGTTCTAACGAACAACGATCGAGCTATAAAATTAATAAAGGATTTGCTAACTAATCCGACAAATGTAGAAGCATCGAAACCGATCAAAATACTTAAAAAAGCCTAGAACGAATTTGCCTCGTCTTTTTTACCCTCAATGACCAATATCGCATCTATGAACCCATAGGCATAATTAGCAGCACCAAAAGCACTGAATACGTCTCCGTGATCAAAAAAAAATTGTGCATCGTTAGCATAATTAGTTGCCCATTCTAGGATTTGAGGATAGTTATCATGCAAACGTAGGCGCTTGAACTCTTTTATAATACGCCAAAGTTTTTGAATATCCTTTTCAGTACGTTCTTTCTGAGATACCATATTTATCACGATATTACTAGTAAGTAAGATATAATTAAAAAAAGGAATATAAAGTGCCAGCAACAGCATATCTTCCCGTGCATAGCACAGTACAAATAACGCCGTAAGGGAGCTTAACTTCTGTGTTCGGGATGGGAACAGGTGTGACCTCCCTCCTATGGCCGCTGACAAGTATTACTATGAATAGTAACTTTTTTAAAGCTAGGTCAACCAAAGAAACTAATGGCAACACCTAAACGAATACTGAAACCAGTAGAAACTCCAGTACAGGAACAACCAAAAATTCTTTCACTTGGAGATTTCATTACTCAACCGATAAACCAATGGATAGACTATATCAGACAGAATGCTGTAAAATATTATGTAGGACTACTGAAAATAGAATTACTCGCAATTGCTATATTTTCATTAATCATACTTGTTTTCGGATTAATTTCCTTCGGAGCACTGGCGTTACTAGGTGGATTTCAAAGTTCACTTGCTCTCGTAGTATCTGGAATAATATTTTTAATAGGACTGATACTCGCATCGTGGAGCTATAGTTCGATTCAAATGACAGAACTGATATATACTGATTGTGAATTTAACAATAAAGAATTCGCAATAATTAAATCTGCAAAAGAAATAAGCGGAAAAGTATTGCGTTTTATTGTAGTGGATACGTTAATTATTACAGCACTTATGATACCTGGAGCTATAATAGTAATTGTATTTATTGCCGGTGGCGCTGGTTTATCTGCATTAAAAACAAGCAGCGGAAGTAATCCATTAATTGGAATAATGGGATTACTAGCGGCCTACTTCATACTCATAATTTACTTTATTCTGGTTATGTTTATTTATGGCATTTTAACACAGTTTTGGAGATATGGTTTCATAATAGAAAATCTGGGAATTCGAGAATCACTTAAAAAAAGTATTTCTATAGTAAAAAGAAAACCCTCAGAAGTACTGATAGTTATAATTGTTCTTGGGCTCATAACAGGAAGTGTATTCTCGATCCCTTCCATGATATATTATTTCTTCGCTCAAATAGGAATGAATATTTTAAGTTTAACACTATCGTTTGGTCCCATAGGCATCATTATTTTTGTAATTGGGATCGTAGTACACATTTTAATAAGTACGGTTCTAGGAGTTATTCCTAAAACATTTTCAGTCCCTACTCGCTACTTATTTTGGAAAATGATAAAGGATATGTAAATTGACAGGCGAATTTATGGCAGAACACAAACATTGGAGTGAACAACTGGCAGATCAGATAATTGCAGAAAAGAAAGAACCTTACGTAGTAAGCTCAGGTATGACTACCTCTGGTCCTGCACATTTCGGTACTGTATGCGAATTCCTGTTTCCATTTGTTATAAGTAAAATGCTGAAAGCTAGAGGAAAGAAAGTAGAATTCTATTTAATTGGAGATATTCTTGATGCATTTGATAAAATCCCAATACCGATGGAAAAATATAGAGTAGAGTTAGAACCGCACCTGGGAAAACCACTATGCGATGTTCCTGACCCCACTGGAACGAGCAAGAGCTTCGGTGACTATTTTCTAAATGAAGTAATAGAATTAATGAAAAAATTAGGTGTTACTTGCAATGTTCTTAGAGCAAATGATATGTATGCTGATGGTAAATTTGATGAGTATGCAAAATTATACTTAAGAAATGAAGCTCAAGCAAAGGAAATTATTGAAAGAACAAGTGGAAGGCAATTGCCTAAAGATTTCTCAGTAATAATGCCTATCTGCGAGAAATGTGGCAAGATTGCAACAACAAGAGTTACGAAACATGATGGAGGAATCCGGAAGATTTCGACAGATTTGTCCAAAGGACAAACAGATGTGGAAAGTTACGAATACTCTTGTGATAAAGATGTAAAATATACAAAAGGCTGCAACTACAATGGAAAAAACAAAATAACTGATCACAAATATAAGATAATGTGGAGATTACACTGGCCTGCCTGGAAACAAATACTTGGAACTACTATAGAGGGTGCAGGGGTAGATCACCACACAAAAGGTGGAAGCGAAGATACGTGTAAAATAATCACTCTAGAACTAATAAAGAAGGAGTATCACATACCATATCGCTATGGATTCATTCTACTTGAAGGCAAAAAATACTCAAAATCAAAAGGAATTGGACTTGGAATAAGCGAACTACTAACCTTAATACCACCAGAAATATTAAAATATCTCTTGCTTAGACCTGATTTAGAAGAAAATATTGATATTAATCCGACAGCTGAGAATTTGCTTAGATCATACGAAGAATTTCAGCAAGCTGGCGAACTATCCAAACAAGATGTCGATACTCTGGATAGGGCGAATAGAAAAAAAGCAATCGCATTCAAATTATCTGCAAATAAAATACACTGGAATGTGCCATTCTTAGATGTGTTACTCTACTATCAGATATATCAAAACTGGGATAAAACTGGAGAAATGTTGAATGATAAAGAAGGTGTAAATTATCTCAAACCATACGTAGAAGAATGGACGAAAAGAGATTTTATGCCTGAAGATTACAATTTCAAATATCAACCAAAAAAAGCAGAGGGAAAAACCGTAACGTATGTAGAAAGTCTAAAATCAGAAATGGATGCGCTTGCGATACATAATTCTGTTTTTGAATTTGCCAAGGCAAATGCTATTGAACCTAAAGAAATGTTCAGGCAGCTGTATCTAACACTCATTAGTAAAGAGAAAGGTCCGAGACTTGGAAAGTTAATATTTGCCATAGGCATTGATAGAATTAAGAAGGATTTACTGTAGATGAAACCATGCCAGGCATAATAAAAATTACCACTGAGTTGGACATTGCAATTGAAAAGACAAAAAAGGTAATTCTAGAAAGCGGCATTATTGTTTACCCTACCGATACGCTTTATGGGATAGGCGGCAATGCACTTAACGCAAAGGTTGTTGAACGCATCTATCAAATCAAGAGAAGAGAGGAAAGAAAACCACTAAGTGTAATCATGGCAAATTTTGACATGATTAGGGAATATTGTGAAATAAATAAAACTCAAGAACTAATTTTACAAACCTATTTGCCTGGACCATTTACGTTTATAGTTAAGGTAAAAGGAGACTTTCCAGCTGTAAGCACAGATGGAACTATTGGAATTCGAATGCCCAATTATAAATTTACCAAGTTACTTTCTCTAAAGTGCAACGTACCTATAATTTCTACAAGCGCAAATATTAGCGGCGAGAAATCTCCAACCGAAATAAGCGAACTGGATAGAGAAATGTTATCATCGGTAGATCTAATCATCGATGACGGAAAAACAAAATATGCTGAAGGCTCTACGATTGTTAACCTAGTTAGTAATAAAATTATTAGGCAAGGGGCTGGAAGGATAAATTTATAAAATTTATCCTGTTGTAAATTCTACAGAATTTACAGTAAAGATAGAACTTTAATTATTTTTTCTTAGTATAAATAAAAGTCCAACAAATCCAAATACAATCAATGGAAGACAACATGTACTACTAGGTTGTTCCTTCTTTATCGAAGTAAATGCAGTCTTAAGCTGAGCGGCATTGTCTGCAGTGTAGTATTTTCCACCACCAGCTCTTGCAATTTCTTTATGCTGTTCAACGATACTTACTTCTGATTCATCTATACTATAGCTAACAACGTTTATGACTGCTATACCCTGTTGAAATGTTTTTTGAGCTTCTAGAATAGGGTCGCCACCACAGTTTTCTTCTCCATCAGTTAATAGAATAATAGTTCCTTGACCATTTTTCTCGCTTTGTACATAGGTTCTCCCTTCAGCTATTGCTTCTGCTATAGGAGTATAATCTCCAGTGGTTATTGCATTTATAGAAGAAGTAATTGAAGTTTTATCGGTGGTAAAATCTTGAACCACTCTTATGGTGCCTGTCTTTGGATTCCCATCATCAGGACATCCGTTAAATCGCATTACAGCAAAATCCTGGCCTGAGGAAGAATCTACAAAGTCTATTGCAGCTGATTTTGCAGCATCTATTTTTGCCACGCCTTCTGGCAAATAATCATCCATACTTGTACTAGCATCAATTATAATAAGATATGAACCAGCGGTTAAAACCGACACAAAACTCAAAATTATCAGGAATATCATCAGTAATTTCATATTTTTATTTCAATGTAAATGTTTAAAAAGATTCATTACAATGTTAGAAAGCATGGTAGAACTCAGAAGATCGATAAAATGCTCAAATTGTGGAAGTGAAACTAGTTTGTATTTAACTAGCGAATTGGCACTCAGTGAACTTCTAATACACGGACGTTGTCAAAAGTGCGGAAATAGTTTACAAATAAACTTTAGCATGGTAGACCCTTCACAACCAGCACAACAATCTTCAAGCAGCAGTTCCAGTGAAACTCCAATGATAAATATTGATCAGTCGTTATTTGAACCTGAGATAACTAGTGAGAGCATTAAGGATTTGATCGAGGAGACGTAGCATTTCCGAGAACACGATGTACCATTAGAAAAGTACTAATTTTATAAATATATACGTACATATAACTAGTTATAGGTGCTTATATGTCAGAATTCACAACTGTACGAGTCGATGTTGATGTTCTAGAAGCTCTTAGCAAGCTCAAAAAACACCAACGAGAGAGCTACAATGAAGTCATAGCAGAACTCGTTGATTTTGCTAAGCAATCTGACAAGTACCAGGATAAGTTCTTAAGCCATATCCAAAAAGCTAAAATGAAGGAACTTTGGAATAATAAAGAAGATGAGGCCTGGGAACGTGCTTAAAGCAGGAGACGTAATTCTCGCAGAAGTTCGATTTACTGATACACCAGAAACAAAAACAAGGCCATGTTTAGTCTTATTTGAAGAAATGGATAATGTAATTGTAGCCGGAATAACCAGCAATACCAATATGATAGGCATTCCCTTAAGTAAAAAAGAGGGTGCAATCAAAGATAGTGTAATAAAAATTAATTATATTTTTACTATTTCACCACAAGCAATACAAAAAGTTCTTTTCCATCTCTCTCCAGAAAAGAAACGAATTGTTTTTACTGAACTTGTAAAAAGAATTAATGGTTTAAATATTTAGAGAACTTTAGGTAATTCAACAACACTCTCCAAAACAAAATCAGGTTTATCGTTTTTCTTTAGTTTTTTCACATCTGACATCTTTGCCAACCCAGTAAGAACCAGTGCACATTTCATTTTCATTCTTTTTGCTACTTTCAAATCAGTTTCTAGGCCATCTCCGACAATCAGAACCTCGCTTCTTTTTAAATTATTATCTTTTAAAACTGCTTCGATGATAGGTGACTCTGGTTTTCCAATTACAATGGGTTTTTTTCCACTGCCATATTCTAAGAATGCAGCAATAGTTCCACTCCCTGGCAATATTCCTTTTTCCGTAGGATAAATTCTATCAACATTAGATGCAATAAAAACTGCACCGTTGATTATTGCTCGTAGTGGAGTTATTAATTTTTCAAACGTAATTTTAGTATCCATGCCAATTGCAACAATGTCTGCATTTTCACTAGTTACTACCTTCAACCCGGTTCTCGACTGCGCGGAGCGCCTGCAAAACGCCTCTAGCTCATTTTGTAACCCACCTTCACTTACTACGTGAACAGTTGCTTTTGGATGATGATATGCAATATAGCTTGCAGTGGCATATGCACTATTATACATTTCTTTTATGGTGCAAGCTATCCCCATATTTTGCAATTTCTCTGCCTGTTGCATTCTGGTTTTCATACTTGCATTTGATAAAAAAAAGATTTTGATTCCTCTTTTTCTTAGTTGCTCGATAGCTTCTGGAACACCTGAAATTACCTGGTTTCCACGATAAACTGTTCCATCTAG
>JAUSHJ010000023.1 GCA_030648615.1 Microcaldota archaeon | reverse complement strand
GACTACACTTTTAGTCATCAGGTCTCCTACTTTTATTTCTGATACCATAAACTTATTTAGCTAAGATAAGCTTTAAATAGGTTGGTAATATGTTTATTTTGAATATTTGTAGTTTATGATGAGGGGTGGAGCCATGTCAGTATTGAGGACTAGGGTTTTGCATGCAGATGATCGGATAGGCGGTAGTCCAGCAACTAGATCTACTTTGCCATCGACTAGGAAACATTTAAGTGATTGCAATGTTGCTGTGATTTTGGGAGATCGTACTGATACAACTGTTTCTCAGGTATTAGAACAGGTAATGGAACCCCTAAACACAAGAAATGAGGGCGGATCCATGAAGTGCAAATCATTCGCTATGTTTTCAATTTTGACTCAACCAGCAAGAATAGTATCTATTTTAGAAAAATTTGACGTATCTAAAATCGATATAGCAGTTTTTTTGAACGGGACTTTTGAAAACGAGAATAATCAACTAATTAGAGAATTACGAGCAGCAAATCCAAATATCTACATTGTTATGCTAGGTCTTACTCCTACTGATGTCGGTAAGGGTGTAGCTGATCTAGTCCTGCATAAACATTCAGTTAACGTTCCAGCACTATTAGTAGCAATGCTCTGCAATGATCCGCTTAGCGCAGTTAAAGCTCCAACATCAACAAGGAAGATAAATAATGTTCTTGTAGTTGATGATGATCATATTTGGAAAGGCATCCTGAGTCGAACTGTGAAAAGAACCGGAAGAGAATTTAGTGTTGCAGAAGATTTGGAAAGTGCACTTAAGCTTTTCGCAGAACAAAAATTCGATCTCGTAATAACTGATAGAGATAAAGGAGATATTCATTATGGCGATGCTATTGCAATGAAAGCAAGAGAGTTAGGTATTCCGTGCGTAATGGTAAGTGGTGGCAAACCTAAAGAAGGTGTAGCAAAACTTTTTGTTCGTTTAAGTTTATGTGAATTTTTTGATAAAGGAGTGGACAAATCAGAAGATTTTATTCCAAAACTTATCGCAAAATTAGAATTAGGAAAATAATTTTATTATTTGAGATGAGTATCTATGACAGTACAACGACCTAAAGGGGGAATTGATGTTACTACTCGTACTGCTACGAATCCAGTATCAACTAGTGCAAAATCTCCGTTAGTTTCTGGCAGGAAGCATTTAGCTGATTGTAGGATTTTGAACTGTGAACACTCAAGTGATTATGATAGTCGTCAATGGGCAATACAATTAAGTTCTTTTTTATTGCCCAGATGTAAGGAAAGTATGTCTATCTCCTTCAGAGGAGACACACCTGCAGTTTTGGAATCTTCAGATGCTGTTAAAACTGCTATTTCTCTTGTTCCTCAAACTGACATCGTATTCATTATTTTTCATGACGACCCTAGAGGCGGAGAAGAAAAATTAATAAAAGCACTAAGAGAGGCAAATCCAAAAATCTATGTTGTAATAGTAACTCAAGATGAAAGTGATGTAGATTCTGCGCCAGATTTATTGATTCAAACAAATACATATCACGATAATTCTTTTGAAGCTGCTTTGAACAGAATGCTCTCTAACGATCCGATTGGCGCTAAAGGAATTAAGGACACAACTAAGGAAGAAGCTAAACCTGCAATTGCTCCATCTTCAGCAAGAAAGATAAACCGAGTTCTCGTAGTTGATGACGAAGGCATATGGAGAAGCATTCTGACTAATGCTGTTAAAAATGTCGGGAAAGAAGTCACGGTAGCTGAAGATCTAGAATCTGCACTGAAGCTTCTGTCAGAACAGAAGTTTGACCTGGTACTCACTGATCGTAGTAAAAGTAGTGTGAATTATGGCGATGACGTAGCTTTAAAAGCAAAAGAACTCGGTATTCCATGTGCAATGTTAAGCCTAAATCTTCCTGTTCAAGATCTAAGAGGATTCAAACATCATCTAGGGTTATGCGCATTTTTCCAAAAAGGCAGGACAGAATCAGATTTCTTAGTTAAGCTCATTGAAAAATTAGAAGCTGGAAATTAGCATTTACAATACCTCAGTTCGATTAAATCCTTAGATGGTCAAATGTCAAAATTCAGAATTCAAAAACCACAAAGTAGCACCAGAAGATTACGCATAGTAGGTTATCATGGAATTTTAGTTGAAACTATCGCTATTAGACATCTAATGATAAAAAATCAATTAAGGGAAGTTATAATTCGCATTAGGGAAACTCCTGAAGATTCTATTCATCTGTTGCGCTTATATTCTCATACAAGAAATCCTAAAAACGATGTAAGACCAGATATAAAAGATGTTTTCTGTGGAGTCATGGACAGTGCGTCTAAATCGGAAGATGATCCTTCAAAGAAAATAGTTAAAATAATTATGTCTGTTATAAAAGATAAAACAAGTCCACTAAGACTAAATGCTGCCGTGGCACTAACCATTATGAGTAATCGAGAGTTTAGAGTTGACTTGACGGAAGTTGCAGTTGAGCTTGCAGAACTTATTGATGGACCATATCATCCATATAAGGATTGGACGGTCAGTGCTTTAGGTAATTGCTATTCCTGTGATCATACTCTTTATGCAGATCTTCTCTATAAAATTATTAGAGATCCGGGAAAATTGGTTAATCGTTATGACGTAATAAATTTTTTTCGTATCCGCAGATTACCAATACCTAATGTGGCTCATGTTATGCATGGAGAAAAAGTATCTTTGCGGTCATCTGCATTACATTCTTTGGATAAATTTTTAGATAATTCCGACAAGGTTCCTTGCCAAGCTTCTTCTCTTCTCAAAGCTTTTAATGAGGGAGATTCTTCATTAAGGTCACATATACTTGAAATATTTGGCAAAATGGCAGTTTTAGATCTTTCTCTTCTCAAATATGTCGAATTAGGTTTGCATGACAATGAAGATTCAGTTAGACGTACTGCAGCTAAAATTATGGAAAACCCGAGTTTTATACCAGAGCGTACTACTGGTGCTTGGACCAGAATCAAAATCGTTAGAAAAACTTCATGACAAAATCTTCTGCCATCCTTCGATTTATTTTATATAATCTATTTACATGCTCCATGGCTGCTTTTTCGTCCTGGACAGCTAAAGCACAGATGAACATGAGTTTCTCTACATCAGTGTTTCCATCCCTGTTTACTGCTTCAAGTACTTCCTGGGAATTTTTTACATCTCCCTGCATATAATATGCCGTGCTTAGGATTATTCCGCACAATATCATATCTTCCTTGGCATGGGCCATATTGAATGCTTTTCTTCCAGCAACAATTGCTTCCGGATATTTTTTCATCCAGAATGCACTTTTAGAGAGGAGAAAATGAGATGTTAGTTCTTGACCGAATCTTTCTGAGAACTCCTTCGCAAGGTCGTAGGCACTTTCGTAATTCTTATTATTTAGGTAAATCGTTATCTGTTTTTGGTAAGCGTCTGGTTTAGTAAAAAGAGCCATATTCACAATCAACTACGTTTCCATATTTATTCCTATCCACAACCCAGATTTTGTCTACTTGTTGGTTGCGAATCCAGTGATCTGCGATCACTACCTCCCAAAGAGCTTCGCTCTTCAGGATAGACCGATCCGATTTTTTGGAGGATCAGGTATGATTTATTGAGGCAAGTAAGGTTTAAATATTATTGAGGTGAAAGATAATCATGGCAATAAAATCCGTAGATCCAGCATTAAAGTTAGAAGAGACGTCTGCAATGACTATAGAAGTTATTGGACGTACATTAAGCAGGTATGGAGATAACGTCAATCTGACTGAAAGAGAAGTTAATCGGATAACTAATCATGCTACTGGTCTAGGTCTTAATCCACAAAGCAAAGAATTTCAACGTGCTGTAGCAACTACGACTTTGGCAGCAATGGTAAAACGAGATCCCAATGTTCTTTACAATTTTGCAGGAGATCTTCAGGCAAAAGTCGATTCTGGTAAATTGACTACTTCACAAGCTACAAATTATTTTGTAGGAGTTTGTAGAGAAGCTTATCCTAAGGCATACGTGGCAGCAAATAAAGACGGATCTCTGAAATCTTTTACTGAAAGCTCAACGAAGAATTTTGGAGCAGCAGCAAATGAATATGCAACTAATTTTTTGTTAAGTAGTGGGGGCTCTAAACCTGTTGCTAAAACAGAGGCGGGTCTAAGTGAGGATGCTAAATATTCTAGAAAAGAAGCGGTTGCTGATCTTACTGATGATTTAAGTCAGAGAGGGATTTATCTTAAAGGTCCTGAATTAGGGAATGTTCTGGATGCTGCTATGGGTCAACCCAAAGGAATTTCAAGTGCAAAACTAAGAAAAGAACTTTTAATCACTGCTTTTTCAGAATATGCCAAGCGTGGCACTGAAGAATATGCAAAAATAGCAAAGTTTATGAATAGCCAGAAAAATCAAGTTACTGCACAGGAAATGCTAGCTCGTATAACTGAAAATCTAACTCCTGTCGCACCATTGGCACAAGCTGATGTGGGAAAAAAGAAAGCGAAAGTATAGCTTAGTTACGGAGTATTACTTTTAAATTCCTTCCAACTAACGTTTATTGATCTATAAATCAGGTGATAAAATATGCTCAGAACACACTATGTTTCAGAACTTAAGACTGGAGACTCGAAACTCGAGACCCAAGACTCAGGACACAAGACAGTAACTATAGCCGGCTGGGTACACGATATTAGAGACCTTGGAAAACTCAAGTTCGTTCTTGTCCGGGACAAAACAGGCATAATGCAGGTACTTCTCAAGAAAGGTTTAGTTACTGACGAGCTGCTAGAATCAGTAAAAGTCAACAAGGAAGACGTTGTTCTTTTTGAAGGACAACTGAAAGAAAACAAGATGGCTCCCAATGGTGTGGAGTTGATTCCGACTCGATTCGAGCTTCTTAACAAAGTAGAAAGAAAACTTCCCGTAGATCCTACGGACGTAGTTCCATCTGAACTTGATACTAGACTCGATTATAGGTACATTGATTTGAGAAGAAAGTCAACATCTGCAATATTTTCAATTAAAGCTTTGATAAGTACGGCATTCAGGGAAAAGCTCGTAGAATTGGGTTTTACAGAGGTACATACATCATGTATAACTGGTGCAGCAACAGAAGGTGGAGCAGACGTATTCCCTATTCAATATTTCGAAAATCTTGGATTTTTAGTACAATCACCTCAGCTATACAAACAACTAGCAGTTATCGGTGGTTTCGATAAAGTATTCATTACTACTCCAGTATTCAGGGCAGAAAAACATAACACTACAAGTCATCTAAACGAAATAATTCAGATGGATATAGAAATGGGATTTGCAGATCAAAATGATGCGATGGATATTCTGGAGCAGGTAACACTTCACATTCTCAAAAGTATAAATGAAAAAGGAAAACAGCAGTTAGACGCTCTAGGAGTTAAACACACTGCACCTAAGAAAATACCAAGATACACTTACACTGAGCTTGTTGAAAAACTGAACAAACATGGAAATAAGATGAAATGGGGCGAGGATTTTTCCAAGGATTCAGAAAAACAGCTTTCCGAAATATTGAACGAAGAACTTTATTTCATCTATGATTGGCCCACTGCAATTAGAGCATTCTATTCAATGCCAAAGCCAGGGGAGGAAGAGAAGTGCAATGCTTTCGATTTGATTTACAGAGGTTTAGAAATATCAAGCGGTGCGCAAAGAATTCACAAGGTAGATATTCTTGAAGATCAGTTGAAGAAGAGAGGTTTAGATCCTGTTAACTTTGAATTTTATTTGAATGCATTCAGGATGGGTGCACCACCACATGCTGGCTGGAGTATTGGTCTGGAAAGATTGACCATGAAAATCTGCGAGCAGGATAACATTAGGGAATGTACACTATTCCCAAGGGATAGGACGAGATTGCATCCTTAGCTGAGCACCTAGTTGTTTTGCGTCTATAGTTTGTCTGCTTCCAAATCAGTTTGCCCTCATGGGCAAATCTGTGGAAATTATCTTTTTGCTAATTTCCACATCGACTCAAAGAACTTCCTGAACGAGTCTACAACTTCATTGTTCTTTACCATGATCGCTATTGGTTTTTTTATCAAAATAAGGAACAATACTCTATCTTTGTAAATATACAATTCAGTGAAAGTTTCCTGATGCAAGAATTTTATTTCATGTTTTTTGTGCTTAATATAATACTTATATCTGTCTTTACGTGCTCTAATATCTTCGTTAAATATTATTCTTACTTTGTAGCCTTTTTTCTCAAGCCTCTGCTGGTGTTTGGTGAAGAAAATATCTGCCTGTTCAGGATTTTTTCCAATACTAGCACCGAATACTAGACTCTCATCTTTCGGAGACATGGAATTCTCAAGAGTTACAAAAGCAGTTTTCAGTCCTTCCCATCCATAAAAAACTTCGACATCTGTTCTTTCCTTTGTTTGGTCGTACTGACTCAGCAACATCGGAAGTAATTGCTCAACTGTTTTTCTTTCTTCGTTAATTTCATTTTCTTTTTGTTTCAAAAAATCCCTAAGTCGTTCTGGGTTAGCAGGACTGAAATTCAGAATCCCATCTTTTTTTACTGAGGAAATTATTCCTTTTTCCAGTAGTCTATTTGCCACATCGTATATCTTCGAAGGAGAAATGCCTGATTTTTTGGCTAGTTCTGTTCTAGTTGTTTCTCCCAGTTCAAGAAGTGCAGAGTAGACCTTGATTTCACCTTCAGTTAGGCCTAGTTTTCTTAATTCTGTGATTTGCATGAATTACTTTCATGTTTAGTATATTTATTCTTTTCGTTTTAGTTGCCCCTGTGGGGGACACTTATAATTAAGTATTAGTTTTGTTGCATTAGATGTTAGAAGTTGATAGGATGGTGATAACATGAAAATGAAACCAAAACCTGCTGAAAACAAAAGAATTCGTGGTTCGACATTGGTTATGTCTGGACTTGCTCCAATGGAGGACTTAATGAAATCAGCGGACGAACGAGGTTTGGTTATTGCTTCAAATGCCAGATTGGCTGCTGGGCTTAAGACAGAATTTTTTCGAGATGGCACAAAAAAATTAGTCCCATCTTTAGCAGATAATATATTGCGAAGAGTAGCCCTTTCTGTTGCAAATTATTCCATTCAGAATCTTCCCGATTCAATTACAAGCGGAACTGTATTTGCATATGTTGAACCAGATCGAACATTAAGAGAAGCAGGAGATAAACTTTTTCAGTTCGATGGTGGCTGGTTTGTTGTTTACAACGAATCTGATTTAGGAAAACGCTGGTTCTTTCCAATACCTGAGGAACATCTTGACAAAAAAGACGTTATTCTAGCTATAGACTATCCAGATTATGAACTTAAAATTGAGGGTAATTCTAGGATTATCTCACCAAGACAAAATGCAGTGGTTAGAGTGATTGAAAATTTTCCGACCAGACTATATTGCAATATCGTCCAACCAACTATGAGTGATGAATTCAAGTTTCCATCAGTATCTCTGGATGATGCTAAAAACAACCTAAATTTCTCCAGGCATATTGGGCGGGCAGTTGCGTTTGCTGTTCAATGTACTGCTAACCAATGGCTTTATACTAATATTAAACCGTCTATTTCTACTAATGTCCTGTTCGAAGCCCCAAACGAAGTGATTGCAAAAATGATTGCTGAAGGAAAATCAAGAGAACAGATAGACGCTGTGTTGAAACCATTACCTTAAAAAATTCTTCAAACCAATTAACTACCATGGCACAATTAAAACCCGTGCTTCCAGAAGAGCAATCATCTAAGCTACATGACGTTACTCCTGTAAAAACATTTGAAGAACTTCCCACCTGGCAAAAGATGATGGGATACGCAGTAGGGACAATCCTTTCTCCTGTCATTGCAGTCGGGTTGATTATGGGGTGCGGAGAGGAATGCAAGGTTCCTCCAAAGGACACATATATCTGGTTTCCAGCAGTACAAATTAAAGATGGAAAAAATCTGACAGATGTTAGTGATGTTTCTCTAGGTATATACGTGCGTGATGGTCAACCGCTTGCAGGCCTAACTGGATATTTTCAATCTCCGGAAAAAATATATACTGACCGAAGACAGCAAACGAACCGTAGCTATCTTGATGACATCCTTCCGGCTATCCAGACGACTTTTAAAACGGATAAACGCGGAGTTCAAGAGGTACTGGAAGGAAATGTTTTTTTGGTTGCTACTGATTGTATCTCAGCTCCAGATCCTTCTTCACATGCTGGAGGTCTTTATCTCTCGAGTTTTTATTATCAAATATACGATGTTCGTGGAAACGAGATCGCAGCGTGTGGCAATATCTGTCCCAAATTCAATTTAGTTTATTATGAAGAAGGGGCAATATCTGGAAATGATACTGTCAAGATTGTTGTCCATGAGCTTCTTCATGATTTTTCAAATCGGTTCGGTATTAATTCTGATCTTGAGGTTGCCAATTCTTTTAGTAAAGAACTCATATCATTCATATATAATGAAAGTTCAGATCAAGAATTTGAAAAACAAATGGCAAATGCGTATCGATCTGTCGGATCTGCTTTTTTTGGAAAATTTATTGATGCATTTATAGAAAAAACACAGTCTAGTTTATCAGAAACTGAAAAAGAAGAGCTGAAAAAAGCATTAGCATACCGTTGCGAGCTTAGATTCCGGATATTCCCTCCAGATGTGCCTGATTTTTACAGGGACTCATATGCATCTGATGGCATTACGGATCCAGAAAAGCAACGTAGGACATATATCGCCAAGGAAGGTTACCCTATCCTTTTTGAGGAGGGAAAAATACCGAAATCGCTTGCCGTATATTATGGTCGCTTTGTAAAAGAAGATGTTTTAAAATCCAGAATCATCGATAATTCTTATCTGTCTTCTGAACATCGATATGAATTTGAGAATATCTCGAGACAATTTTTTAATTATTTGAAAGATTCTCAGGGATAACAGTAATCTTAAAAACATCGTCAGTAATATCTACATATGAACATTTTGGTAACAAACGATGATGGCTACACTGAAGGCCTAAAAATACTGCTGGAAGTGGCAAAGAAATTTGGTGATGCCTACGCAATAATTCCAGAGCATCAGGAAAGTGCAGTGGGCAAAGGTCTCACACTTCATAAAACTCTCAGGCTTCATAACCTTAAGGAAGACGTTTACACGTTAAATGGAAAACCAGCTGACTGTGTTTTATTCTCATTATATTCAAAGGAATTCAAGAAACCAGATCTAGTTCTCTCAGGTATAAATTTTGGTGATAATTCTACTTTAAGTGCAATCCTTGGTTCAGGAACTATAGGTGCATGTTGGGAAGCAACTCTGGAAGGAGTAAAAGCAATTGCATTTTCCATGCATCGTTCAAGCAAGGACTGGAGAAATAAAACTAACTGGGGCAATAAGGAAAAACTAACAGAAGCAGTTGAAAAAATAATTAAAGAATATCTTAATCATATTGAACCAGATACTTTGCTGAGTGTAAACTTACCTAATGAATTTTCAAGTACTACTAAAATTGTCATATCCCATAATCCTCAACGATTGAGGTTTACTACTGGCATAGAAAAAAGAACTGATCCAAGTGGCATGCCTTACTATTGGCTTCACGGTGATTTTTCAAAATCCGAAAAGGACACTGATCTTTATGAAGTTGCAGTTAACAAGAATATTGTTATTACTCCATTGACATTGAATTTTGTTAAGAAGAGTCTGTAGCTAGATGCTTTGTCAAAATGTTAAGAATTTTGACAAATATTGACGCATTTTTTAAATTTGCGTCAATGCTTGAGGGTAGAGACTAGTAGCTAGAAGGGTTTCACAATGAATTGGAAACAGCACATGATTGTTGCAGTGATCTTCTCACTTTTGATTTTACTGTTCGTGTTCAATATTCAAAATCAAATTACACTTGCAATACTTGGTTTGTTCTCTGCATTTAGTGCTCTATTACCTGATTTAGATCATAAGATGAGCAAGGGTACTGACCTTGCAAATAAAGTAGTTGTCATTCTTTCATTCGTTTTCGTAATATCGAATGTATGTACAAACAGTTTCAGTTGTTTTCTTGATTCTGTAACATTAAAATTAATATTTATCAATTCACTGGTGCTGATCGGAATCTATTTTATTGTTATGACTTTCCTTAGGCCAAGCCACAGGGGTATAACGCATACAGTAGTTGCGAGTCTAGCGTTTTCAGTTCTGATCTATCTAGTTCTCGGTTTCAATTTTGCAGTTGCTGGGATAATTGGTTATGGGTCGCATTTGTTGGCTGACAAAGAGATAAAACTATTATAGCACAGGCGCCTTCTTCATCTCGCACCTGATATCGATAGTTTTTTCAAGTCTGTTCTGGATTATTCCATCTTTATTGTAAATATAAGCAACAATTTTACAACGATACATTTGAGGGTTAGTATAGGTGCTTGCGTATACTCGAGTAGCCTTTCTTATGTATTGTTTGCCATCTATTATCCCAATTCTTATTCTTCCTTTCCTTAGAGAATTATCCGGACTTAGTGAAAGTCTTTCTGGAACAAGTATGTCCGCTTCTACCCAGCAGTTATGCTCATTTTTATTATTCACTTGTATTACAAGTTCTACATGATTCTGGTTGTAGGCGAAAATTACATCCGGATGTACTTTAAGATCAAGGTCAACCATATTGCAGAATACACATGGTAATGTTTTAATTCTTACTCTGTCAATTCATTTTATGTTACCCGAATCAAGTCTAATCAAATCTGAGTTATTAGTCAGGGAAATGGCTCTTAACGAGGATGTTAAACTTGCCCGAAAATCTCTCCTTAGATGGGTCGCACTTTCACTTGGTTTAATCATGCCAAATGAGAGCAGAAGATTAATTCTGGATTTGATCGAAACATTAATTTATTTTCATACTAAGAAAGAGCAGCCAACTACGGCACAGATAATTTCAAAAATGGAAGAATTCACAGGAAAAAAACAAAATCCAAAAGCAGTCTATTATCATTTGCTAAAGCTAAAGGAATCTG
>JAUSHJ010000018.1 GCA_030648615.1 Microcaldota archaeon | reverse complement strand
TATTTGCCAGTGGAATGATGGGTGGATATGGATTGTTTGGAGGAGACCTATTTAGTTTGTTGATAATAGCACTCCTAGCAGGGTTAGTTGGATTAATTTATTTCCATATCTGGAAGAAAGTAACTGAGAAAAAATAACACGTAAAAATATCACTTCAGCATATCCCAAATTTCAGGAGCTACGTCATCTTGAAGAAAAGTAAGAAGTCGAGTTTTAGCTTCCATGGAAATATGCTGTTTTCTAATTTTAGTAAGTTTTTCATCTATCGAACTTACATCCCTGTACACAAGCATTGCTGCATCAAAAAATAATTGAATTAGAAGCGGATCTCGGATGACCAAAATTCGATATATGTCTTCAATTAACTGTTTAACAGGTTTTTGATTTACATAAGAATTTGGTTCTCTGCAATCACGTTCTGAGCCTTTCGTTTTTAGAATAATAGAATAGAGTGCAGCAAAATAACATAATGCTTCAAAATCACCTGGAAAAGCAGTTAATAAGTGTTTCAAAGTTATAACTAAGTTTAGACCTTCCACTTCGAAAAAAATGGTTTTGCCACCAGCTATATGATAATTACATTCGGGATGTGCCAGATCCAAGCCAACTGCTAGAAATTGATCACTAAGTCTTGATAATTCTGGATTTAGTAAGTGTTCATATGCATCTGCTCTTGATCTTATTTGTAATTTAGTCCGATCATTGTCTGCCCCATACCATAGCCTAGATGTTTCCGTTGCACGTTTCATAGCATCAGTATCATCAACTACAAAATCCGAATATGTAACTGCAACAGGAAATTTTCCTTTTTCTTCAAAGAATCTCAACTCACGGAGAGACAGAAAATTATCTGGAAATAAACGCTTTGTTAATAAACCTGCCAGAAATTTAAGCAAATGATATTCGTTATCTCTAGAGTAAACAGGAAGAATTGGAAGACCCTTTCCATCTTTTGCTTTAAATCTACTTTCTACGTAGGGATTCATATCCTGCAATCTTTCTACCATTCCATTGTATCTTCCTTTACCAGTTATTCTGCTAACTGTTGCTTCGTCACCTCTGAAAAATTGAGTTTTGTCTGTTTTTACTGGTGGAGCACAATGAATACGCATATGTTGTAATTTATGTCGAAGTATTTATAAATTCGTGATATCGATTGAAAACTCGATAAATTGAAGAACTAATGCTTAGAATTAAGTGATCTTAATTTGACATTAATAATATACCAGTCTAAAACTGATTTTGACAGAATGAACAGAGTAGAATAAATAAAAATATTCGAAGAATATGATTTTACTAGAGAATTTTGGGCAATGACAAAAAGAGCAAAAAGAATTGGATAATAAAACAATCTTGAAAAATCAAAAAGGAAAAACTTAGAACTAGTGGTTGAAACCTTAGAATTTTTGTAATCCGCATTTAGATTCCGTAGATAGTAAAACAGATTAACTATTGATAGAATTATTGGAACTGACAATCGATTTAAAGTACTGAAAAGATAGCCAAAAAGACCGAACATAAAGTTATGCTCGATTAGAAAAAATGAACTAGAAATTGAAACCGCCCACATAAAAACTAAAATCGCAATTACAATTAGAAAAATACATCCGAATATACGATTCCAAATATTATGTGCTCTTATAAAAAATATTAAAGCTAATGCAAAAAAGAAAAGTTCTAATCCCATCAAAAATAATTGTTCTGATAATACCCAGCCAAAAAATAATGTACCGATAAGCAGAAGAAAATTATTAAAATACGTGGAGTAGTTTCTGATTACATCTTCTAATGACATGATTAAACCTCAGACCTTAAACCGTTTTCCATCTCTCTCGATGAAAACCCCTGACTCTTTTATTATTTCTCCGATTACTGTGGTTGAGACACCAGAAGCATTCAGCCTATTCTTGATTTCCTCTGCATTTTCCCTCTTGACTACCATGGCCATGCCGATGCCCATGTTAAACGTCTTGTGCATCTCTTCTATGTTCTGTACTTCTGCATAAAGAGCTTCATACATTGGAGACATTTTAGGCAGATCGTTGAACAGGAAACCGACATTCTTGCTTAGTCTGCTTACTTTTGAGAATGCACCGCCAGTTATGTGTGCCATACCCTTGACGGATTTCCATAGTTCACTATTGAGTATTGAAAGAACGGGTTTTACATAAATCTTTGTAGGTTCAAGCATTTCTTTTCCCCACTTGTCTACGGGAAGAACTTTTCTTGCTAGAGTGTAACCATTTGAATGTAAACCAGAACTAGCTAAACCAAGAATTACATCGCCTTTTCTCGAGTCTTTGCCTGTTAATGGTCTGTGAATCACTCTGCCAACTACAGTAAATGTCAGATCAAATGTTTTATCATCTTTGAGTAAATCTGGAACAATTGCTGTTTCCCCTCCTATTATTGCGCAGTTACTTTGAGTTGCACCTTCTACTAAACCCTTCATAAGTTCGGCTACCAAAAAAGTATTTTCCCTTGGCAATGCAATATAATCTACGCCAACTAAAGATTCTGCACCTAAACAAAGAATATCATTAACGCTCATTGCGATTGCATCTATGCCAACTGTATCGTATTTCTCCATCTGTTGTGCTAAAATTAGTTTAGTCCCTACGCCGTCAGTATGAATTATGAGATTTTCTCTTCCGCATTTGAATACACCGCCATAGTGACCAAAGATGGGTAATGGCTCTCCGTAGCCTTTCCTGAGTTCAAACGTGCCACGAATGCTATTCCATATTTCTTGTTGGATGTTTCTAACTTGCTGGACGTCAATCTGGTATTTCATACTAGAACTAAATAAAAGAGAAAATAAAAACTAATCGATAATGATACTTTTTTATATATTTGTTGACACAGTAGAAGCATGCAAAGAGTACTAGAACTATCCAAGACAAGATTCCCCATAAGACAAGATGGTAAATTTACTATTGTAGGTGAAGGGATAATTGGTGGAAAGGCACAGCAATTGATGGAAAAACAAGAAGCTATTGAACGTGCAGGAATGAAAGTACCTGATACGATAGTTCTTGCTACTGATTTTTTTGAAACGCTTCACTTAAATGCTAGACGTCTTGCCGAAAGAAACAATGTTGATAGGGAATTTGATGAAGCTGACAAATTAAATGTAAAAGTCAGAAGAGCAGCAACAAGCAGTCGAATGTCCAGAATAATTGATGATGAAATTAATGATGGTTTTGCAGTTACTTCGGAACCGACAGCTGAAGATGTCAAAAAGACGATAAAAAATGCAGATATAGGTGAAGCGGAAAACGAATTTATCGTAAGATTACTAGAAACAGAAAGAAGCAATGTACCTAGTGGATACGTAGTTCGTTCCTCCCAGAAAGATGAAACTGGTGGGACGGGTCAGTATTTCTCCGGTTTTTCAGAACCAACAGGAGAAGAAGTCATTGATATGGCAAAACGAGTAGTTGCAAGCTCTGGAATGCCGGACATGGCAGTAATGATACAACCCTGGATTGGTGAATGGTTCGGTGAAGTTTTTTTTCCTTTGGTAGCTGGCTGTGGCTATAGTACAAGATTCAGGAACAGTGGAGAAGGAAAATTAGCAATCGTCCACGGATTCGGAACAAAAGCAGTTGAAAGAAGGGCAGATATTTATATTTTTGGAGATGAAATAAGACAAACAGAAATCGATCCGGCTAGTTTTTCTATAGATTATATAGATAGCGGAATTTCTGCAGCAATGCATGGAGTTTCTTCCATCTTAAAAAAAGAGAATCATTGGACATTGACTGATGGATTTGACGAAGCGAAAAAAAGAGCAATTGAATTACTGCAAATAGCACTTAGAAAATTAGAGAAGGAAATAGGAAGATCGCAATATATTGAGTTCGCCATGGATAGCAAAGAATTATGGTGCATTCAGATAGCAGATAATGAACCAGTAGAAAATCAGAAAGTGGACTTCAATAATCAAGGAGTAGTGGCATGTTCTGGAGTAGTTACAAGTGGTTTTCTTGACAGAGAATTTACTGACATAGTTTATTTTCCATTAGCGGCAGTAGATTTAACTTGGTTACGAGCGATAAATGAGAAATTGAAGGATTATGTATTGGTAATAAACTCAGGTGCTCTGGAAAGATTCGGAGATAGAAGAGAAATAGTTCAAAATGCATCTAATGCTAGAGTAGTAATTGCTACCGTAGATACACCAGGAGGAGTGAACACCCATCATATTGACACAGTAGCTGGAATGCACGTAAGAGAAACGTTTGGAAATAGTAAACCTTTTATGGTTGTTGAGAATGCAAATATACTTTTGAGCCTGGAAACAATCGAAAAGAGAAATGATATGGCAAGGCACATTAAACGTAATGTAAGAGTACGCATAGACGAGGCAGTTGGAAGAGGGCAATTAATTCTGAATGAATAACTATCACGCCATAACAATATTTAATAACCTTATCCACTATCCTTTATCATGTATTGTTCTTCGAACAAATATCTCAAAATGCACCTGGTGATTTTTCGATGCAACTAATAGGAAGCTTCTTCGAATTTGCAAACAGAGTAATGAGCGCAGCTAAGCAAGGAAAATTACCTAAAGATGACAGTAAAAAACTCGAACGACTACTTACAAGAACAGCAAAAAGAAATACAGTACTAGCAAAGGGAATACTTACGGCATTGAATGCAGGTGGAGCAAAGGCAGATGATATAAAAAGATTCAGCCAACTACTAGAAAAAGCAAATGACCGCATTTCTCAGGATAAGAATCCTTTTACTGATAAAGAGAATACGGAAATTTCTGATATTTTCAAAAGTGCATATATTTCTACTAAAGCTGCACACTGGTTTGCATCACAAATAGACGAGCTAGTAGCAGAAGAAATAGATGAATATATAAAAGGCAGAAGATTTTTGGCTGTACCTACCAAAAAAGTAGTCATGTTTGAAAGTGCAAAGAAAGTTGAAAAGGAAACGAATAAAATGGTATGACTCTAAACAAAAGAAAAGTTCGCTTTTACTAAGGTGAATCAAACATGAAAATAAAACTCACGCCAGAATTGGCTTATATTATAGGATTCTGGAGAAAGCGGCGAACCTATGAAGGATTAGGCATAAGAGGAGAAACAGAATTTCTTGAAATATTTTCAAAAGAAGTTTTAGATAAACAACTCACAACTACGGAAAAATTTCAGAACGAAGATAATAAGGCTTACTTTTACCACAGTGCTTATAGAAAATTTTTCCAGGACATTGAAGAAGAGCAGCTTGAACGATTCAAATACCTAAATGAATATGCTGCCAGCTATTTAGCAGGAATGTTTGATTCTGTCGGAGGCATTGACGAACGAGGTGTTATTTTTCTCACTAAAACAAATCCGCAGGATGAATTACTTTTATTGAGGTTAGGTTTTGGTGGAAAATATAGAGAAGGCAAACTAATTATTGAGAAACCTAAAGCATTTTTGACATTTATTAAAAATTATATGAAAAGGTTCCAGGGACACAAGGTATTTGAGTATTTGAAAGATAAAAAGTAGGAAGTGATAATATGAAGAATACAATATTTTTGTATTTAACTATAGCAATCATTTTAGTTGGATGTACTTATACCATTTCTAATAAGGAATCCACATTCGAGTATAGTGGACAAGATATTACTCCTTCATTTTGTTTAAAATATGATAATAAAACTACCGGTAATTTTTACTACTCAAATAGAGGAGCCTGGTTCCCGAGCACAGCACCCGCAGATGACAGACATAATCCTTACCAAGAATGTATGTATATAGCGGCACTAAAACAAAATAATGAATCTGTATGCATGAATCTAGATAGTGAATTTATATTGATAAGAAACTTTGAAAATAATAAAACTGAAGAAATAATAAGTGGAATAGAATGTCTTAAGACTATAGCAAAAGAAAAAGGAAATGCGAGTATTTGTATGGAAATAGATCATAAATATTCTGATAGTATTAAACGGTGCGTTATAGATATCGCAATAATAAAAAAAGATACCGGAATATGTAAAATCCTCCAAGATGAAAAAAATTACACGGTTAAAAATTGTTTTGAAAGTGCAACTCTAGCAATAGGAAAGAATGAATGTAAACAAATGGATAATATTTCTAAATTGGAATGTTATATATCAGTTGACGAAAAAGATGCTGAATTGCGTAACTTACCTATTTCAAAATTCAATAATTTATCTGTTTTAAATTGGACAGAAACGTGTCTTGCGGCCATAGCAAGAGATAAAGCAAATGCAAGTATTTGTATGGAAATAAATGATGTGTATTCTATTTCTGCTGAATATTATGTTGTACATAACGCGATAACAAAAAAAGATGCCAGAATATGTAAAATCCTCCAAAGTAAAGAAAGGGTTATATGGTGTTTTGGACATGTAACTCGAGCAATAGGAAACAATGAATGTAAACAAATGGCTAATATTTCTAAGTTGGAATGTTATAGATCAGTTGACAAAAAATATAAAGAATTTCAAAGCTTACGTCATTATGAATTGAATAATTTAGCTATTTTGAATTGAACAGAATAGGGATGCCACTTGTGATACAAAAATAAGTTGCTTTTTATAAAAAGCAATCGATTAATTTAAAAAGCAGTTGCTTTATATATAAAGCATGAAAGAAATATTCGAAACTGATGCTACCTGGAAAGTCTTGTCATATTTCATAAAGAATCCGAAGAAAGAAACCTATCCAAGAGAACTTGAAAGAACGCTTAAGATCAGCTCTGGTTCGACGAGCACTATATGCAAAGAATTGGAAAAGAAGAACGTACTAAAATTATCTAAGCTGGGGAATAGTAATTTTTATAGTTTAAATAACGAAAGTTTCTTTGTACGAAAACTGAAAACTACTTGGTTCCTTAATAACCTTTATAGATATACAAAAATATTTGAAAATGAAGAATTCCAAGCTGTTGCACTTTACGGTTCTTATGCAAACGGAGAATTCGATGAAAAAAGTGACCTGGACATTCTTGTTATAACAAATATCCATAAAAACCAGGTAAACGAGATTTTTAAAGATATGAAAGATGATTTTAAAATTGATTTTTCTTTAACTATATTCACGCTAGCACAATGGAAGGAACTAGCCAATAAAAATGAAAGATTTTATAAAGAAGTTCTGGCTAACCACATTATATTGTACGGCACATCTATACTTTTGGGGTAGTTTAATGGTTACGTGGTCTATTGAAGAAATGTTTAAGCAAGGATTCCTAAAGAAAATACCTCCTTCTAGAGAACGTGCACAAAAATCTTTAGAAACTGCAGATAGATATATTACTGAGGCAGGTAAAGATTTTAATGTGGGCTCAGATATGTCTGCAATACTAACTGCGTATAGCTGTATGTTCCATGCCGGAAGAGCAATTCTATTTATGGACGGAATATAGGAAAGAAGCCACAAAGCTATTTGTGAGTATCTTAAGCAGAAGCACAAAGATTTGGGATATGATTACATAAATACTTTTGATACCTATAGGGAACTAAGACATGCAGTCGCATATGGGATAGATACGGTCATCAAAAAAGATGATGCTGAAAAAGCAATAAACTCCGCGGCTTTGTTCCTAAAGAGGGTTAGGGGATATCTGGGAATTTCGTGACAAGAAAGGTTAAATCGTGACAAACATTTATAAACAGGTCATTGTAAACTAATTATTGATAAACATGATAATGGGATATTTAGAACTAACAAGAACTACAGAAACAACTACTTGCTAATAGTTAGTTCGTCCCATAGAAAATTTTGAATTTTTATTTTTAGGTTATTTGAATTTTTCTTTTGGGTTAGTCTTACTGTTAAAAAGTAGAAAAAATTTGAGGATTGATTGAACAGCGGTTCAAAAATCCTACAAAATGCTAGTGGCATTTTGTGGACCACAAATCGAAACTTCGATTTGTCGGTCCTCAAACAAAGTTTGAGGTGATTAAAATGAATGAAAAAGGGTGTTTAGAAACAGGGCAAGCACGGTAAAGAATTGAAGGTAGATGGTAGAAGCCAGAAACTAGATGTTAGAGGGTTAAAATTAGTAGCTAGAGGGAGGAAACGCTCTCTTAATAACGAGCAGGCAGAACTGGCAAAGAAACTTTATGCCAATGGCGAGCATAGCATGCGTGATCTTGCAGACATGTTCAAAGTGTCAAGGATGGCAGTATGGAGGTGTTTGCATGAAGCTTAATGCACACCTAAGAAACGGACTACTGCAAATGGCAATTCCTGGAAGAATTAGCGATCCTTTAGCATTAGGAAAACTTCATAGAGTATTAGGAAGATTTGATGATGACCCAAAAATAGCTGAAATAGCATCTCTTTTTGATTGGAGAGCTTCGGATGTACATAGATTTTCTGAAAAAATAGGAAGTAAGCTAATTGAAAAATTAAGTAGACTGAGATCTTCGCTTAAAGAACTCCCAGCACCACTAAAGATAGATCATGTTGCGATCCCAGGAGAAGGATTAGATGACATATTTTTATACGACCTGCAAGCACCTGGAAAAGAAGAAAACTATTTTTTATTGAGTAAGTTTGGTTTGCTGAAAGCAATTGGAAAATCCATGAATATGCGCCCATGCGTCGGTTTATCTGGAAATGTCTTATCTTCTTATAATAAAGAATTTGAATCCGCAGAAAGCAGCGAAATAGATTTACTAAGAAACAGAAGATTAGCAGTTATCAATAGATGTAATTTTGAAGTTATCAGATATGAAATGCCTGAAAATATTGATGAAGTCCTGAAAGATCTAGAAAAGGATAGACCACTGTCAAATTTAGTTGATGGGGAGGCTGCGCAAGCATTTGGTTGGGAAAATTTTCAGAAAAATCCAGAGAAAAGAAACTTGGCAAGAAAATATTTCGTTTCTCAAATAATTGAAATGCTCAGATATTGTGCTGAAAATGATGGAAAAATTTGTATCCATTTTGGACCTGAAAGTGAAAGGGCATGGGACAAAGTAATAGCTGTAATTTTAAGAGAGCAAAAAGGGAGTTTGTTTGGCATTGATTCTCTAAATTCTGGTTTTTTTGCAATCCATTATGCTCGCCCTAGAGTTAACGGCAGTTTAGTTCTTCCATACTCCCCAAAAAAATTAGAACAGATACCATTATTATCCGACAATAAAAATGAATTGGAAAGAAAACTCTCTGAACTTTCAATTCTCGAAAGAGAACAGTTGCTAATAGGACTAAAAGTCTTGGATAGTGACCCAGCAATTGCAATTTATGGAAATATTCAGCCACAAAATCTGGCAGAGGAAATGATTCGAATTGCAAAAAAACGAGGTTTTATCAATGGAGTTTAAAGAAGTCTTAAACTCCAGACTATCGATTAAAAAATATATTTCTGAAACCCCACTGATAGAACTAGAACATGTCAATAAAATTATGGGTTGCCAAGTTTACTTCAAACTGGAGAATATGCAAATTAGTAATGCATTCAAAGTACGAGGACCAATAAACAAATTGCAAAACGTAAAATCTAACCTGATAGTTGCTGCCTCCTCCGGAAATCACGGAATAGGTATTTCTTATGCTTCAATGATTCTTGGTAAGAAAGCTCTGATAGTAGTACCTGTTTCAACTCCAAAAAAGAAATTAGATAAGATGAAAGAAAATGGTGCTGAAGTTATTTTATATGGAAAAGATTATCAAGAATCTTTTGAACATGCTACATCCCTAAGTCATGAAGGATACGTTCTAATCCCAAGTTTTAATGATGAGGATATAATTGCTGGAAACGGATCGATAACATTAGAAATTTTAGATAAAATTCCTGATATTGATGGAATAATTGCTCCAATAGGTGGCGGTGGCCTCATATCTTCTATAGGATTCGTTGCAAAAAGCATAAACCCAGAAATAGAAGTAATAGGTGTTCAAAGTGATGGTGCAGATTCAATGAAACTATCTCTGGAAAAACAAGAGTTATATAAAAAAAGCAAAATAGAAACTATAGCTGATGGCATAGCTGTAAGAGAACCTGGAGACATTTGCTTCGATTTTGTAAAAAAGTATGTTGACGACATAGTCTTGGTAAGCGATGATGAAATAAAATACGCTATGAGGTTTTACGCAGAAGTTTTGAGACTCATTGTAGAACCAGCAGGAGCAGCTTCGTTAGCTGCAGCATTAAAAATGAAAAAACGTTTAAAAGGTAGAAAAATAGCCTGCATTGTGACAGGTGGAAATGTAGATATAGAAAATTGGTTAAAATATTGTAAATATGATTCTTTTTAATTTCTTCTTAATATGAACAATAAAAGAGGGGTAACGATATGAGAATACTTACAGTACATGCAGACTACATAGAAGTTGAAGCCAGGACTAAGGCAATCAAAGATGCTGAAGAAGTAACTGAGAAAAAAATGAGAGAAGATGAAGTACTAGTCGTATTCACTTCTGTAGAACAGGGAGACGAAGACGTAGCAGCAGTGGCAGAAACGCTTAGAAAGGAAATCGAGAAAGTAGCTAATCAAATAAAGGTAACTAATATCCTCCTATATCCGCTAGTCCATTTGACATCCAAACCATCCGCACCTAGAGTTGCTTTGAAGGTATTGCAAAAAGCTGAAGAACTACTCAAACAAAATGGTTTGAAATGCAATCATACTCCATTTGGCTGGTATAAAGGTTACACATTGAAGTGTAAGGGGCACCCACTAAGCGAATTGTCAAGAGAACTAAAGGCAGGGGGAGACGTAGGAAAAATAAAAGAGGAAGGAGAAGCGGTCTCTGATAGCTTGAAGCAAGAAGCAGAGATGAAAAATAGATTTTATATCTTAGATGTTGATGGAACATTGCATGAGCCAGATAAATTTAATTTCACTAAATATCCAGATCTGAAGAAATTTGCAGATTATGAAATTCATAAGACAAGAGTTTATGCTGAAGAACCACCTCACATCAAATTAATGAAAGAACATTCGCTAGTTAATTACGAACCTGCCAGTGATTCTGGAAACTTTAGATGGTTGCCAAAAGGATTGCTGATCAAAAAACTACTGGAGAGATATGTAACTGACATTTTAGTTAACTACGGTGCCAATCAGGTTGAAACTCCAATAATGTATGATTTTGAACATCCGGCACTGAAGAGCTACTTGAATAGATTTCCTGCTAGACAGTATACATTAAAGAGCGATAATAAATCATATTTTTTAAGATTTTCCGCTTGTTTCGGTCAGTTCATTTCTATGCATGATATGGTTATTACCTACAAAAATCTGCCATTCAAGATCTACGAATTAACTCACTACTCATTCAGACGAGAACAGAGCGGAGAACTAGCTGGTTTGAAAAGACTGAGAGCATTCTCAATGCCAGATATGCATACGTTATGTGCAGATTTAGAGCAGTCAAAAGAAGAATTTGATAGACAGTTCGAGTTATGTAAAAACTGGAACGATGAACTTGGGTTGAAATTTGAAACTGCTTTCAGAGCACAGACAGATTTCTTCGAAGAGAACAAGAACTGGTATATGAGCATGGTAAAGAAAATTGGAAAACCTATGCTGCTTGAAATGTTTGATAAACGATTTGCTTACTTCGTCACTAAGTTTGAAATGAATTTCATTGACAATGCAGATAAAGCAACCGCATTAAGCACAGTCCAGATAGATGTTGAAAACTGTGAACGATTTGACTTAAGTTATGTAAGTGAGAAAAACGAAAAAACCAGAGGACCGATATTGCATGCTTCGATACCAGGTGCGATAGAAAGAGTTGTCTATGCACTGTTGGAAAGAGAAGCAATGCACATGAAACAAGGAAAAAAACCTATGTTTCCAATATGGCTAGCTCCGACACAATTACGAATAATCCCAGTAAGCGACAAGCACCAGGAATATGCAAAAAAAATATTAAATGAAATGACAGTTGGAAAACTAAGAGTAGATATAGATGATAAATCTGAAACTTTAGGTAAGAAGATACGGGATGCTGAGAAGGAGTGGATACCTTATATTGCAGTAGTAGGAGATAATGAAATTGACTCTGGAAAACTTTCTGTCAGCATAAGAGCAACTGGAGAAAAGAAAGAAATGAGTGTACAAGAACTTGTTTCTTTGATAGAGAAAAACAATGAAGGAAAACCATTCGATAAACTATCACTTTCCCAATTCCTAGGCAAGAGACCAATTATGTAGATACAACTAGACTTAGGAAATATGTATAAGCTACCATCGATAAATTAATTTGGTGATAATATGGTTGAAAAAAGCAAATCAAAAAAACCTGAAGAACCAATATACGTTCCAGAATTAAAACCAAAAACAAATTATACGGTTGAGCTACCTACTAGAATAACCCCAATTAAACCACCTGCAAAAATTAAAACAGAACCTAAAGAAGGGCAAAACGAATTAAACAAATTACTACTTGCAAGTGTAAATGAAGGAAACGTCCTTGCAACGAAACGTGCAATTAACGCTGGTGCTAATGTAAACGTAATAAATATTGAAGGTGATTCCCCTCTCACTATTGCTATTGAAAAAGGAAACGTAAAAATTGTTAGATTATTGCTGGACAATGGAGCTACAATAAGTAAGGAGCTAGAACGCTTGGCACAAACTACGGCTGAAAACCATACAATAGGTCTACAACCCAATAAGGAAGCACAACGTTGGGAAATCGTGAAAATGATTCACGAAGAAATTGAATCGACAACAGGCTAAATGCAATATTAATACAAAGATAATGTTAGATTAGATGATGTAAAGGATATTTCATGACACTAAAGCATGATGTAATAATTGTAGGCGGCGGCTTAGCTGGACTTAGAGCAGCAATTGAGTTAAAAGGAAAATGTGATGCTGCGGTTTTCTGTAAGACTTACCCAAACGAAGCACATTCCACTGAAGCGCAGGGTGGAATAAATGCTGCTATAGATCCAAAAGACAAGTGGGAAGATCATGCTTATGATACGGTTTATGGTGGAGATTTTCTTGCAGACCAGGATGCTGTTGAAATTCTTTGTAGTGATGCTCCAAGAGTAATAAACGAACTTATGGAATTTGGTGTTAATTTTAACCTTACCTCTGATGGAAAGATAGCTCAACGGCCTTTTGGTGCACAGAAATTCCACAGAACATGTTTTGCAGCCGATAGAACTGGTCACGCACTTCTCTACTCGCTATACAAAAAAGCAATTGAATTGGACGTAACATTCTACAATGAATGGCAAATAATTTCACTTTCTACTAAAAATAACAAAGTCACTGGACTAATTGCCATTGATAAGGCAAATAGTCAGTTCGTAAAGATAATTGCAAAAGCAGTCATATTTGCAACTGGCGGTGCAGGAAGAGTTTATGGAAAAACAACTAATCCCGAGAACACTGGAGATGGAATTGCCATAGCATACAATGCAGGTACAGGAATAATGGACATGGAAATGGTTCAGTTCCATCCAACTACCATACGAGGCACTAATAAATTATTGAGCGAAGCAGCAAGAGGAGAAGGCGCATACTTAATCAATGCAAATGGCGAACGATTCATGAAAAAATACGCTCCAGATAAGATGGAACTTGCTTCCAGAGATGTGGTTTCACGTGCTGAAGCAATGGAAATAAAAGAAGGCAGGGGGGTTCTTGGAGATTCTGTTTATTTGGATTTCAGACATCTTGATAGGGAAATAATTATGTCGAGAGTTCCTGATATAAGAAAAAATGCAATGGAACTTCTTGAGATAGACATTCTTCATGATCCTGTACCTGTGCAACCTGGACAACATTATACGATGGCAGGAATTGCTACTGATATTGATTGTAGAACTGAGATTGTAGGATTATTTGCTGCTGGTGAATGTGCTTGCCTGAGCGTCCATGGTGGTAATAGACTTGGTGGCAATTCACTAATGGAAACCCTAGTCTTTGGAAGACGCGCTGGAATTTCAGCTCTAGAATACTCAAATACTGCTACATTTGAGTCTATTGATGATAAATTAATTGAGAAAGAAGAAGCTAAGGTAAAGAAATGGACAGAGAGCAGTAAGAAAACTGAACTCATGCCACGGGACATCAGAATGAAAATGGGAAAAGTTATGGATGATTACGTTGGTCCTTTCAGAGATGAAAAAATGCTTGACCATGCTAAAGATGAAATTGCTAGATTGAAAAAGGAGTTTGAAGATATTGCTTTGACTGAGCATAGTAACGTGTTTAATGTAGAACTGCAGGCAGCCTATGAAGTTTCATTCATGCTTGAACTTGCTGAATGTACAGTAGCAAGTGCAATTGACAGAAAAGAAAGCCGAGGAGCACATACCAGAACAGATTACCCTAAGAGAGATGATACGAACTGGCTGAAGCACATCGTTTGTAAGAAATCGAATGGAGCACCTGTTTTGAGTTATAGAGATATTAAAATTACAAGATTTAAACCTGTGGAAAGAAAATATTAAGAAAAAACCAACAAAATAGACTTTTTAACACTTTTTAAACCTTTTCCTGCATAAGTGTCTAATTAGTGATAAAAATGCAGATAACAGCAACAATGGTTTCTGGCAAACAAGTAGTACCAGCAAGAAAAGGAATGGTATTGGAGTTAGTCGAACCAATAAATAAAAAACTTGGAATGAAAGAAGCGCTAGAAGCCATACCACTACAAATGGACAGAAAAAGAAAAACAATAGTGGAACTCTTCAGATGTCCCATTACAAAAAGAACATCGATTCGTGCTTTTAAAAACGATCAATCGGCCAGCGATGCAATTTTAAAATTAAATCAAATGTTCCGAGAAAAATATGGTCAAGATGCAGTAATAAAAGAATATATCTTTGGAAAAAGATGTGGATTTTGGATTCTAACATTAAATCCAAAACTTTTTGACATCACTCCGGAATTATCTTCTGAGTATAAACTAAAACCTGGCATAGATATTGCACTAGATGATATTCTCCCACCAAGCCATTTGAAATTAGTAAAAACAATTGCACGAAACCATCTCTGTTCCAAAAATGAAATAAGACAAAATGGAATTTCTTCAAGTATACTATCAAATGCGTTGGTACGCAAAGGAGTAAACGAAAGATTCTGTTTGGTTAAAAATAGATTATCGATAGAATTAAATGAAATCATAAGAAGAACTAAAAGAGAACCGAACCTTTATTATTTAGATGAAAAATTTGTACGAGCATTTGATATAAAATTAGGAAGATCCGAACCATTAATTGCACAATGTTTTTCTGAGATCGAACGTAAGATTATAGTTCTACTCTGTTCCCACGACCAATTGAGAGTATATCAGATTAACGAAGAACTTGGAATACTACCCCAAAACTTCTCAATTATAGTAAATAGAATAAATAGCAAATGTCATGAATTTGGCTGGCCTGATGCAATGATAAATGATGGAGGCACTGGAAATAGAACATGCAAGATTAATCAGGAATTTTTAGATAGACACCACATCCCACATATAACTGTAAGAGATTTTAGCAATTATTTTTCCAATAGACAGATAGATGTAATAGAATTTGTAATGGCAAATCCACTTAGCAATATAGCAGAAGTTGCCACCCATTTTGGATATAATAGAAAATATGTTTGGGATTTATTTGATGAGCTAGATAAAAGATGTAAAAAAATAGAAGAAGTAACGGAAGAAGTAGAACGGAAATTTCCTCTTCTGATAAGAGTAGGTAGGTATGAAACAAGATTTGCGTTTTCCAAAGAATTTTATAGAATATTTGGAAGATTAGATGATTATGTTCATCCTAATCCACTAAAGGCATTTCTAGGAGATAAAAATGGAGTAATTTATAAATACTTGATTGCCCATCCGAAACAAAAAAATGTAGATGCGGCAAAAGCATTGGGAATGACAGCAAAAGTTCTGGGTAACCATACGGCAAGAATAAATATCGATCTGGAAGCTGCAGGTCTTGAACCTTTACCAAGAAAGTGTAGAAAAAAAGGATCAGTTGCAAGAGATATTGTTAGAAAAGAACTTATTAGAATAAGAAAAGAAACTGGGGAATGGAGTGGAACTGAATTACTCAATAGGGCAGAACAAAAAAAAGGATTACAAAGAGCACTAACTAAATATGGCACCATAACCCTCGCGATTACTACTAGCCTTCACGCACTTACCAGTGAAGAAGAACAGAAAATCATAGAAAATGATGGGGAAAAAATAAAAATGATGAATTTTGGCAGATTCAAAAATCTCGCAGGGGACATACGATTAGCATGTTTAGGAGCTCTTAACAGAGGAGCTGAATTCGCAAATATTGAAAGAATAATGAGAATTAATAAATCGGGAGAAACCGTATTAGCTCAGATAAACGAGTTAGAAGATAAATGGGGTATTCCTGATTTTTCCCCTCAGAGATTTAGAACAGCATCTAATAGCTATGTTGAATTAGGCTAAGTTATATGAAAATATTATGGTAAAAAAACGTAGCTGCAACCTAGTTTCATTATTGAAAAGTCCAAACCGCTTTCAGTTATAATAACCTCTTTGCCTTCACCATTTACATAACTTGATTTAGCACTTGGAATAGAATTAATTTCTGCTGAATTAGGCTCGAACTGTTCCAAAAAAATTTCATTTTGTCCTCGTTTTCTTATTTTGTACGTCTCGGCTACAAAGCTAGCATCCACATTTGACGATGCGTTCCTAGTTATACTAACAACAATAAATCTGCGATCGTATGGCACCGGTATTTTTTCTCCATCAATATTTTGAAATTCAACTTCTTCATCACGTATATGAATAACTTTTGTACCACAACCCGTAACTACATTTTCAATTTCATCTGGTTTAACCTTGGAGTACCTAAATGATGGAAGTTCATCACCTTCTTTTGCAATAATACCTTTGGCACTCACAACGTTTTTTGCAATTATGTCTTTGGCAGTCGTATCTTTTTTTGTCTGGATTTCATCCCTGTGAATTAACTCCACTATAGGTGCAGAACAGGAAAACATTAGAGCCGAAAATAGAATTGCGGGAATTTTTAGTGGTGCTTTTTTAGTTTTCATAATATTAAGTTGAATACAACAATATAAAAAATTATTTGTCAGGAGTTTGGGATTTGAGTGAGCACTTGTACGTCTAAGATATCAGATAGAGCAACTATGGTGAACTTAAGGAAATGCGGTTCACATGTATCAATCCACAAAATAAATAATATTTTAGAAAATTGCATTACTCCCAATTAAAACGACGCAACGTGTCGTGGATTGCTATAGTTATATAAAATTAAGTTGAGATATTAGAGAAATGGCAAGAGATCCAATAACATCAAAAGCACATATACATTCTAAACAACCTGATAACCCTAGTGAAAGCAGAACACCAGAAAAACAGTTTGGAATTGGACGGTTAGTAGAAGCCACAAGAATCATAATAGATAGTAATGACAATACAACTAAATTAACAGGATTAGTTCCGTTTGGAATGAATAGAACAGATGCAACAAAATTAATTATCGAACAAAATAGTGGATCGTGTCAAATAGAATATGGCCAGCACGGTGAATTAGACCTTTCAAAAGTTAGGTGGATGCCAGTAATGGTACTACCAAGTGGAATAGTAATAAATAACCCCCATTTTGCTCCTGATGAAAAACATTTGGAAGTATATGAAATTGATGGTAAACGATTTCACTACCACCCAGATATGGATTTTGAAGATGGCAAAAACAAAGAAATATTGATAGAGGATGGAACACGATTAACTAAAGACCCGATTTCTTTGAGAAAAGGAGGTGGAGGGTGTAACGGTTCCATGAGCCAAGAAGAGGTAGATATATTCGTACACCTAGCCGAACTTCTTGCCAGAGGTTTAGTTAAAAAAGAGGTGTATTTATTAAATCGTGAAACTAACGAACTGTCTAAAAAAGAAATATCTCAGCCATCATTTGAGTATAGTCCGAGCATGCCATTTGGATTAGATTATAGATTCGAGATAAACTGGAATGCCCGAAACCTTACAGAAATTAATGATATGCTAGTTAATATGTTCGACGCTCCACTCCCAGAAGACCTCAATTACGCCCTGAGAAAGATGATGGAAGTCGAACAGAAAACTCAAACCAATTACAGATCTAACAGTGATGACTTTGATGCTGGCAGTAGTCCGAAGTTTGGTTCTGTTCAAATATATGCACAAAAAATGGTTTCTGATTCTACATACACTAGCAACGATCATCCGCCTGGAAGTCCCCCAGGGATACCTCAAGCGATCCCACCTCAAATAATCAGACTAAAAGACACGATAATCAAGGATGCACTGCCAACAGAAATGCGCATTGAAGAATCACTAATAATGCGTCTTCTCATGAACCCCACTGAAAGAAGATTATGGGGAAAACTTTACGGATTACCTGATGAATTTATTGAAGCAATTGAGCTACATGGTGGATTCAAACAACAAAGACAAGTTCGAGAACATTCGATAGATGGAAAAATAGTGAGCTCAGAAAGAACTACAGAACCTAAACAAAACTCATCCTTCAGACTAACCGAAGATGTAAGAACAATAAAAGCAGACGCTAAAACAAAACAAAGTAGTTATGGCAATGACACTCATGGTCCAAGTGGGCTGTATTTCCCAGCTACAAAAGAGCAGCGCGAAATAAAAATAGATGAACCAGATAAAGAAAAAAGGATTGATAGTGAACTAGACCAAGAAGCAAGATTACTTGATTTGATGCAGAGATTAAAGAACCAGGTGAAACCTTCAAAATCAAATAGAAAGAAATCCAAAAAAGATAAACCTGATGTTGATAAACCTCCGAAGTTTGGCGGTGGAAAGAAAATTAAGACAAAGGCAAGAGAAACTGAAACAATTAGAGAACGATTGAAAACTGAAAATAAGAAACACCCCCCTAAACTAAAACAAAAAACTCTGAATATTAATACGAGAATCGCAAGAAAAACTCCGAAAAAAGCTCAGGAATTAATTAGGAGAAAAACTATCAGGACAACAAAGGTTAAACATTCACAAGATAGAACAAAAATTAAGGAAAATACAGAGAATAAACCTAAAACCAGAAATCCAAAAGAAATTACAAAGAGAATGGAACTAAGACGATCTAAGAAAGATGAGAGAAAGAAACATGAAAAATTAAAACTAGGAAAAAAAGAACCTCAAAAAATAAAGCAACCAATAAGAATATCTTTCTCAAGTCCATTCCAAACAACAACTCAGAGTAGAATAGCAAAGAAAAGAACAATGAATAATGATTTCAGATTATCCTGGATAATACAAGGAATAAAATCACGAAAGAATTTTAAAAGAAACCACAGATAAAAAAACAGGTGACGATGGTATGACCAACAAATGTGAAAGCTGTGAAAAGGAAGGAGCAACATTCGAAAAAATCAACATGCTTAGGGTAAAGAAGTATTTTTGCGACCAGAAATGCTATGATAAACTGATTGAAAAAGAGAAGAAAGAGGAAGTTTGCGAGTTTTGTTAAGTGTGAGCCGACCAATATGAAACTCCTTATTTTTTCTGACTTACACAACGAAGAACTTGCGTTATCATCATTAACTAAACTCTCAAATAGCAAGCGTTTCAACTATTTGATAAACTGCGGAGATATTACTACGAACAACATTAGTTTTGCTGAAGAACTGCAGGCAATTGATGCGTTTACTATAGCTGGAAATAACGAAAGCGACGAAGTTAAAGAGATAATGAAGAAAGGAAACTATATCCACGAAAAACGAATTGAAATAAACGATCAGTTAAACATCGTAGGTTTCGGATTTAGCAACATAACTCCTTACGGAACTTTAAACGAATTGACAGAAGAAGAAATATACAAAAAAATAAGTAAACTGAAGGTAGATAACAATAGCGTTTTGGTATGTCACTGCCCTCCTTTTGGATATTTTGACCAGGTAAGAGAGAAGAGCATAGGAAGTACAGCAATATTAAAGATAATCCAGGAAAAACAACCTTTCCTAGTATTATGTGGACATGTTCACGAATTAAGCGGAGTAAAAAAGATTGGGGCAAGTTATATTGTAAAGGTACCTGCAGCAGTAAATGGAAAGGCTTGTATAGTTAATATAAACAAAAGACAGATAGAAGTTGAGTTTATTGCCTTGTAGGGGTACAAAAAAGGTTAAAACTTAGCATTAAATAAATATCTATACTTAGATTAATCTCTACTTGATACAGTATAATCTGAAATGTAGCTATTGGGCCCATAGCTCAGCTTACCGTTTGGATAAGCATAAACTCATGGCAAACAGTTATCCAAAGCCATGAGGTACAACTTCCAGACGGTCTGAAATGGTAGAGCAATGGACTCTTAATCGACATAAATTTGATGTCGAACTTTGAACGGATTACCGTTCAACGAGAAATCCATGCGCCGAGAGTTCAATACCGTTTTGACTTTTGTCAAACTTGTGGCAAAACGGTTATCCAAAAACCATGAGATAAAACTCATGTGATGGGGAACATATCTCTCTGGGCCCGCTATCTTTTTTTTAATCTACTTCAAATCCAGCAAAATAATCGAACTTATGAACATAAGTTATGTAAACAAAATCAAAATCCTTGATTATACTTGAGAATCTTGAACGGAACTCCACTAATATCTTCTGAAAATGTTCCTGATTTACTGCATCAAATGCCACGTCAATGTCATATTTACCTATTAATTTCAAATAATATGTTACAAATGGATTGAACAAACAATATGTTTCAATCTCTTTCTCTTTTTCCTTAGTCATATTAGAAGTAGTTGCAAGTATTTCAAAATGCGTCAGTCCAAGCATCGAAGGCTGAACTATTGCTGAGTAGGTTTGGATTATTTTATCTTTTTCCAGTAGTTTTATCTTTGCCCTCACGGTATTTTCTGTGATGTCTAGCTCTTTTGCTAGTTCCACTGTAGATTTTCTGGCATCTTTAGATAAGATACTTAGGATACCTATTTCAATTTCATCAAGATTAGTTCTTTTCGGTTCTCCGCCAATATAAGAATAAGAACTATTTTCACTTTCATTTATCATGTGAGAACGAGGATATGTGAGGTATTCTAGAGTTATTGTTACAAAATAATTTTTTATATAGTTAGGATATTTTGATAAAATGCCAGTTAAGATGATATTAAACTTGACTGTATTCTCAGCAGCAATTGCAAATACTAGATCAATTTTTCCGCCGCAACTGGCAACCCACCTGGTTGCATTATGAGCAATTAGAAACTCTATGAACTGATTCTTTTTATCTTCTGGCAAAACTTCCAGTTGCACCCAGACTTCGTGGTTAACCAAACCAAGTTTGCTTACATCCAGTATAGCTACGAATTGAGTAATTACCCTCTCACTCACCAGCCTCACTATCCTATAGTGAAGTGTCTGTTTACTTACTCTTACGTTCTTTGCTATTTCATTCAGGCTTCTTCTGCAGTTCTGTTCTAGCTCATAAATAATTTTTCTGTCGATAGCATCAATTTTAGGTAAGGTTGATTGTTCGAAACTAGAGACTAGATACCTAAGACTTGATTTTTTCTTTATGGGAGGCATGGGAGGCTCACTGGTTATTATTACAAATAAGCAATAGTATTTATAAATATTGAGCTTTTGTCAAAGTTTTTAATAATTTATTTTATATATACTAGCTGAACATGTTAGAACATGGAAAAACACAAAACCGTATCTCACGCAATTACTGAAAGAAAAACAGTGGAAATGGCACTACTGAAGAGATTCCCTGCAGAACTAGACATATTTAAGCCTCTCGTTGACTACCCAGTAGTTGATAGATTTAAAGATGGTAGCTACGGTTTGAGCAGTACTGCGTTTGCACTCTACTCTAATGGACATAACGTTCGCGGAAAAAGCGATTTTGCACCTTTTGGCTTGATTTATCATGATAATGAAACAATTTTCTCACTAGGCTATTTCAGAAAGGAAGGAGACCCTCTAGAAAAACCAGGTTATTTGATCATCGTTTCCCCTAGAGGAATAAACTCAATTGAAAAAGTAAGAGACTTTGTAGATTCTATTCCATCGATACCACTTTCAGGTGTTTGTGTAAGATACCTAAAATTCGACCAGTACCTTCAATTGCTAAATAGTGGTTGGTTGCCTGCAAAAGAACATCCTTGGCACTCTGAAGCTCCGGAAGAAGATGAGAGTCTAACCAACGGAGTAATTGATCTTAAAAAAATAATCAAACCTGATGGTAGCTTAAATAATCTGACTAGCGGTGGAAACAATAACCATAGAAGAAACTTCCGTCTTCACTGCAACAGATTCTCTAATTTCCTTAGAAGAAACAATTTAACTTATGAATTAAGAAAACTTGAACAGAGTGATACCGATGCAGCTCTACAGATTCTTGAAACTCATTTTCAACTTCTTAGAAGTCTTGGAAAGGCAATTGGTTCTACTATGGAAGATCACCTAAATTCTATTTCCCCTAGACTAATTTCAGTACCAGGTGTGGATGCAAAAATAGGATTTTTGGATGATGTGCCAGTTTCCCTGTTCGTTTATGAAAAATTAACGGACACAAAAGTTGGAATTTATACGACATTTACATCAAGGGACAAGGAAACAGTACTAACAAGATTAGGAATAATTGGAGATGATTTGCCCATTCGGTTAAAAGCCGAAGGGCAAAGTTGTGTAAATTCTGGTGTCGAATTGACACATGAGACAGGTTTCAGTGCCATGCCTATATATGCATATTCGGTACTATTTCGTGATCTTCTGTCACAAGGCATAGACACTGTGCATCTTGGCGGATCTGAGCACCCTGATCTTAATCTTATTAAAAGGCATATGGGTGGTGAACCTGACCCAACCTACTGGGCTGTGAAACTATTGTAAAATGCATCCTCCATCCTTACAAATTCTGTTAACCCCCACAAAAACGTAAGATTTAAATATCTGTGGGGGGTAACCATATTATGGTTCATTTCAAGAAAAAGAAAATAAAAGGAAAGTACTATACTTACGCTGTCCGTTCAATCAGATTGCCTAATGGTCAAATCACAAAATTATATAAGCTAGTCAAAAATCTAAATGAAGTCAGCCTTCAAGAATTAGAATTGTTTTTTGACGAAAAAGAAGCCGAAGCATATGTTAAATATACCCAGAAACACCATGAAATATTCAAGCTTCCAGATAAAAATGCAATAAATAAGATAGAAAAAATGCGGGTAGAATACAGAAAAATAGTAAGTAAACTTTCCTCAAATCAACTAAAAGACCTGTTCGACAGATTTACTGTAAATTTTACCTATGAATCAAATGCAATCGAAGGAAATTCCCTCACACTCAAAGACGTTGCCATAGTAATATACGAGAATACTACAATAAAGGGAAAAATGCTTAGAGAAATATATGAAACCAGAAATTCACGTGAAGTAGTAGACTTGATACTAAGAAAAAGATTCAGCGTTAACAAAAAAGATATTTTCAGGATGCATTCTATGCTTGTCAAGGATATGGGCATACCTGAAGGCTACAAAACAGTTCCGAATTATATACATGGAAGAAGCGTAATCACTGTTCCTCCTGAAAAAGTCCAGGAAGAGATGCAACGACTTCTGGACTGGTATGCTAAGAAAAAAGACACTGTGCATCCTTTGCAATTGGCTACCCATTTCCATGGACGCTTTGAAGGAATTCACCCATTTGAAGACGGAAACGGCAGAGTAGGTAGATTTCTATTAAATATTATTTTGATCAATGCTGGGTATCCGCCTCTCATAATAAGAAGAACGCAAAGAATTTCTTATTTCAATGCATTAAAGGATTTTGACGGTGAAAAAAATGTGACAATCGAAAGATTTCTCTATGAAAGATTAAAAGAAACGCATGAAAAGTTCTTCAAAATATATTTTAAGTATCTTAAGTAAAACTCAAGATACCTAAACTCAAGACCAATAAATCGAAACATCGATTTATGATCCATAAATGCAGTGGCATTTATTGGACACGAAACAGTAAACCAGCTTACTGGCACCCGCCATCTTTACAAACTTTTCCGATGTCACAGGATTTATCCACTAATCTTAAATTACTGGAATCACAGTAGTACTCAGTTACAGTATAGTTACTAGTGCACGTATCAGAAAACGTAGTACTCCCTATGGTTACTTTAGAAGCAATGTTAGGATACGTACCTCCATCAAAATCATAACAATAACTTAAATGTTGGCAACTGCCACCATCACACATGAAACCTTGTGGACAATCCAAAAGTTCAGAACTAACATTAATTCCACTGCAATAGTATTTTTTCAATTTATCATTAACACATTCATCAGCATAATTCTGAACATATGAAGATGGAAGAGTAATATTGACTATCCCTGCAGAATATATATTTGAAGAATTACCACCAACACAACTTTGAATATTTTTAACACATGTGCCATTATTACAACTATAGGAACCTGGACACGAAATAACTTTTGAAGTAATGGAATTGTTAACACAATAGAACTCCTTAAGATTATCTTTTGAATTACAGATATCATCAAAATTTTTTCCATCAAAAATTGCACTGCCTTTTACGTATATACTAGAGTTGTCATCCTTAGAACAACCGCTAGTTTCTATTTTACATTCACCAGCACGGTCAACTACAGTGTTTGCAGCACCTGCAGCACATGAATTCTGATATGTTTTTCCATCTTTACCACATACTGGGTTATAGGTAGGGCCACATATATTGGAAGTGGTATTTTCTTGCACTGTAATATTTGACTGTATTATAGTTTCATTAATTTTTGGTTCTTCTAGAATAGTTATTGTTTTAGGTTTGCAGGCACCGTCATTACAAGTAAACTCATCTGGACAAGAAGTATCTTCGTATTTTATATCGCCATTATCGCAATAGAATTCTCTGAGTATTTTTTCATCTTGGCAATTATCTTCTATTGGGAGTTCCGTTGTTAAACCAGAGGAACTAATTATACCACGCACATAAATGTCTTTGCCATTATCACCATCTAAACATTCTGCAGGTTTAATTGTCTTATTTCCATCTAGAATTGGAACGTCTGAAAGATTGTTTTTGACCAAACCATTACAACCTGCTAGAAGTAATACTCCAAATAGTGCTAATAGGACATAAAGTTTCATTTCCCTAGTAAATCAGACAATAAATAAAAAGGTTGTGTAAGCAAATGAACATCAGAAGCACTTAAAAAACTGATTAAACAGAATTGATAACTATGGACGTTGATAAAGATCAGCTTAGAATAGAATTTACAAAACAGTGGGAGAAGCACTACAAATTGGAATGCTTAATAGAAAGAGGTTTCAAACGACAGCAGTGTTCCAGCTGCAAGAGAAATTTCTGGAGCACCAGCGAGCGAAAGCAGTGTGCTGATCCTTCCTGTATAGGTTATCAATTTATAGGAGATACTCCAGTAAAAAAGAAACTCGGATATGTTGATACCTGGAAAGTAATTGAAAAATATTTTACAAGCAAAGGACACGGTTATGTCAAACCATACCCTACAGTAGCAAGGTGGAGAGACGATTTATATTTCACAATTGCAAGCATTAACGATTTTCAGCCATATGTAGTAAACGGGGAACTCGATCCGCCGCATAACCCATTAATCGTGCCGCAACCCTGCATTCGTTTCGGAGACATAAGTAACGTAGGTGTAAGCGGAAGACATTATACTAATTTCGTCATGATTGGTCAGCATGCATTTAACACCAGCAAAACAGGGTTGTTTTATTGGAAAAACGAAGCAATAGAACACGATATTGCATATTTGAAACAGTTGGGTATTCCTGAGGATGAATTGGTATTCATGGAAGATGTCTGGGCTGGTGGCGGTAATTTTGGCCCAAGCATGGAGTATTTTGTACGTGGCCTGGAACTAGGAAATTGCGTATTCATGCAATATGAAAATACGCCAACCGGAAACCGCGAACTAAAGACCAAAGTCATAGACATGGGTGCAGGACTAAGCAGATTAGCGTGGATGACAACCGGGGATCCGACCAGCTACGAAGTAGTTTTTGGAGACGTAATACAAAAAATGAAAAAACAGACAGGGGTAGAAGTTGACAGAAACTTATTCTTAAAATATGCAAAAATCTCAGGTAGCTTAAATGAAGATGAAGTGGAAGACCTCGAAGCAGAAAAAACACGTGTGGCAAAGATGCTTGGTACAAGCAAAGAAGGATTATTCTCACAGCTTGAACGACTACAATCGATATATGCGACCGCAGATCACACTTGCACGCTACTGTTTACAGTTACAGACGGCATGCTGCCAAGCAATGCAGGTGGCGGATACAACCTCAGAATGGTACTACGAAGAGTATTTGGTTTTGAAAATGAATTTGGATTTGAATTTGATTACGCTGAAATACTCAAAGGACATGCAAAACATCTTGATTATATCTTCCCACACCTGAAGGACGGTGTAGATACTACTATTTCAGTAATCGAAGAAGAGAGAAAAAGATATTCCGCAACAAAAGAAAAGGCAAAGGGAAAAGTATTATCGATTATCTCAAAATCAAATGGGAAGGTAAAGGCAGATGATTTATTTACACTGTACAAGAGCCATGGAATTCCTCCTGAATACGTTACTGAAATAGCAAAAGAACAGAAGGCAAGCGTAGAAGTACCTGGAAATTTCTACAAGGCAGTAAGAGAAAAAGATGAAACAACTGCTATTGAAGACAGTTCAACAAAAATTGATGTTGATGGATTGCCGAAAACCGAGCAGGCATACTATACTGATAAGGAAGAATTCGATGCAACTGTAATTGCAATATTAAATAAAAAATATGTAGTTCTTGACAGGACTGGATTTTATCCTGAAGGCGGGGGCCAGGTTTCTGATAGAGGGTCACTTAATGGCGTAGAGGTCAAATATGTCGGAAAACAGGCAGGAATAGCTTATCATGAAGTTGCAGATGTTTCAAAATTCAAAAAAGGACAAAAAGTAAGTGGCAAAGTAGATTTGAACAGAAGAAAAACTATTACAAGACACCACAGTGTCACGCATCTGGTTACTGCTGCCTGCAGGCAAGTACTGGGAAGACACGCATGGCAAGGTGGTTCCCATAAAGATGAGGAACGTGCACATCTTGATATTACACACTACAAGAAAATTACACCTGAAGAACTAAATAAGATTGAATTACTTGTAAATGATTTTATTTCCAGAAACATGCCGATAAAAATCGAAGTGCTGCCACGTGTTACAGCAGAACAAAAATATGGATTTACACTTTATCAGGGAGGGGCAGTACCAGGTAAAGAACTGAGGGTAGTCAGCATGGGTGATGTTGATAGTGAAGCTTGCGGCGGTACCCACCACATGTTGAAAACTACCGGTGAAATTGGCTGCTTCAAGATAGTACGGAGAGAAAGCATACAGGATGGAATTGAACGACTTACATATAAATGCGGGGATGTTGCAGTCAGATATATTCAGGAACGAGAAGCTATGCTTCATACATCTGCAACCATGCTCAGCGTTGGAGATAATGAATTGCCAAAAGCAGTTGAAAGATTTTTCAGCGAATGGAAAGAACAGAGGAAAAAAATAGAATTGCTTCAGAATAAATTGGTTGAAGAAGAAACCCACGAACTGATAGAACATTGCAAAGAAAAAGTAATGATGAAAATACTGGATGTTGATTCTGAAATACTCAAGAAAATCGCGAGTGCAGTAGTTGCAAGCGAGTCAAGCGCAGTTGTTCTTATGAATAACCAGGGCAACCTAATTGTTGCCTGCGGTGGCAAATCTAAATACAAAGCAAATGAATTATTGAAGAAAGTTCTTGCTAAATTAGGTGGAAACGGCGGTGGCAATGAGAAGATTGCTTCTGGAAAAGCATTGAAAGTTGAAATGGTAGAGTTGAACTAGATGGAACTTCCTTTTCAGCTAGAGAACGATCTAGAGAAGAAGATAACTAATGATCCTGAATGGATTGTTGGTGCAGAATGGGGAGAAGGAATAGAAGAAAGAAAAGAGAGTCATCCTGAAGGAAAGGTAAAATTTCACATAAAAGAAGTTTTAGATAACGTAGATAAGTTAGAAATAGATAAAGAAACTAGAGAAAAACTCAGACTAATTGCTATTGTTCATGATACTTTTAAGTACAAAGTAGATGTCACTAAACAGATAACTGGGGAGAACCATCACCCAATTGTTGCCATGCAACAATGGGCATCTTGTCGCCCTAAGCGACAAGCTTGTGCAATGCTTGCAAGAAGATTTACAGAGAAGTATGTAAGCGATAAAGAGATTTTAGATATAATAGAATTGCATGATGAAGCATTTGCATCTTGGCAGAAAGGAAATAGAGATAGTAAATGGGATAGTGCAGAAGCACGAGCATTGAAACTTCTTGATAGATTAGGCAATTGCATTAAGCTTTACCTAATGTTCTACAAATGTGATAACGAAACTGGCGGGAAAAAACAAGATTGCTACCAATGGTTCGAAAAAATAGTTATCGATAAAAAACTTATTTGAACATCAAACTCGGCTTGTTCTACGGAACAAATCTCCGATTTTTCGCTTCTGGCGAAAAATGGACCACAAATCAATGAGTTGATTTGTTGGTCTCGAAATTTCTAAAATTTCAAGCTCGGCATCTTCAAAAACTCAAACTTCTTAGGATTCTTAAATAAGTCCTGCAATAGATCATGACTAAGAAACCCGTAACGATTGTTTAGTTCTTTTACAGTTAGATACTCTATATTCTTCACAACATAATTAGTATTCTGCACTACACCATGCTTAGTATAATAAATTGCACCACCACGTAATTTTTTATATTCTGAATAATCGGATTCGAAATTAGCATAAACAATATTAGCAAGAAGAAGTGGGTCTTTTTCTGAACTATTTATTGTCACATGTCCATAGCTCGGTGGAAATACGATGCAATCACCTTTTTTAGCAGTTGCAATTATCACGTGAACACTTCCGTCATTATTTTTCTTTTGTAGTAAAAATTTAGCTTCTCCAGATATCACTTGATAAACTTCTGGATATGCTAAACCATCTTGAGCCTTAGGGTGATAGTGACCATAGGTTTTTGCATACTCATCACTGAGTATTTTTGGAAGTATCAAAGTAATGTCATAGCGTAGATCTTCCAGCTGAGCTACACTGCGATACATATAATAAAGAGGTTCCTGCGTAGGCAATTCTTGATTAAGAAGTACGTCCTGCATCTGGGCAATTGTTCGAACAGAGCTAGAATGAGACTTTCCGTCTACTTCAAGGCGATTGTCCGTTAGATTTATTTTTAGTGGGTTCGAACATATTACTGTGTCCATTTTCAACAACATCCTTCATTTTTTTGAACTCGTCTAACCGTTCAATTGGTTTTTGAACTAATATTTTCTCTGTTTTTATTCTGTTTAGTAGTGCCTTAAGGAAGATTAAAAAGTCTATTTGCTTTGAACCGTGTTTATCTATAGCTATCTCAAGTTTTCCTATGTATCTTGTTAAAGTAATAAAGAAAGTTCCATTGACAAATCTACCTGAATATTCAGGATTAGTGAGATGTTCGCGTAGAACGTGCTTAACTACTGCCATTTCTTTTTTTAGTTTTTTTGTTTCCTTGCTTTCGTGTTCAAAATCTATGGTAAAAGTCATGACTAAACGTGCCAGTGATTCCCAGCTTTCTTCTGCCACCATTTTCTCGAATTCGCTACTATGACTATGACTAGCGTTACCGTTACTACTAGAATTCATGGAAGATATATTCGATTGAAAGAATTTTTAATATAACGTTTATGAATTTGTGTGTATTTTTAACTATTCTTCTGCTCTTGATATTCTTCCGATCTTCGATTTAAGTGCACCACCTTTAGTTTCACGATAGACTACGATAACTTCTTTATTCCTATCAACAACCGGAATTCCAATACGAACTGGACCGGTTACTCCTGGCCAACCACCAACAACTTCTTTACCAAAATCTATAGGAAGTTCTGGTTTTACCACTACTGTAGGATTGGAAAGACTTCCAGAATTATTTGGTTGTGGACCAATTGGTTGCGAAGGAGATCGTTTTGCAGGTGTAATTGAGGTTGACTGTGGACTTTTCCCTGGAAGAAGGAGCCGTGAGCCAAACTGACTTACTAAACTTCTTACTCGTGCAATAGGAGGTTCTCTACCGCATCCTAATCGTCTTGCATCTTGCCATAATTTCGTCATGTGTGATTACCTTTTTACTATTTTGTAATTTGGTATTAACTCTATTTTTTAAACTAATTGGAAAAAAGAAAAAAAATTAAAAGAACACCCCGCTCAGATTCACTTCGCCATTTGAATGAAACGGTTTTGGAACAGTTTTAGAAACTGTCGAGGTTTCAACCAACCCTACTTCTTCCGCCCATTCCCTTACTCGTCTGGCTCCTCCGCTCGCCCCGAAATAACTCTCACCCAGAACATCGAATGGTTGTAACCTGTCTTTTCTTGGCATGGGATTACGATTGACGGAGTCGTGACTAGGCAGTCGTCTACTTTGAGTTGCCATATTAATCACAACTGAAATTGAATGCCTTGCACTGCACGCCACACAGTCATCCGTGAAACTCCGAACATATCAGCCAGTTGACGGTAGCTATATGGATGCGTATAATACAACTTCAACATTTCTTGAAGTTTTACATCGTCCAAACAATTTGGTCGCCCGACTTTTTCCGGATCGAGTTCTTTTCTTTTTCTATCGACAACTGATTCTTCAGAACTAGTTTTTGCAACTAAATAGTTGCCTTTCTTTACTTTTACATATGTGCGCTCAACCTTACTGGATTTACAAGAACCGCTGTTCTTGGAAAGCTGTGAACTTTGTTCACTGGATTTCGCACCACCCGTTATAGCCCAAAAGACATTCCCCAACTTTTGTCATATTTTTCACCTCAAATTTTTTCTTATTTTTTTTCTCACACGGTTTTAAACCAATGCTAACTATTTTTAGGTAAAGATAAGCTTTTAAATGAAAGTCCCAAAACTCCCCCAAACTTAAACATAATTTATAATAACATCCATACAGACTGATTTTAGTGAATAACTATGAATCGAAGATTAAAAAATGCAATAATTAGTGTTGGAATAGTATGGACATTAGGCGGCACTGTTGCATTTGTAGCTAATTCGTACCATGAAACCAGCACAAAACTAAATAGCATTGGTATTCGGCCAAAAATTAATTTTAAAAGGTTTAAGGTAGAGCTAGAACCGCTCCAAAATTATAAAGGGAGTGTACCTGTTGAATCAAGAATGAATGATGCAGCTAAAATGGTGAATTCCGGAGATCCGGCAACCATAACTGGCATGGTAGGACTGGTATTTGTGAATTTTTTTAAAAATCAATAATTTGGTAATTTTATGAAGATGAGAACACTCACGGAACCAAGAACTGATAGAACTGCTACGCAACTATATCGAAGAAGAGCAGACATGGCAGCACGTAGAATACTATCAAGAGCTAACCTTAGTCTTGCCAATAAAATGTATCGAACAACTCTGATGGAAGAAGGAGTTAAGTTCCTTGGTAAAGCCGAACCAGTAAGAGAATCTGAGTTAAGAACTTCTGTAATATTGATAGAAACTGAAAGAAAAAAAATTAATCAGGAACTAAAACCAGCTATAAAAAATTTACGAAACTTAAATGGCGAAGATGGAAGAGTAGCTATAGAGAACTTAATGGATCTGGCTTTCACTGGATCTGTTGAACCAAAAGGAAACTATTTTGAAACGCATTTCATGGACATAATAGGCAAGGCATTAGAAGTTGGAAGACCAGGATTGCAATATAGTATTAGAGAGGAATTGAAAGATGCGGGCTTTATTGCATATGGGAAATACCTAAATGTAGATAAATTTTTTGTTGGTTTTTTAGCTTCAGCAATTTTAATATCCGAAGTAGTACTTGGACTTATGGCGTCACAAATTGTAGACCACATGAAAGTAATGATGGGTTTAATGGCAGGCGTACTGGCAATTGGAGGACTAGCAGTATACAAAACAAGTAATTATACTTACAAATTCTTCTGGAAGGAAAACATGACTACTCCAAATCATGAAGAAGTACTAAGAAATTCCGGATTTCCAGTAACCACCTGATTTTTTCGTATCTATTTATTTTTTCTTACAAAAGCAAATACATTAAATCAGATTCAAATTTTTGATATTATTGTTCAAAAAAATGAACGATCGTTCAGAATACGTCGAATTAAAAGACAATTTATCAATAGATGACTATGCAACGCATAATTTTTCACATAGATTTCGACTATTTCTACGCTCAGGTTGAAGAAACTGACAACCCTAAGCTAAAAGATAGACCAATAGTAGTCTGCATGTTCTCCGGAAGAACTGAAGATTCAGGGGCAGTTGCAACTAGCAATTATGTTGCAAGAGGATATGGTGTAAAATCTGGAATGCCGATTGCTTTTGCCAAGAAGAAATTGGAGGATAAAAATGCGATTTTCATAAAGGCAAGACATGAAAGATACGCTGAAGTCTCCCAGCAGCTAATGATGGTCATTGCCAGCTATGCAGACAAGTTCGAGCAGACAAGCATAGATGAAGCATTCATAGATGTCAGCAAAAGAATAGAAAACAAATACGTGAAAGCAAGACAACTTGCAGAAGAATTGAAGAAAGAGATTTTTGAGAACTATCATTTTACTTGCTCGATTGGCATCGGACCAAATAAACTAATTGCCAAGATTTCCAGTGATATTCAGAAACCCAATGGCTTGACAATAGTAAGACCACCAGAAGTTGAAACATTTCTTGGAATTTTAGATGTGGATAAAATACCTGGTGTGGGGCCAAAGACTAAGGAAGCATTGAATATGCTTGGGATAAAAACTGTAGCTGATCTGCACAAGTACAATCGTACTGAAATTGCAGAAAAGTTTGGCAAGAATACCGGAGCATGGCTTATCAAAGCAGCCAATGGAGAAGATGATTCTGAAGTAGCAATGGTAGAAGAACAAAAGCAGTTGAGTAGAATAAAAACCCTGAAAAGAAATTCCAGAGAAATTGGATATATAATGACTGAAATTGATGAGCTAATTAACGATGTTGCACAAACACTGAAAGATAATAATTTGGTTTGTACTATAGTTGGAATAAATGCTATTGATTCTGAATTGAAAAATTATACTAAATCAAAAACCCTGGTGAGAGCTACGAACGATGTTTCTGAAATCAAGAACTTAATTCGAGAATTATACAGAAGTTTACTTGAAACTACGTTTGTAGAGTTCAGGCGTACGGGAGTGAAAGTGGAGAAATTTGAGAGTAAGGCAGGTCAGAAGACGCTGGGGGAATTTTAGGGTCTATGCTTATCTGTTTCTTCCAGACAAATTTGCCCACCTACCCCTAACGTAAAAAATCCTAGTAACATACATGAAGCAACCTTGGTAATTTCAATTGCTACGTCAACTTTTTGATTGTGTTCGCGTTCCTTTTCCGCTTTTTCAACATTCTCTTTGCACTTGTGTGCTGGCACAACTACAGCACAAGGAATATTAATACCAGATTCGTACTGTGCAGAAGTAACTTCCGCTTGAGAAATTTTCTGTATAGAACCATCAGCAGTATGTTCCAATCGATTAAGTGCATTCCAATCTTTCGTATCGACATAGTGCCTAACCAAGGATTTGACAGCAATGGTTTTAACGTTTTTATCGAGCAAATTTGTAAGCATGGGTTGTGCCAAAAACTTCTGAACCGTATTCCAATCTCTTTGATTTATATAATGCCTCGTTATGACATTAACTATGAGAGATTTAACTTCTGGATCGGAACTGTGAATAGAACGTTTAAGTGCAGGTATTGCCAAACTAATATCAACGCCCATGTTTGCTGCATTTGCAAGAGCAGATACAGGAAAAAACTTATTTTGAGTAGGTTCAGAGAGAATATCGACAAAATAAGGAATGAGTGTTGTCATTTCTTTTGACCAGATATTTGGTTCGCTTAAGTTTTGAAGGCAACCAGCTTGTACAAAAAGATCTTTACTAGTTAGAAGAATTGGAATTTTATTAAGTTGTTCAGTTTCGATATAAAGTTTAGTTAGATTATATGCAGCAAGTTGCCTTGTATTTGGACCTGCAGTACTACTTAGCTCTTGAATTAATTTTTCCTCTCTACTTAATTCGTTCAGTGACAATTGCCTACCAGAATCTGCATGTGCTGAAGCAACCTCAACAATTGGTGAAAAACTAGAAAAATTAGGTTTGACTAAAGCAAATGTTGCTGCTGTTGCTATAGCTAAAACAGTAGCCAGTGGCTTTCTATATATACTATTCCTAGATTTATACATGTTATTACTTTTATTGTAATAACTTTAAAATACTTAGGGAATTCTGACAAATTTAAAAACTGTTGCTAATTACATCTATTGATGGATACAGAGATAAAAACAAGAAGACGCTATTTTTACCATACGCAAGCTATAGAAGAGCATACACTTATTGCCAAATTCAATGATTATGTTTATACTGCAATTAGAGAGGTAAATGATGGATCTTTTAAACTTCATGAAATAATTAATTCTGACGGAGTAGTACAACTAGTAATACCAGAGCAAGTTATTGCACTTATAGACTTACCGCGCCCAAAAGAAAGAGAAAGAATATTTAGATTATGCAGACTATTTGGACACCTGAAAAATGAACTATCAGATGAAGATAAAAAAGAGATGCTTTCTTCTTCAGATGTTTTAGGATTTAGATATGGAAATGGAGAAATAGCTGCATTTTTTAAAAAAAGACAGCTGTATACAAAAGCAATGGCATATGTAGATGGAATAATACCAAATATGGATGGGGTTACCAATAGAAAACCAAGGAAAATGGTTAAACCAAAAAGACGAATTAAAGAGACATCGCAAATTAAAAAAACGACACGAAAAATTCATATACTAGAACCAAAGAGCAAATGTTTCTATTTTATGCCAGCGATTAAAGAAAGAGACTGGACCGCAGACTTTGAGAAGTTTGCATATACGGTTATTGCACGTTTTCAAGAGAAAGGAAATGACGCTCCGTTTAACTACGCACTTCAAGGTTCAGAAGGAAGATTACATGTTCCAGTAGAACACGTCCTACCCACAGATAGTCTAACTGAAAAAGACAAAGAGAGAATACTTCGCCTGTGCAGGCTAATAGGATATTTGGAAGAGAAGCATCCAAACGGCTCTGCGATAAACTACGGAGCGGAAGACATTCTTGGCTTTAAGCATGGGCGTGGACGAATAGTTGCATTTCTGAAGGAGCAAAATACGGAGTTATATGAGCAGGCAAAAAAGTATGTTAATGGCAATATACCAAGTCTGCACGAAGTGAAAGTTGATGGTGAAGCTGCGAGAAAACACAAACCATCCAAATTATCAGATACCGGAGAATTGCCGAAACTGATAACACTCGAAGACGTACGAAGTTTTGCAACAACGACGCTTGAAAATACAAGAAAACTTATATATGGTCAAGATGATGCAGTACGGTTAATTATAGTTAGAATTATTTCATATCTTAAAACAGGAATTGGCGAACCATTACTTATTGCAGGTCCCACTGGAGTAGGAAAAACTCATTCTGTAAGAACAATTTCTGAAATTATGAGCATACCATTTGGATTAATAACAATACCAGAACTTACCCCAGCAGGTTACGTAGGAGCCAATGTAGAAAATGCTATTGCCAGAGAAATAAGAAATTTGAAAAAACGCCACAATGACCCAAAAAGAATTATACTCCATATAGATGAATTTGATAAAATAGTGAGAAAAGGACCCGAATTCGCACCTATGTTGCAAGATCAACTCTTAAAACTTCTTGAACCAGGCAGTGAACTAACCGTTGGTACACGTTTTGAACAAATAGAAAAAATAGATATGAACGTAATGATGGTACTGTCAGGCGCATTCTCATTTATTAAGTACGATCATACGAGTGGATTGGACGAAGAGCAATTGAGAGAAGCTAGTTTTAGCGAAGAAATGATAGGAAGAATAGGAAATCCCATAATACTAAGGGCTTTTGATAATGCTGATTTCCGATCGCTGCTTACTGCTAACCCACCTTTAGAGGTTTTGACACGATCAACAGCAGATCTTACAAGTTATGGAATTACAGTTACACTTGAGCCAGAAGCAATAGAATTATTTGCAAATGCAGCAATTGAAAGCAAAAAAGGTGCCAGGAAACTGAGTGCAGATATCAGGACAGTAATGGATACATTGAAAGACAGGCTCTTTTTCGACAAAGACATAAATAAGATAGATGGATTAACGATTGAGGATATCACAGAAGGAAAGCGGGTTTTCAGGATAAAACGGGAATTTGTTGAAAAGCACGTTAAACAAAAGGTTGAGAAAAGAAAAGTTGGTTTTAGAAAATAATTAATCATCTATTTTTTAGCACATGAGAAGGCATGCCAACATGAGTGTTTGTAGCAGATGAACCGGAAAATCTTTTTTTGCGTCTTGAAGACCCATCACTTAATCTCCTAAGTGATGCTGGATCACGACCAGTTAGATCATTAAATGAAATTACTCTACCAATGTTCCCCATCCTACCTGTTCTACCAGCTCTGTGAATACTTGAATCTGAACCAAATGGTTGATCATATTCTACAACTAGAGGCAGACGAGGAATGTCTATGCCACGAGCAAGAATATCAGTGCCAACAAGAACTTTTAACTTTCCAGATCTGAAATCATTCATTATTTCTTCTCTTCTTACTTGAAGAACTTCTTTATGGGTAAATGTAGCATTAATCCCAAGTTGAGCTAATTTTTCTCCAAGTCGAGTCGCACGAACTCTGCTAAAAACAAAAACAATTACTTGTCCTGGCTCTTCTCTCAAAATTTTTAATAAAATTAAAAGTTTAGCAGTATCATTGGCAACATTAATTATTTCTGTAGAAATTGTTCTTACTACTTCTTTTTCACCTATTTCAAATATCATCGGATCTTTTTGATAACTTGCAGAAAGGTTACGGAAAGATTTGTCCAAAGTAGCTGAGAAAAACAATGTCTGTAAAATACTAATACGTGCTAACACATAGTCGATGTCACTCTTAAAACCGTTCAACAAAAGTTCATCTGCTTCATCTAGAACTACTAAATTATAGCGTTCTGGATAAAAACGCTTTTTTTGCGTAAGATCCCAGAGCTTTCTAGGAGTAGCCACTGTAAACTTAATACTCATGTCTCCAAGAGCTAAAATATCAGCATTTGACATATCACCATATATTGCTCTGGCAGTCATACCGCCCAATTGAAGACGATTAATAACGTCTCTAGTCTGAATAGCCAGTTCTCTAGTTGGAGAAAAGATTAATGCATATCTGTCTCTATAACTTTGACTTATTCGCGTAATCAATCCGAGTACAAATGCAAGTGTTTTCCCAGAACCCGTGGGACTTCTTACGGCAACATCGGTTCCTGCAATAATAGGAGGAATAACTGCTTTTTGTACTTCCGTAGGTTCATTAATTTTTAAATTAGAAAGAGCACGTAAGGTATATGCAGTTAATCCAAGATCTTCAAAACCCATAGTTAATCATTATTGATAAAACAATTTATAGAATTAACGTCTCTCCCCATATTCTTCCATGAAGTTTTCAAATTCCACCAGCATATCCTTGGTGACTGATGGCCTTCTTCTTGAAATGACCTTGAGTAGGTCTTCAGTAGTTATCTTAGAGGATTTACTTGCAATCCTGTTCTTTAATGCAGACATTTTTACATCCTGGCAAATGCCAGCTATATCTGCACCAGTAAATCCTTCAGTTTTTTTTGCCAATACAGCAGCATCAACACCTTCTGCTAAATTACCTAGATGAATCTTGAACATATCTGATCTCCCCTTTTCATTCGGAGGAGGAACGTAAAATATTTTATCGAAACGACCAGGACGAAGAATTGCTGTATCTAATAAGCCAGGTTTATTTGTGGCACCCATGACTATGACACCTTTCAATTCTTTTATTCCGTCCATCTCTACTAAAAATTGACCAAGTATTTCTCCACTTACTGAACGAGCTGCTGCAGCTGTCAATGTCTCTATTTCATCTACGAATATAATTGCAGGAGTATTTTCCCGAGCACGATTGAAAACTTCTTTTATAGTATTGACTGCCTGAGCATAACCTTGTTTAAGCAATTCAGCACCACTCATAGTCTGGAAAGTTGCTTTTAGCTCATTAGTAGCTGCCTTTACAATTAGCGTTTTACCAGTACCTGGAGGACCAAATAATAGAATACCTTTTGTTGGCTTAATCTTGAATTCTTTCATCTCCTTCTCATGCAGTAGTGGCATTTCAATTGTTTCCAGTAGAGCATCTCTAACATCATCTAGACCAGCAACGTCTTTCCATGTGACTAAATCTTCTTTTACCTTGACTTCTTCTTTTGCACCAACTCTTCTTTCAAAGTCCTGCTGGAATCTTTCATAATCTTCTAACTGTGCTATACCTGTGCTGGGTTTGATTGATTTGAGAACTGTGAGGAAATAATCCATGGTTACTGGAACTACGACACCCTTCACACCTGCTGCCCTTGCCGCAATTTTAATCGCTTCCTGAACAATATTCTTTATATCTGCACCGCTGAAACGATCAGTTTTCAAAGCTAATTTATCAAAATCTACATCTTCAGAAATTGGAACTTTTTTGCAACTAACTTCGAATATTGCTTTTCTTGCTTCCTTATCTGGCAAGTGCATGTAAATTATTTTGTCGATTCTACCAGGTCTTAACAATGCTGCATCTAATTGATGAGGAACGTTCGTTGCACCTACAACTATGATGGTTTTACCTGATTTTAAACCATCCATCTCCTGTAAAAGAACGCTTAATACTCTAGGGCCGACATCATCTGCACTGTAAGAGGTTCTCTTTTTTCCAATACTGTCAATTTCATCAAAAAATAGTATTGATGGTGCTTTGCTTCTTGCTATGTGGAATATTTCAGAAATATTTTTTTCACTGTTATGTGCAAATATTCCACCAACACCACCAACGAAGTTTTGGGTCGGATCGACAGAAATATCATATACAAATTCTTCGTCTTTAACTTGTTTGATTTCTTCAACTAAATCTAGATAAATTCCGCTGCCAATTTTCTTGAGACGAGAATCTTTTCCATTATTATGATACATCTCAAAGAATGTTTTTTCGTTCATTTGATTATCTAAGTGTATCGCACTGGGAACGACAATATGTGATTTTCCAGCTACGAGATTATGTGTTGGAATGCTCGTGATACTTTTTCCATCATAAGTAAATAACGAATGATAATCTGTTACTTTGATTTTTCTTCCAGTACGAGTTTGAACTTCAAAAATTGAGGAAGTAGATTTGTGCTTAATATGTCCGCTTATATCTGAAAAAACAACTTGATTATTTTCATTAAAACACAAAACTTTTGCGTTAATTTTGTTATTTACAACATCATCGATTCGTTCTTCTTTCACGATTCCTTTGTCTAAGATTACAATCTTTTGATCTCCGGTTAGCGATTCTCCGTACCATTGCGATAAAATATCAGAAGATTTTATATAGTAAAATCCGTACTTCAACTCTTTAGCAAGAGCACGCATAAGCATAGTTTTACCAGTACCAGGAGGACCGAATAACAGAATACCAGCAGGTGGTTTTATTCCATAAGCATAGGACAACTCTTTATTTTCAAGAGGAAGCAATATAGAATCCTTAAGTTCTGTTTTGACATCTTCATAACCACCGACATCACCCAAACCTTTTTCATCTCCGCCTACACCCATATCCTGAAGACCAAATTTACCAAAACTCTTAGTATTTTCTGCTCTTTTAACGTCTGTTTCATGACTTATTTTTATACCATTTTGTTCCAGCACAGCTATTACAATTGAAGTAACCCCAATAGCAAAGATTATTTCAAACCTGAATTGTGTTTTCATCATCTGAGAAATAAAGAAATAAACTGGAACAATTAGAAATAGTAAAAGACTCGATTTAAACTGAGCGTGTTTACCCTTGAAATAACCAGAAATATATGCCATGGCAAAAAGAAGAATACTCCAGCTAGCAAGTTGAATTAAACCGGAATCTGAAAATAAAATAGCAAGCATATTCCCGCCAACTTTAGATATGGCATCGTTCAACTTACTCAATACACTAAAATCAGCAAGACTTCCAAGAGAAGAAAAAAGCATAGATGGAAGATTAAAAATATCTACTGAACTTTTTGAAAGAGTAAGATCAGAATTCAGTGGTTTATAGATATCTAAATTAACTGGTAAAAATGCACTATTTTGCACACCCCATAAAGATGATAAAAGCAGAATTGCAAAAACAGCTGGAATAGATATGATAACGCTTTTCTTGGAACCGAAACGCATTGCACCTATGGCCATACCTAGAATTGAGAACCAGCCAAAGAATGGCAATTGACCAAAACTAAATGGTGCCATTATCAGGATTTCCAAATAAGCAATGACCAGCCATTGTTCAAACATCTCAAATAAAACTAATGATATTACTAATGCGAATACCCAGCCAAATATTGCTGATTGATATGAAATTGCTGGAAATGCAAGTAAAAATGAAAGAAGCATGCCGAATGCAGGATGCTTATAAGCTACTATACCACAGATTGCAGCTAATACTGGAACTAAATAAACAGGATAAAATGGTATTGCACCTAGAAGAAATAGAGCTCCAAGAAATACTACTATAGATGCCCACGCACCTTCACTCTCCTGGGCAAGTTTCAAGTATGCTTTTACTTTTTGACCTGCAAGGCTTTTTTGTGCTAATACTGGCATAACTAGGATAACCTATTGAGGTTTATAAATAATTGCTAGAAACTAGAGAATAAAGAGTAAAAGCTAGAAACTAGCTATTGTATCCTTGCATCCTCGCTTATTCGTCTCCAATCATTATTCATGTACTGCCAAAGTGATTTAGTCAAAGAATCATAAACAAGATTGGTTTTTGCTGCAACTTCTTTCGGACGATCTATTTCAATAAAAGGAAAACGGTAAGTCCAGCGAATTTCTTCTCTAAATGCATTTCTTTCTATGGCATAAATCCTGCCACGTTCTTTCTTCTTATCTTCGCACCATTGCATTACTTTTTGAATTTCTTCCTTTGTTGGCATGAATATAGATAGAATAATTGAATATAATAATGTTGACTTTATTAAATTAATTAGCCAGAAACATATCCGTTACTTGTGGCACGGCCTCCGCTTATTTCTGGAGATAATTCTTCAATTGACAAGCCTAACCCATGAACGTGAATCTCGTTTAATTTAAGAATAGTAGTTTGCATCGATTTAGATTCTCGCAATATTGCTTCAAGCTGGGTTAAATCGGCACCCCTTACCAGTGCACCTACGAATGCTTTCTGAACCATAATCTGATCTGGAAATTTAGAAAAATCCCAGTCTGACATTTTTTTAAGATCCGCACGTATTATTGCAACGCAATCTTGATAAGTAATGAAAGGTTTTGCCCTTGCTAAAATTAAAACTGAATTGTATTCTCCGCCAAATGCAACTGCAATGTTAGAAGCACCGTCCCTCAAATCGCTATTATTAGGCCATCGCCCATGGGCAATTCTAAAGAAAAGAAGAGAATCTTTTGCAATAGGTTTATCTACAGTAACTTCCCGAAATGAATTTATTAGAGAGTTCCACTCGTTTAATCGTTTCCTGGCGTCTGCCCTTGCGGTATATACCTGGGAAACCGAAATTTTGAGTGCTTTTGCAGTATCTGCTGCACTAGGATTACGATGCTTGAGTTCCTCAATGTAAACTATTTTTTGAATACTATTAACTAGAATCTGATCAATCGAAGGGGCAACTATCGGAAGTTCAAATCTCTTAAGAAAAGCTGGTTTGAGAAGTACTAAAGATGGATGATTACGATGCACTCTGACTAAAGAATCAATACCGTGCTTTTTTGATATTTTTTCGATATCTCTAAGTCGATGATAAAGTGCTGGCACATTAATGCCTAATTTTGATGCGAGGACAGAAAAATCAGCAAGTGGATTTTCTGCAATAGCAGTAAGAGTTTCAATTAGTTTTGGAGTAAAATAATACTTAAGTAACTGAACTGCATGTTTCTTGAATCCGAAATGTTTTACAAACTCTTCAGTTAATTCATAACGACGAGTAAGAGTATTTCCGCTTGCAATAAAAGGTTTCGGAAGTCCAAGCGACGTACATATGTTTTCTACCCTAACCATTTGATCACGCACATCAGAGCGTCTCCAGGATAAATTCTTGCAGATGTCCGCAACTACTGCAATACCTAAATTCAGAACTTCAAGGATTATCTGCATCTCTTTTGGATCAAATATCTCATTAAAAATTAATTTTCCGGGTTTTGTAGCTATTCCGGACCATTCGGCAAATTTTGGATTAACCGAGTAAAGATACGGTTTTGAATTTGTTCTTAGGACAGGCTCTGGCAATCCAAATGCACGTGCAACACCATTTATGTCTGAAACTACTGCATTCTTTTCCGGAAGACCGATAGCATCTATCATAGTTTTACGAATGCAATATGGATGCTCAGCTAAAAACAAAATGACTTGTAATTCCTGATGACCAAACATATCTTCAAACGTTACATCCTCACCTAACCTGAAAACTCGCTGTGATTTTAATTCAAACAATTGAGAGTTTAATTTAAGATACCAAAAACTTTTAGAATTA